>NZ_CP009122.1:3181927-3483870 GCF_000803645.1 Sphingopyxis fribergensis | reverse complement strand
GGTCTGATCCGTCGCGCTTCCAAATTGAGCCTCAAATGAAAAATCGTCTTTCATGTAGTGCAACCCCAGACAAGTGCGGCCAAACACCCGCATCACCTCATCGCCAATACATATTATAGTTGATAATGTTCAACCCTCCATTCCGGCAGGGTCCGCACCATGGACGTGCGCCTCCAGGTCGGGTTGAACTTCAAAAGGTTGCGAACTGCCCGCGGACTGACGCAGGAGCAGGCGTCGGAGCTCACTGGGGTTAGCCAGCAGTATCTGAGCAGCCTTGAGCGCGGACGCCGCAATCCGACGGTTTTGACTCTTCACGAATTGAGCCGGCCTCTGGGAGCAGAGCCTATTGAGCTGTTAAATCCGATTGAAGAGGCAACTTCAGCCGCTGGCGGATAAATGCGGCCTGACCGAATTCGGCCGCTAACCGAAAGTTCGCCACTGGCGAACTTTTGCTTGCAATGCGCGAACTGGCCGCGTATAGGGTCCTCAGCGTCTTGGTAATGGAGATTTTGCACCAAAAGCGTGACGGTTCGCCGTCAGTGAAGGCCTCGCAGCCTTTACCACATAGCCAACACCTCTCTCGGCGTCCCGGCGTCCGGAGAGACGAAGCTGACCCGGTACTGAGTTATTCAATTTTTGAATATCTCTTGTGCAGTGTGCGCCTAGGAGTTGAACCTCAACCCTGATCCGCTCTCAGGCTGTGTGCAGATCGTCCGGCAATTCGGCCGGGCGAGAGTCTGGGAGCACTATGATGGCTAATTTGCCGAAAAAGAGCCCAGACGCCGGGTTGTGGAAGTACGGACGACAGGCGGGCCGTCGCATTGCTGAGGCAGTGCGGTGGAGCCTCAAGAAGGTTCTACGGAACCGCCTTGTCTTGATGTCGCTGATCAAGATGGCAACTGCCATCGTGAAACTGATCAACGGGGTCCTCGAAATGTTCCGTCACTTCTAGGCGTCATAACGGAAGGAACGCATGATGCTCAACGAAGCGCTGCGGCTGGTTCGGGTCTTCCACGACCTCAACAAGACGCAAACCGCGGATCGTGTCGGGCTCTCGAAATCCTACATCACCGAACTCGAACGTGGCGATAAGAAGGTCACGATGGAGGTGTTGGAGAAATACGCGACCGCCTTCTCGATCCCCCTATCGTCGCTCCTGTTCTTTGCCGAACAAGCGGCTACCTCCTCGCCCGCGGAAAAAACTCGGACCTTCGTGGCCGGGAAGACCCTCAAGATGCTCGATTGGATTGCTACCGTAACAGCGGAGCGAGACGAGCATGAGCACGCATAAGAGAGTCCCGCTCCGCGGCAGCGCGGTGTTCAAATTGACCTCGCCTCGCCGCTTGGCCGAGATGCTCCTTATCCCACGCTCGACCCTCGAGCGGTTGTTGGATTTTGGTGATAGCAATTACCTCGTTCGGCATGATCGCAAATCGAACCGCACTATCGAGGAGCCAAAGCCTCAACTGAAACTGGTCCAGCAGCGTTTTGCGCGTCTCCTCGCTCAAATCGAGACGCCCGACTATCTGCACTCCGGCGTCAAAGGCCGGTCCTACATAACCAACGCCAACCAGCACGGTGCGGAACAGGCTTGCATAAAACTCGACGTGCAGAAATTTTTCCCATCATCGAGCTCCCATTATGTTCAGCGGTTTTTTGAAGAGACGTTGGAATATCCGGCGGATGTAGCATCCCGCGCGCGGCGGTTGCTTACCTACGATGGGCATCTGCCCACGGGCGGTAACGCTAGCACCATTCTGTCATTTTGGGCCTACAAGCCCATGTTCGATGAGATCGACGCAGCAGCGAAGAGGCTCGGCTGCGAATTCACGCTGTATGTCGATGACATGTCAATCACCGGAAAATTCGCCAATCGAGAATTGCAGCGGGAAGCCGCCAAAATCGTCGCGCTCTATGGCCTCCGCACACACAAACTGAAGAATTTTTCGCCGGGCCAACCGCGCGTGCTCACCGGTGTCGCGAAGACCAAAAGGGGCCGAGAGGTTCCCCATCGCCGGGCGAAGGGCATCGCTGATCTTGAGCAGGAAGAGGCAAGCGCAACCACGGCGGTGGAAAAGCTGCGGCTACTCCCCTCGCTGATCGGCAAGCTGAGCGAAGCGGCCGTTGTGGATTCATCATGGTCCGGTCGGAAAAACGCGATGGTGCTCCATCGTCGTCGATTGAAGGCCGGCATTTCACGATAGGCAGAGTGCGCTTGACGCGCGATCAACCCTTTCAATCTGAAAGGCTAAGGTCGGCTGCAAGTGACTGGAATTACGTGGTTTTCTTGGGCTCGTATCCCGGCGTATCCCACTTTCGCATAAGGGCGCACCCAGCAACGTAAAATATCCCGCTGAAAATCGCTAAAATCAGCATTTTCTAACGTTATCATGCGGTTATTTTGTAATTTTATTACCGGAGCCTCACGCGGCGAAAGGCTACGCTCATGGTCTGGCTTTCGGTTTCGGGGGAGAATCGTACCTCTGGACGCCGAAGGTGGCGACAAGATGGCAAGGCTGCTGGACAGCGCCGGACACGTGTGTTATGCAAGCAATACACAAAGGAGATTGATGATGCGGAACTGGATGATGGCGATTTTGCCGCTGGTGCTTGTGACCGGCTGCAACGGCGCGGCGCCGAGCAATGACACGCAGGCCGAGCGGCCGACCAGCGCCGGGCCGATCACGACCCAGACCTATGACCTTACCGGCTTTACCGCTGTCAAGGTTGCAGGTCCCGACGATGTCACCATCCGCCGGGGCGACAAATTTTCGATCACCGCGCGCGGCCGCAAGGCGACGCTCGACCGGCTGGAAATCAAGCTCGACGGACCGGAGCTGTCGATCGGACGCAAACGCGACGGCTTGAGCTTCTCGAACCGTGATGACGATGATCTGGATATCGCGATCACCATGCCGCGACTGACCAAGGTGCGGCTGACCGGATCGGGAACGATCGACGCGGATGCCGTCGACGGCGACGCGGTCGAGGCAGTGGTCACCGGCTCGGGCGACCTCAAGGTCGCGAAGCTGACGGGCAAGCGTGCCGACATCACAGTGTCGGGTTCGGGCGACATCGAGATTGCCAGCGGCACGATCGGATCGGGCGAACTCAGCGTGACGGGATCGGGCGACATCGACGCCGACGGGCTCGTCGCGACGACGCTCGAAGTGTCGGTGACCGGGTCGGGCAATGTCGACGCGCAGGCGACCGGCAAGGCCGATATCCGGATCCTCGGATCGGGCGATGTGACGCTGACCGGCGGGGCGAGCTGTTCGACGCGCCAGATGGGATCGGGCACTGCGACCTGCAAATAATGCCGTGCTGGTGCCGCCCGCCCGAACGGGGTAAGGCGGCACCATGACATTTGCCATAAGATGCGCCGCGATTGCGGCCACCGCCCTGCTTGCCTCCGCCCCCGCATTGGCGGCGGAAAAGCGCTATGGCCTTACCAGCTTCGAGGCGATCGACGTGAGCGCCGATGTGACGGTCGAGGTCGTCACGCGTACGCCCGTCAGCGCCGTGGCGAGCGGGCCGCAGGATGCACTCGATCGGCTGAGCGTCGAGGCGGCTAACGGCAAGCTGGTGATCAGCCAGCGCCAGTTCGCGGGCGACGAGAAACGCCGCGGTCCGCGCGGGCCGGTGGTGGTTCGCGTCAACGCCGCCAATCTGAACTCGGCGACGCTCGCGGGTGCGGGGTCGCTTCAGATCGACAAGTTGCAGGGGCAGCGCGCGATGGTCGGCTTGCGCGGACCCGGACGGCTGACCGTCGGCCAGATCGGTGCCGATCGCCTGTCGGTTGCGATGGTCGGGAACGGCACAATGACCCTTGGCGGGGCCGCCAAGAATGCGCAGATCACGCTGTCGGGGGCGGGGGCGGTCGACGCCGGCGCGCTCGCGGTCGACGAGCTGATCAGCGACAGCGAGGGCGCGGGCGATCACATCTTGCGCGCGGTCAAGAGCGCGGCGATCACCGCGCGCGGGATCGGCAAGACCGTGGTGCTGGGGAAACCGGTCTGTACGGTGCGCAATGTCGGCAGCGGGTCGGTGACGTGCGGGGCGGTGAAATAGGTTGCGGTCGGCAGTCTGCTAACGACCGGTTGCGGATCTACCCATCATCGTCATCCCGGACTTGATCCGGGATCCACAGCTGCACCGTCGTCATGGATCCCGGATCAAGTCCGGGATGACGAAAGACAGTCAGCGAACGTCGGCTTCCCACCCCAAAACCGACACCGAGCTTTCGCTTCAAAAACTCAATGCCCCGCCGTCCCCAGCCCGTCGATCTTCTTCGACTGGCGGACGATCAGGCCAGGGAACCAGCGCGCGAGGCGCGAGAGCCGCTTCGCCATCTTGCCGACCGTTGTATGGACACTCGTGCCGTGCACCGCCCCCCACGCCGCCTCGGCGACGCGTTCGACGGGGATGATTTCGAACCCGCTGTCGGACAGGCGATTGCGCGCCGGTTCGTTGCTGTCGGCGCTGACCTGGTCGAGCAATGGGGTGTCGATGAAGCCCGGCATCAGCGAGCGGACCTTTATGTCGTGCTTGGCGAACTCGATCTCGAGCGCCTCGGTCAGGCCGCGTACCGCGAATTTGGTCGCCGAATAGATGGCGAGGCCCGCGACGCCGTAAAAGCCCGACGCCGATCCGGTGTTGAGGATCGTCGATCCGGGGGTCGCGCGCAGCAGCGGCAGCGCCATATAGATGCCGTTGACGACGCCGCCGAAATTGATCGCGATCAGCCGGTCGGCCTCGGCGGGCGGCATGTCGGCGAACTGGCCGCCGGTGCCGATGCCGGCGTTGTTGAACAGCACGTCGAGGCGGCCGCCGCTTTGGAGGGCGAAGGCGTCGAGCGCGGCCTGCCACTGGTCGCGATCGCGAACATCCATCACATGGCGCGACGAGGCGCCTGCCGGGAGCAGCGCGGCGGTTTCATCGATCCCGGTGCTGTTGACGTCGGCGATGCCGACGAACCAGCCCTGACCGGCAAAATGGCGCGCCACCGCGCGGCCGATGCCCGATCCGCCCCCGGTGATGAAAATCGCCTTTCTTGCCACGGAGCCCCCCTTACATTGATGTCAGCGCGACAAGATGCGAAGTTGACGTTTCCGTCAAGCGGCAATCGCGGCTTGGCAAGGCGAAGCTCCGCTCGCTAAGAGGGCAAGGATGACCCGCGGCCTCCGTTTTTTCATATTTTCGCTGTTGATGCTGTGCGCGGGCCTCGCCACCCCGGCGCGCGCCGAGGTCGTGGTGAGCTTTTACAGTCATGATTTTGGGGATCGTTTTCCGCACGCCTTCATCGTGATGAAGGGGACGGTCGACGCGACGGGCGAGGCGGTCGACGCCAATTATGGTTTCACCGCCGTCTCGGTCAGCCCGGCGATCCTTTTGGGATCGGTGAAGGGCAAGGTGGAATCGTCCGAAGCCGATTATATCGCGAAGAGCGATCGCCAGTTCGACGTGACCGTCGACGATGCGACCTATGCGCGGGTGTTGGCCAAGGTTGCCGAATGGCGCGACCGCGAGCAGCCGAGCTATAGCCTGAACAAGCGCAATTGCGTCCATTTCGTGATGGAGCTCGCCGAAACGGTCGGGCTGAAGGTCGATCGGAAGAGCAAATTGTTCAAAAAGCCGAAGAGCTTTCTGATAGAAGTAAGGGGCTTGAACCCGCAATTGGGATGAAGGGGATGGAGGCGATGTTGCAACCGGGGATGGCGATCGTGCTGGCGCTCGCCGCGGCGCAAGGAGACGCCGCAGACGTGGAAAAGGGGATGGCACCGGCGACCAATCCGGGAAGCTGGGTCACGAACGACGATTATCCGGCCAGCGCGATGCGCGAGGAGCGCGAGGGAACGACGGGGTTCCAGCTGACGATCGGCGCCGACGGTCTGCCCACGGGCTGTGACATCATCGCGCCGAGCGGCCACGGCGATCTCGATGCGGTGACGTGCCAATTGATCATGCAACGCGCGCGCTTTACGCCAGGGCGCAACGCGCGCGGCGAGGCCGTCGGGGGGACCTACAGCAACCGGATACGCTGGCAGATTCCCGGGAAAGGCACTTATCCGGTAGCGGTGGCTGGCTTTGGGCTCGATCCGGCACAGGAAAGCTGGCCGCGCGGTGCAATCCCCGACGACGCATTCAAGCGCATCGATCCCGCGGCGCACTATCCGGCTGCCGCCCGCGCTGCGCGCGAGGAGGGCGTGGTCCATATGGAACTCAACATCGATAGCGCCGGACAGGTCGCGGGTTGCAAGGTCAACGAAAGCAGCCTGTCCGCGACGCTCGACGAGGCAGCGTGCGCCCTGATGCGCAGTGAAGGCAAATTCCTGCCGGCGCTCGACAGCGACGGCAAGCCGACGAAGGGGATTGTCGCGGCGACATTCCAATGGTCGCTGCCGCGCGAGGGCACGGGCGGTGACGCTGGCGTGTCGATTCCATCCAGCGCCGCTTTCCCGTTGGGCGAGCCGGGCAGCGCGACGATGACGGTGCAAGTGGGCGCCGACGGCCGCGTTGTCGATTGCCGCTTTTCGAACACCGGAAAATTCGGCGCCGCGCCGAACGGCATGACACCCTGTGACACGTTTGGGGCGCAGGCACGTTACCAGCCCTTCGTTGATGAGAATGGCAAGAAGGTCGCAAAACGTGTGATTTTGCAGAGCGAGCTGACGATCGAGGACGCGCCCGCCGCGGCCAAGTGAACAGCGAACTCTGGACGTCGCGCGGCTTTCACCCTATATTCAGGGAACGGGGCGCAATAATTCGGGCTCCGGACGTAGTTAGGGGCGATTCTTGCGGCTGTTGCTGACCCTTTTGGCATTACTGACCGGTCTGGCTACCGCCGACCGTGCCGTTGCCGCGCCTGCCGTTCCGGCGGCGATGGGGGCGTTGGTCATGTTCGCCGAAACGGCGGGCAAGGCCGAAGCAAGTGATGCCGAACGTCGTCCGTCCACCACGACGCCGACCCGGCGCGTATCGAGCGGTAGCGGAAAACCGCGCAAGGCCGCTGCGCCGCACCTTCCCGGCATTCTCACCGGCAGCGACCGCGCGCTCGAATAGCGCCAGGTTTCAGCGCCTTTCTTGAGGCGCCGCCCCGTCAGGGGGCATTTTTCATATATTTTCGCGCGGCCCGAGCGCCGCCCATTCATTCAAATACCAAGGAAAATTCGATGTTTGCTGGCCTTGCCAAGAGCCTGTTCGGCTCGTCCAACGACCGTTATGTCGCCTCGATCCGCAAGATCGTCGACAAGATCAACGCCTTCGAACCCGCGATGCAGGCGCTTGATGATGCCGGGCTCCAGGCGCAGACGCAGAAATTCCGGGGCCGCCTCGAAGCCGGCGAGACGCTTGACGACATCCTTCCTGAAGCCTTTGCCACGGTGCGCGAGGCGGCGGTTCGCACGCTCGGCATGCGCCATTTCGACGTTCAGATGGTCGGCGGCGTCGTTCTCCACCGCGGCGAGATCGCCGAAATGGCGACGGGCGAAGGCAAGACGCTGATGGCGACTTTGCCCTGTTACCTCAACGCGCTCGAGGGCAAGGGCGTCCATGTCGTCACCGTCAACGACTATCTCGCGACGCGCGACGCCGAATGGATGGGCACCGTCTATGGCTTCCTGGGCCTGACGACCGGGATCATCGTCCCGAACCTCAACGAGACGCAGCGCCGCGACGCCTATAACAGCGACATCACCTATGCGACGAACAACGAGCTGGGCTTCGATTACCTCCGCGACAATATGAAGTTCGATCGCCAGCAGATGGTCCACCGCGCCTTTAATTTCGGCATCGTCGACGAGGTCGATTCGATCCTGATCGACGAAGCGCGCACCCCGCTGATCATCTCGGGTCCGACCGACGACAAGTCGGAGCTGTATATCCGCGTCAACGAGGTCGTTCTGAAGCTCACCGAGGATGATTATGAGAAGGATGAAAAGTCCAAGTCGATCAACCTGACCGAAGACGGCACCGAACATGTCGAACGGCTGCTCGAGGAGGCGGGCCTGCTTCAGGGCAGCAACCTCTACGACATCGAGAACACGCAGGTCGTGCATCACGTCAATCAGGCGCTGAAGGCGATCCAGATGTTCCGCATCGACACCGACTATATCGTCAAGGACGGCAAGGTGGTGATCATCGACGAGTTCACCGGCCGCATGATGGACGGGCGCCGCTGGTCCGACGGCCTGCATCAGGCGGTCGAAGCCAAGGAAGGTGTGCAGATCGAGCCCGAGAACCAGACGCTCGCGTCGATCACCTTCCAGAATTATTTCCGCATGTATCCCAAACTGTCGGGCATGACCGGCACCGCGGCGACCGAAGCCGCCGAATTCTTCGACATCTACAAGATGAATGTCGTCAACATCCCGACCAACCGCCCGATCGCGCGCGTCGACGACGAGGATGAATTCTACAAGAATATCACCGACAAGTTCGGCGCGATCGCCAAGACGATCCGCGAGGCGAACGAACGCGGCCAGCCGGTACTCGTCGGCACCGTGTCGATCGAAAAGTCCGAATTGCTGTCCTCCTTCCTTGAAAAGGAGGGCGTACCGCACAGCGTCCTCAACGCGCGTTTCCACGAAAGCGAGGCGCATATCGTCGCGCAGGCGGGCCGCACCGGCGCGGTCACGATCGCGACGAACATGGCGGGCCGCGGCACCGACATCAAACTCGGCGGCAACGAAGAATTCCGCATCGACGACGAGCTGAAGGACATGCCCGAAGGCCCCGAACGCGATGCCGCCGAACAGCGCATCCGCGACGAGGTTGCGGCCGAGCGCGAAGCGGTGAAGGCCGCGGGCGGGCTGTTCGTGCTCGCGACCGAGCGCCACGAAAGCCGCCGCATCGACAACCAGCTGCGCGGGCGTTCGGGGCGTCAGGGCGACCCCGGCCTGTCGAAATTCTACCTCTGCCTCGACGACGACCTGCTGCGCATCTTTGGCCCCGACACGCTCTTTTCCAAGATGATGAACAAGAATCTGGAGGATGGCGAGGCGATCGGGTCGAAGTGGCTGTCGAAGGCGATTGAGACCGCGCAGCGAAAGGTCGAGGCGCGCAACTACGACATCCGCAAACAGGTCGTCGAATATGACAACGTCATGAACGACCAGCGCAAGGTCATCTATGAACAGCGCGGCGAGATCATCGACAGCGAGACCGTCGACGAAGTGATGACCGCGATGCGCGCTGAAACGGTGAATTCGATCGTTGCCGACGCATGCCCGCCGGGCAGCTATCCCGAGCAGTGGAACATCGAACAGATGAAGGAGCGGGTGGAGAATATCCTCGACCTGTCGCCGCCGATCGATGCGTGGATGCAGGAAGACGCAGTCGACGCCGAAATGTTCGAGGAGCGCATCCAGGCGCAGGCCGATGCGGTTGCGGCCGAAAAGGCGGCGCTGGTCGACGAGGAAACATGGAAAGGCATCGAGAAATCGGTGCTGCTCCAGACGCTTGATCATCACTGGAAAGAGCATCTCTCGACCCTCGACGCGCTGCGCCAGGTCGTCTTCCTGCGCGCCTATGCGCAGAAGCAGCCGATCAACGAATATAAGCAGGAAGCGTTCGCGCTGTTCGAACGCATGTTGCAGAACATCCGTGAGGATGTGACGCGCACCGTCGCGCGCATCGACCTGCGCTTCGAAGAGCCCGAGGCATTGCCGCTGCCCGACTTGCCCGATTTCCTGACGACGCACATCGATCCGTTCACCGGCGAGGACAACAGCGCCGACATCGACGGCGGCGATCTGGGCGTGATTGCGAACACGCTGCCGCCGATGCAGATCCCGCGTCCCGACCTGCCCGAGGGCGAGAATCCCTATGCGGCGCTCGACATCAGCCGCAACGCGCCTTGCCCCTGCGGTTCGGGCCGCAAATACAAGCATTGCCACGGCGCGATTTGATGCTTTTGCCGGACGCTTTCGGGCGTGCGGCAAGTCTTTGAAGTTACGGTAACACGGTGCTTCACGTGCCCGCTTGCCAAGGCACGCGGGCACGATTAGCATCTTTGCGATAAGCCCGGTGGCCATGTAGCAGGCGGGCGACGCAGCAGCAGGGACATGGTGGGCTGCGCCTTCCGGCGCGGTGGATGACGGCATGTTGCGTGGAAAGGGCAGGCGCATTTCATTTTTCGACGAAATGACGAGCCAGGAGGGCGCGACCCGGTCGCCCTATCGTGATTATTGCGGGTGGTTCGAGGCCGAGGATGTGGCGCGCATCCAGCACAAGGCGGTGCAGGCCGAAGCGCTGTTCCGCACCACCGGGATCACCTTCAACGTCTATGGCGCCGTCGACGGCGACGAGCGGCTGATCCCCTTCGACGTCGTGCCGCGGATCATCTCGGCCAGCGAATGGCGCCGCCTGTCGCGCGGCATCGAACAGCGCGTGCGCGCGCTCAATGCCTTCCTCTACGACATTTATCATCGGCAGGAGATCCTTCGCGCCGGACGGGTTCCTGTCGAGTTGATCGCCGGGAACGAGGCCTTCCTGCCGATGATGATGGGGCTCGATCCGCCCGGCGGTATCTACACGCATATCAGCGGCACCGACATCGTGCGTACCGGCGCCGATGAATTCTATGTGCTCGAGGATAATGCGCGCACCCCGTCGGGCGTGTCCTACATGCTTGAAAACCGCGAAACGATGCTCCAGATGTTCCCCGAGCTGTTCGCCAAAGTGCCCGTGCGCGAGGTCAGCGACTATCCGATCAACCTGCTGAAATCGCTCGCCGCCTGCGCCCCGCCCGCGTGTGGCGGCACCCCGACGGTCGCGGTGCTGACCCCCGGCATCCACAACAGCGCCTATTATGAACACAGCTTCCTCGCCGACCATATGGGCGCCGAACTGGTCGAGGGGCATGACCTGCGTGTCGTCGACGGGCGCGTCGCAATGCGCACGACGCAGGGCTATAAGGCGATCGACGTCATCTATCGCCGCGTCGACGACGATTTCCTCGACCCGCTGAATTTCCGGACGGACTCAATGCTCGGCGTGCCCGGCATCTGGGACGTCTATCGCGCCGGCGGCATCACCATCGCCAACGCGCCGGGCACGGGGATCGCCGACGACAAGGCGCTCTATAGCTACATGCCCGACATCATCGAATTTTATACGGGCGAAAAGGCGTTGCTGCCCAATGTGCCGACGTGGCGTTGCTCGGACCCCGAGCATCTGCGCGAAGTGCTCGACCGGCTACCCGAACTGGTGGTCAAGGAAGTTCACGGGTCGGGCGGTTACGGGATGCTCGTCGGCCCCGCCGCGAGCAAGAAGGAACTAGCGACTTTCCGCGCCAAGCTGGAAGCGAACCCGGGCAATTATATCGCGCAGCCGACGCTGTCGCTGTCGACCGTGCCGATCTTTACAAAGAAGGGCCTCGCGCCGCGGCACGTCGACCTGCGTCCTTTCGTGCTGATGTCGCCGCAGGGGATCACGATCACGCCGGGCGGGCTGACGCGCGTTGCGATGACGCGGGGATCGCTGGTGGTGAATTCGAGCCAGGGTGGCGGCACGAAGGATACGTGGGTATTGGAGGATTGATGGGGATAGGCGATCTTCTGTTCGTCAGCCCCGCTCCTTTAGGGGAGGGGCAGCGAGACTTGGGAGCTTGCTCCCTAGTCGCAGCGGGGTGGGGTCTGTCGGCCTTGCTCTACGCCGCGAAACTCCACCCCAGCCCCTCCCCTGAAGGGGAGGAGCTTAGATGCTAGGCAAGACCGCTGGCGCGCTCTTCTGGATGGCGCGTTACCTTGAACGCAGTGAGAATAATGCGCGCCTGATCGACGCGGGCTTTCGCATCGCGCTGACGCGGTCGAGCACCGCTGCCGCCGAGTGGAAATCGGTGCTTGTGACCGCAGGGGTCAACCAGGCGTTCAAGTCGGCGCATGGCGATTACAGTTCGGCGCGGGTCATCGATTTCCTGCTTCGCGATCCCGCCAACCCTTCGAGCATCTTGTCGGTTATCCGCCAGGCGCGCGACAATGCCCGCACGGCGCGCACCGCGCTGACGCGCGAGACGTGGGAGGCGGTTAATACGAGCTGGATGACGCTAGTCGCGCTGCTCAAGCGGCAGGTGCGCGAGGATGATCTGCCCGATGTTCTGACGACGATCCGCCAGCAAAGCGCGCAGGTGCGCGGAGCACTCAACGGCACGATGCTGCGTAACGACGGCTATCATTTTGCGCTGCTCGGTACCTATCTCGAACGCGCCGACAACACCGCGCGTATCCTTGACGTCAAATATTATCTGCTGCTGCCGTCGGTCGCGCATATCGGCACCTCGATCGACAATGTGCAGTGGGAGACGATCCTGCGGTCGGTGTCGGCGCACCGCGCCTATCGCTGGCTGTACGGGGCGGAGATCAGCGCGCTGAAGATCGCCGAGTTCCTGATCCTCTACCGCCAGATGCCGCGCAGCCTGACCTTTTGCAGCGAACGGATGGAAAATCACCTGAACGAACTGCAGCGTCACTATGGCGAGGAAACCGACGCGCGGCGAATGGCGCACGCCTTGGTCCATGACAAACTCAACGCCCCGATCCAGTCGATCTTTGACGGTGGGCTCCACCAATATGTGACCGGCTTCCTGCGCGATACTGCGAACCTCGCGCGGCAGGTCGAGCGCGATTACAGGTTTGTCGAATGAAGCTGCGCGTCGATCATACCACCCGCTATCAATATGATGCACCGGTCAGCTACGCGCTGCAGCAGCTGAAATTGACGCCGAAGGACCGCCCGGGGCAGCAGCATATTCTCGACTGGGCGATCGAGGTCGAGGGCGGGTCGCAACAGCTCCACTATTCCGACCATCATGGCAATGGCGTCGACCTGATCGCGGTGCATGGCGGAACGAGCGAGCTAATCGTCCGCTGCCATGGGACGATCGAACTCGAAACATGGGACGGGGTGATCGGGCAGCACCGCGGCGCCATGCCGCTCTGGACCTTTTTGCGCCCGACGCCGCTGACGCGCGCGGGGCGTGGGATTCGCTCGCTGATTGCGACGCTCGGCCGCGACTTCGGTAACGAGATCGAGCGCGCGCATGCGCTGTCGGCGCTGATCATCGACAAGCTCGCGTACCGGATCGGCTTTACCGATGCGGGTACGACTGCCGAACAGGCGCTCGGTGCCGAAGGCGGAGTGTGCCAGGATCATGCACATATCTTCATCGCCGCGATGCGCCACCTTGGCCATCCGGCGCGTTATGTGTCGGGCTATCTGATGATGAACGACCGGACGCATCAGGATGCGACCCACGCGTGGGCCGAGGCGCATTTCGAGCATATCGGCTGGATCGGCTTCGACGTCAGCAACGGCCATTCGCCCGACCAGCGTTATATCCGCGTCGCAACGGGGCTCGATTATCGCGACGCGGCGCCGGTTCGCGGCATGCGCTATGGTGCGGCGCAGGAAAATCTGGTTGTTCAATTGCAGGTCCAGCAATAAGCGGGCGGGGCACCAGGTTTTTTGGGCGATCAGGACTTTCCGGGCGGGGAAAACGGGATTCGATGACTTATTGCGTTGGCATGCGTTTGAACAAGGGGCTGGTGTTCATGTCGGACACCCGCACCAACGCGGGTGTCGACGACATTTCGCAGGTCCGCAAGATGCGCAGCTGGCACCTGCCGGGTGAGCGCGTGATCACCTTGATGTCGGCGGGCAATCTCGCGACGACGCAGGCGGTCGTCAGCCTGCTCGACGAGCGCACCAAGGCGCCCGAGGAACGGCACCCCTCGATCCTCGCCGCGCCGTCGATGTTCGCGGTCGCAACGATCATCGGCGAAACGCTGCGCCACATCGTGATGCGCCACAATGACGAGGGCCAATCTGCCGCGGATTCGCTGTTCCGCGCCTCGCTGATCGTCGGCGGGCAGATCAAGGGTGCCGAGCCGCGCCTGTTCCTGATCTATCCCGAAGGCAATTTCATCGAGGCGGGCGAGGACAATCCCTTCTTCCAGATCGGCGAAACCAAATATGGCCGGCCGATCATCGTGCGCTCCTATGACCCCGCGATGTCGTTCGAGGACGCGGTAAAATTGCTCTGTGTGTCGTTCGATTCGACTATCCGCGCCAATGCCGGCGTCGACCTGCCGATCGACCTCAAAATCCACGAGCGCGACGATTATACGACGGTGCGCGAGCGGCGGTTCGAGCGCAACGATCCCTATTTCGAAAGTGTCGCCAACGGCTGGGCCGAGGCGTTGGGGATCGCGCTGGCGGAGCTTCCCGACTTTCATTTCTGATCGCCTTCGGCCACCGTCCCGAGACGATTAAACGGGAGGGATCGCCATGTCGCGCTGGATTGTCGCCGCACTTGTTCTGATAGCCAATCCGGCGGCAGCCGAAGAATCGCGTTTCGACGCGGCGCTGCGCGACTTTCGCGCGCTGCACCGCGCCGAGACCGGCCGCGCGAAGATCGCGGGGAGCAGCTTTTATGTCGTGCGGGATGGCCGCACCGTTGCCGCCGACCATTTGGGCGAGCAGGACGCCGATGCGCATGTCCCCGTCGATGCCGGCACCATCTATCATTGGGCGTCGATCACCAAGACGATGACCGGGATCGCTATCATGCAGCTTCGCGATCGCGGGCTGTTGTCGCTCGATGATCCGATCGTCCGATATGTGCCCGAACTCGCGGCCGTGCATAATCCCCATGGCGACACCGGTGCGATCACCTTGCGCCAGTTGATGAGCCATAGCGCCGGATTTCGCAGCGGGAGCTGGCCGTGGCGCGATCAGGATTGGCAGCCGTTCGAGCCGAAGGGCTGGGCGCAACTCGCGGCGATGCTGCCCTACACGCGGGTCGAGTTCAAACCGGGCAGTCGCTTCGGCTATTCGAACCCCGGGATCGTCTATCTGGGACAGGTGATCGAGCGCCTGTCGGGCGAGGATTATGAAGTCTATGTCGACAAGAATATTCTGAAGCCGCTGGGCATGCACGCCAGCTATTTCGACCGCACGCCGCCGCATCTGCTGCCGCATCGTTCGCATAGTTATTATATTCGCGATGGCCGGCGGGTCGCGGCGCCATTCGACGTCGATACCGGGGTGACGGTATCGAACGGCGGGCTCAATTCGCCGATGCCCGACATGGCGAAATATGTCGCGTTCCTGCTCGGCGATCGGGCGCGTCAGGCCGACTATGATCTGGTGCTGAAACGGTCTTCGCTAGAGGAAATGTGGGTGCCGCAAATATCGGCGGGCGACGATTTTACGCAGGGGCGCATGGCGAAGACGACGCAGAGCGGCCTCTCCTTCTTTATCGACCGTAGCGCGGCGGTGCGGTTCGTCGGGCATAATGGCGACCAGAATGGCTTTCGCGCCTATCTAAGCCTCTGCCCCGACCAGCGCGTCGGCAGCCTGCTCGCGTTCAACACCGAAACACGGGGCGTCGAGAATAGCGCCGCCAATCGCAAGACGGCGGAATCGCGTATCGCGCTCGCGGCCGATGGTCTGTGCGAGGCACTGGCGGGCTCGAACCGCTAAAATCGATTTTGGAAAAGGGAAGGCCCGGAAGGTGCGTAACCTTCCGGGCCTTGTTGCTCCGGCCGCCAGGGAGGGGGGAGGGGCCGCCGGAACTCGGGGGTGCCTCCTATATGGCGTCTGACGTCTGCGCGCTCAATCATACGAAGGGATGATAGAGCCTATGCGCGTGGCGCCAGCGTTCAGCGGTTCTTCCGTCCTTCGATCAATCCGTCGACGAGGCTCGGATCGGCCAAAGTCGAGGTATCGCCCAGCGATCCGAAATCATTCTCGGCGATCTTGCGCAGGATGCGGCGCATGATCTTGCCCGAGCGTGTCTTGGGAAGTCCCGGTGTCAGGTGGATATGGTCGGGGGTCGCGATCGGGCCGATTTCCTTGCGGACCTGCTGTTTCAGCGCCGCCTCGACCTCGGCGGTCGGCTCGACCCCGGCGTTGAGCGTGACATAGGCGTAGATGCCCTGACCCTTGATGTCGTGCGGAAAGCCGACGACCGCGGATTCGGCGACGAGGTCGTGGAGGACGAGGGCGCTTTCGACCTCGGCGGTGCCCATTCGGTGGCCTGACACGTTGATGACATCGTCGACGCGGCCGGTAATCCGCCAATATCCGTCGGCATCGCGGCGGCAGCCGTCGCCAGTGAAATATTTGCCCTTATAGGTCGAGAAATAGGTCTCGGCGAAGCGCTGGTGGTCGCCGTAGATCGTGCGCGCCTGCCCGGGCCAGCTATGCGTGATGCAGAGATTTCCCTCAGCCGCGCCGCCGGTCTGTTCGCAGACGAGCGTGTTGCCCTCGGCATCGACGAGTTCGGGCCGGATGCCGAAGAAGGGCTTGCCCGCGCTGCCCGGCTGCATCGCGTGCGCGCCCGGCAGGGTGGTGATCATGATCCCGCCCGTCTCGGTCTGCCACCAGGTGTCGATGACGGGGACACGGCCCTTGCCGACAATCTGATGATACCAGCGCCACGCCTCGGGATTGATTGGCTCGCCAACGCTGCCGAGCAGGCGGATCGACGAAAGATCGTGGCGCGTCACATAATCGTCGCCCTCGCGCATCAGCGCGCGGATCGCGGTGGGCGCGGTGTAGAGGATGTTGACCCGATGCTTGTCGACGACCTGCCAGAAGCGGTCGTGGTCGGGATAGTTGGGCACGCCTTCGAACATCAACGTCGTCGCACCGTTCTGGAGCGGGCCATAGACGACATAGGAGTGTCCGGTGACCCAGCCGATGTCGGCGGTGCACCAGAAGATCTCGCCGGGGCGATAATCGAAGCCATAATAGAAGGTGCTGGCGGTCCAGACCGAATAGCCGCCGACGGTGTGGAGCACGCCCTTGGGCTTGCCGGTCGATCCCGAGGTGTAGAGGATGAAGAGCGGGTCTTCGGCATTCATCGGCTCGCAAGGGCATTCATCGCCGACGTCGGCCGAGAGCGCGTCGTACCAATGGTCGCGGCCTTCCTTCATCGCAATATCGCCGCCGGTGTGCGCGATGACGAGCACCGCCTTTACGTCGACGCGCTCAAGCGCCTTGTCGACATTGGCCTTGAGCGGCACATGCTTGCCGCCGCGGAGGCCTTCGTCGGCGCAGATCACCCAGTCGCTCGCGCAATCCTCGATCCGGCCGTGGATAGCTTCTGGCGAGAAACCGCCGAAAACGACGCTGTGCACGGCGCCGATGCGCGCGCAGGCGAGCATCGCGACCGCGCCCTCGGGGATCATCGGCATATAGATGGTGATGCGGTCGCCCTTCTGCACGCCCATCTTCTTCAGCGTGTTCGCGAAGCGGATGACGTCGGCGAGCAGCGCGCCATAGCTGATCGTGCGCGTTTCGCCATCGGGGGCGTCGGGTTCGAAGATGATTGCGGTGCGGTCGCCATGACCGGCGGCAACATGGCGGTCGACGGCGTTGTGACAGAGGTTGAGGACGCCGTCCTCATACCATTTGATTTCAACGGGGTCGTAAGACCAGTTGGCAATTTTCGTCGGCGGCGTGATCCAGTCGATCCGCTGCGCCTGTTCGGCCCAGAAGGTGTCGGGATCGGCGACGCTTTGCGCATAGAGCCGGTCGTAATCGCCGGCGCTGCAATGCGTGTTCGCCGCGGCGTCGGCGGGAACGGGAACAAAAGGTTCGGACGGCGGCAATTCTGACACGGACGACTCTCCCATTCGGTTTTGCATTGTTCGCCCGCTGCGATAACCGGCGAACCACAAGTTGCAAGGCGCGAAGGCATTTATGAAGGGACAGACGATGGTTCAACTGGGCCAAGATATAGGTAGTCTCCTAGACCGACTGGGGGTTGAACGCGCGTTGTGGTGCGATGGATCGATGCCGTCGGTGACGCCGCTGACCGGCGAACAGTTGGCAATGGTGCGGGTCGTCGATGCGGCCGCGATCGACGAGACGCTGGGCCAAGCGAGCGCGGCGTTTCGTGCTTGGCGCAATGTCCCGGCACCGCGCCGCGGCGAACTCGTCCGCCTGTGGGGCGAGGAATTGCGGGCCGCGAAGGACGATCTCGCCAGGCTGGTGACGATCGAGGCGGGCAAGATCCCGTCCGAGGGCGCGGGCGAGGTGCAGGAAATGATCGACATCTGCGACTTCGCGGTCGGACTTTCCCGGCAATTATACGGCCTGACCATCGCGACCGAGCGGCCGGGGCATCGGATGATGGAGGTCTGGCATCCGCTGGGAGTCGTCGGCGTGATTTCGGCGTTTAACTTTCCCGTCGCGGTGTGGGCGTGGAACGCCGCGCTTGCGCTCGTCTGCGGCAACAGCGTGGTGTGGAAGCCGTCGGAGAAGACGCCGCTGACCGCCTTGGCGACGCAGGCGATTTTCGAGCGCGCGGTGGCGCGCTTCGGCGATGCGCCCGAAGGCTTGGCGCAACTGCTGATCGGCGGGCGCGAGGCGGGCGAGGCGCTGGTCGACGACAAGCGCGTGGCGCTGGTGTCGGCGACGGGCTCGACGCGCATGGGCCGCGCCGTCGCGCCGCGATTGGCGCAGCGATTCGCGCGCGCGATCCTTGAACTGGGCGGCAATAACGGCGTGATCGTCGCGCCGTCGGCCGACCTCGACCTTGCGCTGCGCGGGGTGGCGTTCGGCGCGATGGGGACCGCCGGGCAGCGTTGCACAACGACGCGGCGGCTGTTCCTGCACGACAGCATCTATGATGGCTTCGTTGCGAAACTGAAGGCCGCCTATGCCAGCGTCGGCGTTGGCAATCCGCTGGAGGGCGAGGTGCTCGTCGGGCCGCTGATCGACCGCGCGGCGTACGAGATGATGCAGGATGCGCTCGCGGCAGCCAAGGCGGTGGGTGGCGTGGTCCATGGCGGTGAACGCGTCGGCGAGGGCGAGAGCTTTTATGTGAAGCCCGCACTCGTCGAAATGCCGGGGCAGGTCGGGCCGGTCTTGGAGGAGACTTTTGCGCCGATCCTCTATGTGATGCGCTATGATGATCTGGATGCCGTCATCGCGCTGCACAACGATGTGGCGGCGGGGTTGTCGTCGGCGATCTTCACCACCGACATGCGTGAGGCCGAACGGTTTCTGGTCGCGAGCGATTGCGGAATCGCCAACGTCAATCTGGGGACCAGCGGCGCCGAGATTGGCGGGGCATTCGGCGGCGAGAAGGAGACCGGCGGCGGGCGCGAATCCGGATCGGACAGCTGGAAGGCCTATATGCGCCGCGCGACGAATACGGTGAATTATTCGGACACGCTGCCGCTGGCGCAGGGGGTTTCGTTCGAGATTTAGGCCGGAGAGCTGACCACCAATTGCAGTTCGCATCGGGCGAAGTCGAGATGCCCATCGTGGGCGCGTGCCTTCAGGGTGTCTCGACTTCGCTCGACATGAACGGACTTTATGAGTTTATGCTTGGCGCCAGCCAAAGCCTTCTTCGAGCGGCACGACCCGCCCTGCCGTCCCCACGGGCTCCCGCGTCCCGTCGGTCAGAAACGCCAGCATAGCCGCATCACCCACATCGACATGCGCGAGCGTGCGCTGGCCCTCGGGCGTGCGTGCCACCACGACCCCTGCTTTCGGCCCCCCGTCACGGCCATAGAAGACCGTGTAGCTCTCCATCGTCGCCGGGCCGGCATAATCCTCGACCAGGTCGGGCACTGGCCCGCGCTTCGCCTCGGCCTCGGCCTGATAGTCGAAATCCTGCGGGAAGCTGGCGGCAGCAATCGGCCGGTTCCCCAGCACAATGCAATGATTGTCGGTCGCAAAGCCGCCATTGGCGAAGAGGAAGCCATAGCGGCCTTCGGTGCGGAGCTTGTCGACCATCGAGACGATCGCATGGCTCATATAATTGGCGATCGGGCCGCCGCCGAAGGTAAGACCACCGAACACCGTCGCGGGCCGGTCCCACGGCCAGCCGAGGATGCGCCGCGCCATCTTGGGCACGCAGGGAAAGCAGCTGTAGAGTTCGACGAAATCGAAATCGGCGGCGGTCATCGCGTTGAGGTCGAGCGTGCGCGTGATCGATGTCTCCATGCTGACGCTGCGGTCGTAACGGTCGCGGTGGAGAATGCTTGCCGGCTCCTTCGCGGCGGCGCCCATGCCGATATGGATCAAGCGGTCCTCGGGGATACCGCGACGCCACGCCTCGGCGAGGCTCGCAACGATGAAGCCCGCGCCCTGGTTCACCGACGAATTGGCGACCATCAGCTTCGAATAGGGGAAGGCGATCGGGCGGTTGCGTTCGTCGACTTTGAGGATGTCCTCTGGCGTCGTCGGCTTGCGGATCCACGCGCCGTCGTTGGCCGCCGCGACTTCCGAAAAGCGCGACCAGATTTCGGCGCTTTCGAACTGCGCTTCGGCAAGGCTCTGACCCCATCCGGCGCGCGTCGCATTTTCATAGAGCGGATAAACGTCGACCGGCGCCGCAAGGCCGTGCTTCTGCGCGTAATTGGGCTCGCGCCGCGTCGCGACCTGGCGGATTGCATTATAACTCTTGTCTTCGCCGCTCGCAGCCTTGGCGGCGCGGCCCGCGGCGGTGCGCAGCGCCTCGCCGCCGACGATTGCCGCCAGTTTGATCTCGCCTGCGCCGATGCGGTTCGCGGCTTCGTTGAGCAGGCGAACCGGCGTGTCGCCGTGCGGGGCGGCGGACTGATAGTTGATTGCGGGGTTGGCGCCGATCGTGGCGGCGAGCGGTTCGCAGAGCTTGCCGAGATGGTGGAAGCTGATCTGGTCGACGATCGCGAGGCTGTCGAGTTCCGTCAGTGAGACACCCGCGTCTCGCGCTGCGATCTCTAGCGCCGCGACCATCAGCCCCAGCGAATCGAGCCCTTGATCGGGATCGTCGGGCCGGTCGTTGACCTGTCCGACCCCGATGATGACGGGAATACGCTCAGGATCGGTCATCATGTCAGCGCGCCTTCCACTCGGGCTTGCGCTTCTGCGCGAAGGCGAGCGGGCCCTCGCGTGCGTCTTCGCTGCGCATCAGCACGCCGCGTTCGCGGGTGTTATGCTCCCAATAAGGCGCGTCGGCAGCGATACGGCCTTCGTCGATCCCCAAAGCGACGCGCTTAGACGCCTGCACCGACAGCGGAGCGTTGCCTGCGATCTTCTCGGCGAGCGCGATCGCGGTTTGCATCAGGTCGGCGAGCGGAACGACATGGTTGACGAGCCCGAATTCGGCGGCGCGCAAGGCGGGGATCGGGTCGCCGGTGAGCATATATTCCATCGCCAGCTTGCGCGGGATTTGCTGCGCGAGGCGGAAGGCGCCGCCCGCCGCGGCGAACAGCCCGACCTTGACCTCGGGCAGCCCGAATTGCGCGTGATCGGCGGCGATAATGATGTCGCTCATCAGCGCGATTTCGCAGCCGCCGCCGAAGGCGAAGCCGTTGACGGCGGCGATGATCGGTTTCGAGATGGGGTGCAAAACCATTCCTGCGAAGCCCCACGCCTGCTGCGCTGGATCGTCGGGATAAAGGCTCTCGCCGCGCGACAGGGCGACGAGGTCGGCGCCGGCGCAGAAGCTCTTGTCGCCCGCGCCGGTGAGGACGACGACGCGGATATCGGGGTCGGCTTCGGCGGTTTCGAGCGCGGTGCCGATGCCGACATGGACGGCGGCGTTGACCGCGTTGCGCGCCTCTGGCCGGTTGATCGTGACGATCAGGACATGGCCGCGGCGTGTCGTGAGGATGGTCGTATCGGTCATCGCGAATCTCTCCCTTTCGGGGGAGTATCGCGGGTGGTTGACGTTTACGTCAACTTTAATCCTCCCTGTCGCGTAGCGATGGGCAGGTGGAGGGGCAGCGACCTCGCGCCATGGCCCCTCCGTCAGCGCTGCGCGCTGCACCTCCCCATGGCTTCGCCACAGGGAGGAATTGGATCAGATCGACTGGCCGGTCTTCGCCCAGTCGGCGAGGAAGCCTTCGATGCCCTTTTCGGTCAGAATATGCTTGAACAGCCCCTTGATCACCGACGGCGGCGCGGTCATCACGTCGGCGCCGATCTTCGCGGCTTCGAGCACATGGATGCCGTGGCGCACGCTCGCGACCAGGATTTCGGTCTCATAGCCATAATTGTCGTAGATCAGCCGGATGTCGGAGATGAGTTGCATCCCGTCGAAGCCATTGTCGTCGTGGCGGCCGACGAAGGGGGAGACAAAGGTCGCGCCGGCCTTCGCCGCAAGCAGCGCCTGCGCCGCCGAGAAGCAGAGCGTGACATTGACCATCGTGCCGTCGCTGGTGAGCGCCTTGCAGGTTTTCAAACCGTCGATCGTCAGCGGCACCTTGATGCAGACATTGTCGGCGATCTTGCGGAGGATTTCGGCCTCTTTCATCATCGTCGCATGATCGAGCGCGACGACTTCGGCCGAGACCGGGCCGGTGGTCAGCGCGCAGATTTCGCGGGTCACTTCCTTGAAGTCGCGTCCCGACTTGGCGATCAGCGACGGGTTGGTGGTGACGCCGTCGAGCAGGCCTGTCGCGGCGAGTTCCTGAATGTCGGCGATTTCGGCGGTGTCGGCGAAGAATTTCATGGCGCGGGCTTTCTGGTGGGAAGGTGATTCGGGTTTAACGACGCCCTAGAGCAACGGGCGCGAAATATGAACCGTCCGCACGCCCCTTTCGTCATGCCGGACTTGATCCGGCATCCATAGCCGCGGCGCCGCATGGACCCCGGATCAAGTCCGGGGTGACGAAGATCGGAAAGGACTGGCGTTCGTTCTTTGTTCACGTTAAGCGCCGGTCATGGCCAAAGCGAAACGTCAATATGTCTGCCAGAATTGCGGGTCCGCCACCTATCGCTGGCAGGGCCAATGCGTCGATTGCGGCGAGTGGAACACCTTGGTCGAGGAGGCGGGCGAGACCGTGTTTTCGGCCAAGCATGACCTGAGCAAAGGCGGGCGGACGATCCCGCTCGAAACGCTGAATGCCGAAAGCAAAATGCCCGAACGCATGCTGTGCGGGATTGCGGAGTTCGACCGCGCACTCGGCGGTGGTTTCGTCGCGGGATCGGCGACGCTGATCGGCGGCGACCCGGGGATCGGCAAGTCTACGTTGCTATTGCAGGCGGCAGGGCGGCTCGCGAAAGCGGGCAAGTCGGTCGTCTATATCAGCGGCGAGGAAGCGGCGGCGCAGGTCCGGCTGCGCGCGCAGCGGCTGGGGCTGGGCAATGCGCCGGTCGCGCTCGCCAGCGCGACGTCGGTGCGCGACATCCTGGCGACGCTTGATCGGCAGACCGCCGATTTCGTCGTGATCGATTCGATCCAGACGATGCACAGCGACCTGATCGACAGCGCCCCCGGGACGGTGAGCCAGGTCCGCGCGAGCGCGCAGGAGCTGATCCGTTATGCCAAGGACAGCGACGCGGCGATCGTGCTCGTCGGCCATGTCACCAAGGACGGGACGATCGCCGGGCCGCGCGTGCTCGAACATATGGTCGACACCGTGCTGGCGTTCGAGGGCGAGCGCAGCCACCAATATCGCATTCTGCGCGCGGTGAAGAACCGTTTCGGCGGCACCGACGAGATTGGCGTGTTTGCGATGGGCGAGGAAGGGCTGGGCGAGGTGTCGAACCCGTCGAGCCTGTTCCTGACCGACCGCAGCCGCGACGTGCCGGGATCGGTGGTGTTTCCGGCATTGGAGGGCACGCGCCCGGTGCTGGTCGAGGTGCAGGCGCTGACGGTGCGGCTGGCGAGCGGCGCGACGCCGCGTAGAGCCGTCGTCGGCTGGGACAGCGGGCGGCTGGCAATGGTGCTCGCGGTGCTGGAGGCGCGCTGCGGGCTGCAGATGGGCGCCGCCGAAGTCTATCTCAACATTGCGGGGGGCTATCGGCTCACCGATCCCGCCGCCGACCTCGCGGTCGCGGCGGCGCTGATCTCGGCGTTCAGCGAACGGCCGGTGCCCGCCGACGCCATCGTATTCGGCGAGCTATCGCTGTCGGGCGAGGTGCGGCAGGTTTCGCACGACGGGCTGCGGCTACGCGAAGCGGCGAAGCTCGGTTTCTCGCGCGGTTGGGGACCGAAAGGTATGAAAGCGGTCGGCGGGATTTCGGTCACGGGTTTCGAACGCCTCGGCGAACTCGTTGACCTGATGCTCGGTCGCGACTAGCGATCGGCGAATGGGAAGTCTGACGGCTCTGGATATCGTCGTGCTGGTGCTGGTTGGCGGCGGCGCGGTGCTCGGTTTTTCGCGCGGCCTCGTGCAGGAGGTGACGACGCTGCTCGCGTGGATCCTCGCGATCGCGGCCGTGCGCTTCTTTCACCCGCTCGTCACCGACCTCCTCGCGGGCTGGGTCGGCACCGAGGGCGGCGCCGCGGCGCTCGCTTTCGTGCTGCTCTTCGGCGGCGTGTTCGCGCTCGCAAAATGGGGATCGCGCGCGATGGGACAGCGCAGCCGTGCGTCGCTGGTTGGCGGATTCGACCGGGGGCTGGGCGCGGGCTTCGGCGCGGTCAAAGGCCTGTTGATCGCGTCGATCGGCTTCATGCTCGTGACGCTGCTCTACGACATCGGTTATGGCAATGCGCAGCGCCCCGCTTGGATGACCGACAGCCGCACCTATCCGGCGCTGAGCGCCACAAGTGCCGCGATGAGCAAGGTGATCGCCGCGCGTCGCGCCGAAGCGCGCGAGGCCGAGGCCGAGGCGGCCAAGGGGGACGCGTCATGAACGTGCCGCTCTATAACCGTGACATTTTGGCGCTGGCGGTCGCGACCTCGGAATATCTGCCGATTGCCGATGCGCGCCACCGAGTCAGCAAGCGTGCCCCGCTGTGCGGCAGCGCGATCATCCTCGATCTCGATACCGACGATGCGGGGCGTGTGACGCGCGTTGGCATGCATGTCGAAGCGTGCGCGCTGGGTCAGGCGTCGGCGACGTTGCTTGCGCGCCATGCGCCGGGGATCGGCCTCGCCGAACTGCGCGCCGCGCGTGGTGCGATCGCGGGCTGGTTCGCGGGCGACGGGGCGCAGCCCGACTGGCCGGGGTTCGACCTGCTCGCACCGGCGCAGGGCTATCCGGCACGCCACGGCGCGATCCTGCTGCCCTTCGACGCCGCGATCGCCGCGCTCGAGGAACGGGCGGCGGCGGCATGAACTTGCTCGCGCTCACGGCGGCTGCCGCTGCCGAAGCCGCCGAAAAGGTCGGCGAGGCCGCGACCGATACCGCACTGGTCGAAGGTGCGATCCTGCTCGGCGTCGCGACTTTATTCGTGCTGATCTTTCGCCGACTCGGCCTTGGCGCCGTGCTCGGTTACCTGATCGCGGGTGCGGTCGTCGGTCCGCATGGACTCGGGCTCGTCGGCGGCGGCGAATCGAAGCTCGCCTTTGCCGAACTGGGCATCGCCTTCCTCCTTTTCCTCGTCGGGCTCGAACTGTCGCCGCGTCGGCTCTGGGACATGCGCCGCGCGATCTTCGGACTCGGCCTGATGCAGGTCGTGGTGACCGGGCTCATTCTCACCGGGCTCATCTATCTGACGCTCGGATTCAGCCCGGCAGCCTCGCTCGCGCTCGGCCTTCCGCTCGCGCTCTCGTCGACCGCACAGGTGCTGCCGGGGCTCAAAAGCTCGGGCCGGATCAATTCGCCCTTTGGCGAGAAAGCCTTCTCGATCCTTTTGTTCCAGGATCTCGCGATCGTCCCGATGATCACGATCGTCGCGGTGCTGTCGCGCGCGCCCGCCGATCCCTCGGCACCATCCGGGTGGCAGATGGCGTTCTTCACCTTGTGGGCGATCGTCGTACTGGTGCTGGCTGGCCGCTTCATCGTCAATCCGCTGCTCCGCATCGTCGGCCGGTACGGCGAGCGCGAACTGTTTGTCATCGTCGGGCTGCTGACCATTCTTGCCAGCGCCGCGCTGATGCACAGCCTGCACCTGTCGACCGCGCTTGGCGCGTTCATCGCCGGCGTGATGCTCGCGGATTCGCCTTATCGGCACGAGATCGAATCTGACGTTGAACCCTTCCGCCTGATCCTGCTCGGCCTCTTTTTCCTCGCGGTCGGCATGGTGCTCGACATCGGGGCGGTGATGGAACGTCCGTTGCTCGTCCTGACGCTGGCGCTCGGATTGGTGGCGGTGAAGGTCGTCGTGCTGACGTTGATCGTGAGGGCATTCGGAAAGAGCTGGCAGGCCGCGCTCGGCCTTGGCCTGTTGCTCAGCCAGGGCGGCGAATTCGGTTTCCTGCTCTTCGCGCAAGCGGCGGACGCCCTGCTTATCGAGCCCGAGGCCGCAAGCCTGTTCAGCGCGGTGGTGACGCTGTCGATGGTGACGACGCCGTTCCTGATGCTGTTCGCGCGCAATCTGGAGTTTTCGCCCGGAGCCGACGAGCCCGATCTCGACGATCCCGAGGGCGCGCCGCGCGGATCGGCGATCGTCGTCGGCTATGGCCGTTTTGGCCAGATCGTGTCGCAAATGCTGCATGGCGTCGCCTGTTCGGTGACGCTGATCGACAAGAAACCGAGCCAGATCGAGCTGTCGAGCCGCTTCGACACGAAAGTCTATTTCGGCGACGGGCTGCGGATCGACCTGCTCCGCCGCGCGGGGGCCGAAGAGGCGCGGCTGATCATTTTCTGCATCGACGATGCGTCGGTCGATGCCGCGGCGCTCAAGCCGATCGTCGAGGCGTTCCCGAATGCGAAGATTTTGATGCGTGTTTTCGATCGCCGCCAGCTACTCGCGATCGACGGCGCGGGCGTCGATACGGTCGTGCGCGAGGTCTTCGAGAGCTCGATCGCGATGGGGCTGACGGCGCTGCGCTATCTCGATGTCGATCCAAGCGAGATGGACGATGTCGAGGCGACGTTGCGCCATCTCGACGAAACGCGGCTGCAGGCGCAGCTTGACGGGGGCGACCTGTCGGCGGGCATGGATCATCGCTTCAAGCCGGGCGGCGGGCGCGAGGCCGATAGCGTGCTCGAAAAATTCCGGCGCAAACGGCTCGCGGCGAAGATCGCGCGCGAAGAAGATGAGGCGATGGGGCTGACGAGCGAGAGCTAGGCGGCCAGCGCGTCGTTGCTATGCGGCGCGCTGTCCGTCGAGGAACGCCGCCACCGCATCGAGGCCATATTCGTCGGTGACGAAGCTTCGCCCGATGCCGCGGGTCAGGATCAGCGGCAGCTTGCCGCCGCGCACCTTTTTGTCGTGCGCCATATGATCTGCGAGTTCGGCGCCCCCCGTGTTGACGCCCGCGCTCGCAAGACTGTGCGGCAGATCGACGCTCGCGAGGTGATCGCGCACGCGCACGGCATCCTCCGGCGTGCAAAGCCCTTTCGCAGCCGAAAACTGGTGCGCGAGGACCATGCCGGCGGCGACGGCTTCGCCGTGGAGCAGCCGGTCCGAATAGCCCGTCTCGGCCTCGAGCGCATGGCCGAAGCTGTGGCCGAGGTTGAGCAGCGCGCGAATGTCCTGCGTCTCGCGCTCGTCGGCGGCGACGATGCGCGCCTTGGCCGCGACGCCCTGAGCGATCGCCTTGTGCCGGGCTTCGCTATCGCCCGCGAGCAGTGCGGCGCCATTCGCCTCGCACCAGCCGAAGAAGGTGGCGTCGTCGATCAGCCCATATTTGACGACCTCGGCATAGCCGGCCCCCAGTTCGCGGCGCGGCAGCGTTTCGAGCGTCGTCGGATCAATCACGACGAGCGCGGGCTGGTGAAAGGCGCCGATAAGGTTTTTGCCCGCGGGGACGTTGATCGCGGTCTTCCCGCCGACGCTGCTGTCGACCTGCGCGAGCAGTGTGGTCGGCACCTGAATGAAGTTGCAGCCGCGCTTGACGATCGAGCAAGCGAAACCGACGAGGTCGCCGATCACACCGCCGCCGAGAGCGATGACATGATCGCCGCGCTCGACGCCTTCGCCGATCAGCCATTCGGTCAGGCGCGCGAGCCCCGCCCAGCTTTTCGTGCTTTCGCCCGGGTCGAGGACGAAGGAGGAGAAGGAGATGTCGGCCATCGCCAGCGCGGTGCCGAGCGGGATCAGATAATGGTCGGCGACGTGCGTGTCGGTGACGATCATTGTGCGCGGACGCTTCAGTAGCGGCGCGACATGTTCGCCGATATCGCGGATCAGCCCGTCGCCGATCAATATCGGATAGCTGCGGCTGCCGAGCTCGACGGTCAGGCTTTCCATTGCGGATCTTCCCACTTTGACAGGGCCTCCAGGATCGCGCGCACCGTGTGGTCGTGCGGCGTGCTTGCCGAACTGACGCGAAGATGCGCCTCGGCATAGATGGGATTGCGGACTGCCGCGAGGTCGCGGAGCACCTCGCCGGGGTCGCGGTTCTTGAGCAGCGGGCGGTGGCTGCGGCGGCCGACGCGTTCGACGAGCGTCGCGATATCGGCGTCGAGCCAGATGCAAAGGCTGCCCCGCAGGATCAGCGCGCGCGTTTCGTCGTTGATGAAAGCGCCGCCGCCGGTCGCCAGCACCATCGGCTTTCCGGCCAGAAGCCGGGCGATAACGCGGCGTTCGCCGTCGCGGAAATGCGCCTCGCCGAACCGCTCGAAAATGTCGGAAATGCTGGTGTCGGCGGCGCGTTCGATCTCGTCGTCGGCATCAGCGAACCGCATGCCGAGCCGCTGCGCGAGGCGGCGGCCGACGGTCGATTTTCCCGAGCCCATCAAACCGACGAGCACGATCGACCGCTCGCGGATCGACGCGGGGATGGGCCCCGCGGTCATCGGGGCCAGGCTTTTCGGGTTTCGCGACATGGTGCAATCACAAACAGTTGTAAACAAAAGTGCCGAAGCGCTAAAAACCGCGGGAATCAGCGGATGCGGTCGCCCCCATTGCACACCCAAACGTCACAAAGCCAGCGATTACGATATCGTAATATCCGTTGAGGCTCTGCTTGCGCGTGCCCGTAGCATGCCAAGCCGATCATCAAAATGATTGTCTTATTGGGCCACATGGCTGCGTTCGCAAAAGTCTGGTTTCAGACGGTGGCCAAGATGGCCGAACTGCAAACTTGGGGTGGGAAACGGACATTGCCTCGCAAAACTGGGACAGCTATTATTCGGGAATGACAAGCCCCAGTCGTCGACAAGTTTTGGCAGTGCGTATAGGTGTCGCTCACCTCTTCGGCCTGCTGATCGTCGGCTTCTACGGAACAGTTGGAACGTCGGGTGGCTTTGGAGCAGGAGCATTTTTCGGCATGTTTGCCGGTGCGATATTCTCGCTCCCTTGGATCGCGGCGGTTCTCGCTATCGTTTGGTTTAGGGGGAACGCTCTAGACCGATACATCATACCTTTTTGTATCTTAGGACCGATTGTTATCTGCGGCAGTTGGTGGGCGCTTAGCGGCGCAAGCTTGCTCGATGTCGTCGCTTTGTCCTGTATCACGTCCAGTGTATGGGTGCTTGCCCTGACGTTGTTCGAACGGCGCAAAATGATCGCTGACTGACATCCAACAACTGGTCGATTTCGGTCTGGCGGCTTTTAATCGATTAATTTGGAGTGCGTCACATGGTCCGCGCGGCTATACCGCGAGGGCCGCGCGGAACAATGCTTTTGCTGCGCGTTTAATGAGACGAACGACAGGCATGGGATATTGCGCACGCGGGGCAGATCGGGAAAAGGCCGCTGGATTGCACGATTGATCGTGCTGGCGCTGGTGCTGGTGGCGTTCTTTCTATTCCTGCTGTTTCTCGGCCGGCCGATCGAGCCGCGAATGATTGAGGTGGACGTGACCGACAAGATTGCCGAAAGCGTGCCGCAATGAAGATGAAAACGCTATCGCTCGCGCTGGGCTTGTCGGGAACCGCCATGGCCGCCGTGCTGGTGCTGCCCGCGCTCGCACAGGAATCGCTGTTGCCCGAAGGCTTCGGCAACCCGGCCGATGCGCCGCGTCCGGCGCCGGCGCCTTCATCGACGCCGACGCCTGCCCCGAGTTCGACGCCGACCAACGGCACCGCTCCGCCTGCAGTCACCCCGACCGTAGGGACGGCGCCGACGAGCGCGGCCGCCGAAGAGGGCGAGGACGGCGAAGAGGTCGAATCGGGCGGGCTGAAATACGACCTGCCGCCGGGTGCGCGCCGCCTGCTCACCCGAATCGGGCCGCTGACGCCCGAAACGGGCGGGCTTGCGCCGGATGCGTTCGGGGTGCGCGGCCAATATGCCGCCGCGATCATGAGCAAGACGAACGGACAGTTCGCGTCGCGTTGGGGACAGATCCTGCTGCGGCGCTCGCTCGCCTCGGCGATCGATACCCCCGACACGATCAACGGCGCCGATCTCGCCGCCGCTCGCGCTTCGCTGTTGCTCCGCATGGGCGAATCGATCACCGCGCGCCGGATCGTCCAGTCGGTCGATTACGACCGCGCCAGCCCGCGCCTCGTCGCCACCGCACAGCAAACCTATCTCGCCAATGCCGATCCCGCGGGCATGTGCCCTTATGTCCCCGCCGGGCTCGCGCATGGCGACGCACAGGCGTGGCGCCTGGCGTCGGCTATCTGTGCGGGCCTGTCGGGCGAAGCCGGGCCGGCGGGCTGGGCGATCAGCCGCGTGCGGTCGAGCGGCAAGATTTCGAATTTCGACATATTGCTCACCGAACGCGTCCTCGGCGCGACCGGCGCCGGCCGCCGGTCGACGACGATCGAGTGGGACAATATCGACCGGCTGACAAGCTGGCGCTTCGGCATGGCGACCGCGACCGCGATCCCGGTGCCCGAGGCGCTGCGCACGTCGGCCGCGCCCAATATCAAAAGCTGGACGGTGCTGGCGCCGATGACCGACATGGCGAGCCGCGTCGCCGCTGCCCCCGAAGCGGCTGCGCGCGGTGTGCTGTCGAGCGAGGCCTATGTATCGCTGCTCAGCGCCGCGGCGAGCGAAGAAGAGCCCACCGAAGCGGTCACGGCGCAGACCGATCAATTGCGCGCCGCCTTCCGTCTGGCGCGCGGTGCCGACCGTTATGCCGCGATGGAACGGCTTTGGGGCACCGATGCCGGTCCGACCCAGCGCTATGCGGCGATGGTCGCGACCGCGCGCGCCGCAGCGGCGCTGCCCGTCGGTACCGAGGTCGGCGACGACCCCTGGCAACTGCTCGGATCGATGCTCGCGGGCGGTTATGACGAGAATGCGATTGCGTGGGTGCCGACCGTTTCGGTCGGCAGCCGCGCGTGGGCCGTGCTCGCGGTGGGTTCGCCGCGGCCGCTCACCGGCATGAGCGCGGGTGCCGTCGAACGCTTTTCGGGCGACGACGACAGCGCCGATACGCTGCGGTCGAAATTCCTGCTCGCGGGCCTCGCCGGTCTCGGCCGCCTCGATGCGAGCGCGGCGGCGGCGGCGGCGAGCGATCTCGAAGTCGATCTGGGCAAGCAGACGCGCTGGTCGCGCGCGATCATGGCGGCCGCCGAGCGGCGTGAGCCCGGCATGGTTGCGCTTCTCGCGGCGGCGGGGATGCAGGGCGAATGGTCGAAAGTCCCGCCCTACCATCTCTATTATATCGTCCGAGCGCTGCGCGAAGTGGGCCTGTCGTCCGAAGCGCGGATGATCGCCGCCGAAGCGCTGGTGCGTGTCTGACGGCGCTCTGATCGATCGTTTTCTCGAGATGATGGCGGCCGAGCGTGGCGCCTCGCGCAACACGCTTGCCGCCTACCGCCGCGATCTGGAGCAGGCGGCGGAGTGGGTGAAGGGCCCGCTGGGCGATGCCAATGCGGCCGACTTGCGCAAATTGATGGCGGATTATCAATCGCTTGTAGCGAGTAGCGCGGCGCGTAAGTTGTCGGCGCTGCGCCAGTTTTTTGCCTTCCTGCTCGATGAGGGCGAGCGCGCCGACAATCCGGCGCTCGATATCGCGCGGCCGACGACGCGCCGCCCGCTTCCGCGCATCCTGACCCATGATCATGTCGAGCGGCTATTCGCTCAGGCCGAAGAGGAAGCGGCGGGAGAAGCGCCGCCGGCCGCGGCGGTGCGGATGCTGCTGCTGCTCGAACTTCTTTACGGGTCGGGCCTGCGCGCCAGCGAGCTGGTGTCGCTGCCGCGCCGCGCGATGGCGGGCGAGCGCGAGTATCTGATCATCCGCGGCAAGGGCGACAAGGAGCGGCTGGTCCCGCTGTCCGAACGCGCACGGACCGTCCTCGATCGCTGGGTGCCCTTCCTCACCGAAGTATCACCCTGGCTGTTCCCGTCGGGCAAGGCGCATATTTCCCGCGTGCGGCTGTTCCAGATGCTGCGCGACCTCGCGGGCCGTGCAGGGGTCGACCCGACCGCAGTCAGCCCGCATGTGCTGCGCCATGCCTTTGCCACGCATCTGCTCGAGGGTGGGGCCGATCTGCGCGCGCTGCAATTGATGCTGGGGCACGCGGATATTGCGACGACCGAAATTTACACGCATGTCGACAGCCGCCGCCTTGTCGAGCTGGTCAACCAGCGGCATCCGCTCGCGCGGATGGATGGTGCCCACCCCAAAGTTGACGTTACGCCGCCATCGTCCTAGCGACTGCGCATGACAGCCTTTCTGGACTTCGAAAAACAGGTCGCGGCGCTCGATCGGCAGATTGCCGAACTGCGCGAAATGGGGGACGACCCCTCGCTCAACATCGACAATGATATTGCACAGCTCGAGGATAAGTCTTCCAAATTGCTGCGCGATATCTATTCGAAACTGACGCCTTGGCAAAAGACGCAAGTCGCGCGCCACCCCGACCGCCCGCATTTCAAACATTATGTCGCCGGCCTCTTCGACGACTGGATGCCGCTGGCGGGCGACCGCAATTTCGGCGACGATCAGGCTATTTTGGGCGGGATGGCGCGGTTCCGCGGCCGTCGCGTGATGGTCATCGGCCACGAAAAGGGCGACGATATTCCGTCGCGCATGAAGCATAATTTCGGGATGGCGAAGCCCGAGGGCTATCGCAAGGCGATCCGCCTGATGCAGCTGGCCGACCGGTTCGGACTGCCGGTGGTGACGTTGGTCGACACCTCGGGCGCCTTTCCGGGAATCCAGGCCGAAGAACGCGGCCAGGCCGAAGCGATCGCGCGTTCGACCGAACAATGCCTGGCGCTCGGCGTGCCGATGGTTGCCGCCGTGGTCGGCGAGGGCGGCTCGGGCGGCGCGATTGCGCTTGCCGCCGCGAACCGCGTGCTGATGTTCGAACATGCCGTCTATTCGGTGATTTCGCCCGAAGGCTGTGCCTCGATCCTGTGGCGCACGTCGGACAAGGCGGCTGATGCCGCCGCCGCGATGAAGATGTCGGCGCAGGATCTGCTCGGGCTCAAAATTATCGACCGGATCGTCACCGAACCCGTCGGCGGAGCGCATCGCGCGCCCGACGTCGCGATTGCGGCGCTCGGCGATGCGATCGCACAGGAACTCGATGCGCTTGCCGGGCTGCCGCGCGAGACATTGCTCGCCGCGCGCGAGGATAAATTCCTAGCAATGGGCCGCGCTTAGGCGCGGTCCCGCGGAACCCGATCGCGGGTTATCGCGTTCCCTTTCAAAATCGGGCGGCCGCGGTTCATCGCGCGGCTTGCCTTGTCGTGTGATGGGGATATCGCTGAGCGACGGCGTGTAGTGGGAGGATTTCGATGAGCTGGAAGACCGGGAAAAAACTGGCGGCAGTGCTGGCGTTGGGCGGTCTTGCCGCGACCGGCGCGGCCGACGCGCAGTTGAAGGCGATCAAGACCGCGACGAGCATTTCGTCCGCCGAGCGCAAGCAGGGTACCGACGCGCACCCGCAGCTGATGGCCGAATTCGGCGGCGCCTATAATGGTCCGCAGGCCGCTTATGTGAACCGTGTCGGGCAGAATATTGCCGTTCAGTCGGGACTGTCGCGTAGCGCAAGCGATTTTACCGTCACCCTGCTCAATTCGCCGGTGAACAACGCCTTCGCGATCCCCGGCGGCTATGTCTATGTCACACGCCAGCTGATGGCGCTGATGAACGACGAGGCCGAACTTGCCGGCGTGCTGGGGCACGAGGTCGGGCATGTCGCGGCGCAGCACAGCAAGAAGCGCCAGTCGGCGGCGACGCGCAACCAGATCCTCGGTGTGCTCGGCGCGGTGCTCGGCGGCGCGATCGGCGACAATGGCGGACTGCTCGGCGGGCTCGGCGGACTGCTCCAGAATAATTCGCTGAAGGTCGCACAACTCGCGACGCTCGGCTTTTCGCGCAGCCAGGAATTGCAGGCCGACCAGCTCGGCGTCCAATATCTCCGCAGCGCGGGTTACGACCCGCTGGCGCTGTCGACGATGCTGACCAGCCTCGCCAACCAGACGACGCTCGAGGCGCGCCTGTCGGGCGGCGACGCGCGTTCGCTCCCCGAATGGGCGAGCACTCACCCCGATCCCGCTTCACGCGTGCGCAACGCCCAGTCGCTGGCGAACCGCGCGGGCGGCAACGGCGGGACGCGCAATGCCGACGCGTTCCTCGCCTCGGTCGACAATGTGCTTTACGGCGACGATCCGGCGCAGGGCGTGGTCGAAGGGCGTGATTTCCTGCACCCCGACCTCAAGCTGCGCTTCACGGTGCCGAACGGTTACGGAATGCAGAATGGCGCCGACGCGGTGTCGGTCAGCGGCAACGGCGGGCAAGCGCAATTCACGACCGGTCCGTACAGCGGCGACATGAATGCCTATATCGCCGCCGCCTTCAAGGCCATCGCTGGCAATGCCGCGATCAGCCCCGGCGCGATCCAGCGCACGACGGTGAACGGCATTCCGGCGTCCTATTCGACCGCGCGGGTGAATAGCCAGTCGGGGCAGGTCGATGTGACCATCTTCGCCTATGAATTTTCGCGTGAGCGCGCGTTCCACTTCGTCACCTTGACGCAGGCGGGCGGCAGCGGCGTGTTCAATTCGATGTTCAATAGCGTCCGGCGCCTGAGCACTTCGGAAGCGGCGGCGATCAAGCCGCGGCGGATCGATGTCGTGACCGTCGGGCGCGGCGATACCGTCGCCACGCTGGCGCGGCGCATGGCGTACAGCAATTATCAGGCGGAACGGTTCCAGGTGCTCAACCGCCTGACCGCATCGAGCCGCCTGACCCCGGGGCAGCGCGTGAAGATCGTCGTGTACGCAAGCCGGTAACGACGGCCGCAACGAAAAAGGGCGGTGGATCGCTCCACCGCCCTTTCCGATTTCCGCCGCGATAAGCGGCGTGAGCATCGCCTGATTAGGCGTTCTTTTCGTCGAGCTTGGTCGAAACCTTGTTAAAGGTGTTGCCGACGCTGTTGCCGACGGCGCCCATTGCCGCGATGCCGGCGACGGCGATCAGGGCCGCGATCAGGCCATATTCGATGGCGGTGGCGGCTTTGGTATCGCGGACGAACTTCTTGATGAACTTCATGACTGGTCTCCTGATTTCACTTACCCTGTTGACGGTCTGGTCTGGGTCAACATCCGGGGGTTTAGGGCGAATAGGTTTTGAAAATCTTAATGCTACCCGCCCGAAACCTGTGCGCCGAAAGCCCGAAATGGGACAGCCACTGCGACGCTACATATTATTTTCGGCGGCTTTCGAGATACTGTTCCACATGCCGTTGGCGGAGTTGGCGAAATTGCCCACCGAAACGACGGCCGCCAAAAAGATAAGGGCCAGAATCAGCCCATATTCGACGGCTGTGGCGGCCCTGGTCGACCGCATCAGCCTGTAAAACTTTCGCATTGTTCCACCCCTGACTGAAATTATAGTTCCCGAGGGTGTCATGTTTACACAGGAAGGTTAACAATTTGTCCGCTACCGACCCCGGAAAACCGCCAAAAACGCCGCTGATCGTCGTGGCCGCGGCGCTTGTCGACCGTGACGGGAGGCTGCTGGTCCAGCAGCGCCCCGAAGGTCTGTCGATGGCCGGGCTCTGGGAGTTTCCCGGCGGCAAGCTGGAGCCCGGCGAAACGCCCGAACAGGCGCTGATCCGCGAACTGGGCGAGGAACTCGCGATCGATGTCGATCATGCGTGCCTTGCGCCCGCCTGTTTCGCGAGCGAGCCGCTCGGCGACCGGCATCTGCTGCTGTTGCTCTATGTCTGCCGGAAATGGCGCGGAACGCCGGTGGCGCAGCATGCCAGCGCGCTGCGCTGGGTGCGCCCGGTCGAACTGCACGGGCTTGCTATGCCGCCCGCCGACAAGCCGCTGATCGGCTTGCTGGAGGCGCTGGTCTAGATCTTTGGGGTCTAGGTCTTTGGCTTCAATGCCTCGGCGAGCGAGGCGGTGCCGCTGCCGCGCCGCGCGGGTTGCGGCTGGTCGGGATGCGGCGCCCAGCCGCTGAAATGGATAAGGCGGAATGTTTCGCCGATGCGGCCGTCGGGATCGGCCTGGGCCGCGAAAGCCGCTGCAATCCGCGCCGCCTCTTCGCGCGTCAAGGACGGGGGCGCGGGCGCGAGCCGGCTCGACAAGCCCGCCGCGCGGATATCGCGCACCAGGGCGAACCAGTCGCCATAGCGCACCGTCAGCGCGTCGACATCGACGACGGGCAGGGTGAAGCCGACGCGCTGGAGCAAATTGCCCATCGCGGCGAGGTCGATCTGGGGATGCAGCCGCGCGATCGACCGCACCCCGTCCGCCATCACCGCGCGGCGCATCCGGGGCAGGCTGCCGTCGCCGACGAAGGCGCCGAGCAACAGGCCGTCGGGCGCCAGCAGCGCGCGGAGGCGGACGAGTGCGCCAGGCACATCGTTGATGCTGTCGAGCCCGCCGGGCCAGAGGATGAGGTCGAAACTGGCAAAGGGCAGGTCGATGGCGTCGGCCTCGACCGCGACGGCGCCGGCCCTGGCGGCGAGGCGCGGTCCCGCCTCGGCGATAGTGAGATCGGTGCCGGTCGCGCTCAGATGATCGGCGAGCGCGGCATCATGCGCGCCGATCAGCAATGTGCGCGGAAATTCGCGCGTCACCATTGCCAGCCGGTCGAGCAGGGTTTCGGCGATCAGCGGCGCAAGAAAATTGGCCGACGCGGGCAGGCGGGCCATGCGGTCGCGCTGGGCGCGGTGACGGGCCGGGGAGAAGAGCGGGCGGGGAGGCTGCGACATGCGCCGCTTGTGCCGTCCCCGGCGATGCTTCACAAGCGGCGGATGGCGACGACGACGGGGGATGTCGAAAAAGACGGCGCGCCGGCCGGAGCGTGGCTGGGGAGCTTGCGTGCCGCGGGGCGCGCGATCGTCGATTATGCGCTGCCGCCGCGCTGCCCCGGATGCGGGGTGATCGTCGGCGAAGATCGCCAGTTTTGCCTGACCTGCTGGTCCTCGCTCGACTTCCTCGATGGCCCCTCCTGCTCGCGCTGCTCGATCCCGCTGCCGACGGCCTTGCCCGGCGCGCCGATCGTCTGTGGCGCGTGCCTTGCCAGCCCGCCGCCCTTCGACGGCGCGCCGGCTGCAGTCGCTTATGGTCCCGTTGCGCGCACCGTGGCGCTGCGCCTCAAATATGGGCGGCGCACCGGGCACGCGCGGTTGATGGCGCGGTTGATGGCGCGGCGGCTCGCGACGCTGGGGGCGATCGACGATATGCTGCTGGTGCCGGTGCCGCTGCATCGCTGGCGGCTGTGGTCGCGCGGGTTCAATCAGGCGGCGCTGGTCGCCGACGAACTGGCACGGCTGACCGGCGCGGCGCGCGACCATCATCTGCTGCTGCGCGTCAAGTCGACTGCGTCGCTGCGCGGCAAGGGACGGCGCGAACGCGAGCGGATCGTCGCGGGGGCCTTTACGCTGGCCACGGGCGCAAAGGCGCGCGTGGCGGGCCGCCATCTGGTGCTGGTCGACGACGTCCATGCCAGCGGCGCGACCCTGCGCGCGGCGGCGAAAATGCTCAATCGGAGCGGTGCAGCGCGTGTATCGGCGTTAAGCTGGGCGCGTGTCGTTCCCGATGCGCTGATGAGCGGCAACATATTTGACTTTGCTTCGTTGGATTCCGATATGACGAATGAAGGATGACAGGATAGCCGCATGGCCAAGATCGAAGTATTTACCAAATTCCTCTGCCCCTATTGCTCGCGCGCCAAGGCGTTGCTCGAGCGCAAGGGCGTCGAGTATCAGGAAATCGACCTGACGATGGACCGGGCCGGGTTCGACGCGATGGTCGAACGCGCGGGTGGCGCGCGCACCGTCCCGCAGATATTCATCGACGGAAAACATATCGGCGGCAGCGACGACATGGCGGCGCTCGACGCGCGGGGCGGGCTCGATCCGCTGTTGGGACTGGGCTGAGCTTGATCGTTTTCGATCTTTGTTGCGCCGGCGACCACCGGTTCGAAGCCTGGTTCGCGAACAGCGACAGCTTTGGTGACCAGCAGACGCGCGGGCTGATCAATTGCCCCGTGTGCGGCGATGCCGACGTCAAAAAGGCGGTCATGGCGCCGCGCGTCGGCACCAAGGCCAACCGGCAGATGGCCGTTCAGCCGCCAGCCACGCCGCCGGGTTCGGGCGAGCCATCGCCCGAACTGATACGCAAAATGCTTGCCGACATCGCCGCGAAACAGGCCGAAATATTGCCGCAGTCGCGCTGGGTCGGCCGCGATTTCGCCGACGCCGCGCGTGCGATTCACGAAGGGCGCTCGGCCGAGGATTTGATCCACGGCCAGGCCTCGCCCGAAGAGGCGGAGGCGCTACGCGACGACGGCATCGCCGCGATGCCCCTGCTCGTACCGATCGTGCCGCCCGAGGCGGCCAATTGATCCATCCCGATTGACGCTTTGCAGCGCGCCCCGCTACACGACCGGCGGCGCACCCGTAGCTCAGCAGGATAGAGCATCAGATTCCTAATCTGGGGGCCGTGGGTTCGAATCCCGCCGGGTGCACCATTTTTCAAAGACTTGGTGCGATATCAAGCCAGCGTTCTTCCATTCTCTTAATCATGTTTCTCGCTGTTTTCCGTCCGTTTCTTCTCTTTAGGGGCGGCTTCATGCAATAAAGTTGGAACACAGCACCACTTCCCATTCGGCCCCAAAGCGGTTGGGCCGATCATCGGCCTTCGCGCGCTTGGTGGCTGCGTGCAGTTTCGCGTTGGTCGAAGTTTTCCGAAAACGCCCGGTAGGCGATGGCGAGCTCGACGGTATGCTTGTTTATCCTCGCGAGCAGATGCCTCCCGATGGATCTTGTCGGCAGCATCCTGAAGAACTTTTTCTGGCGGGCCTCGTACCGTTGTCGGGCGCCGGATGATCCGGTCGCGGCGCTGCGTCGCTGGTATTTGCCGGCGGCGCACCGCTATCATCCCGCGAACGGCTGCGCCTATGCTGCGCTCGCTCCCGAGGCGCTGCGGCATTCCGATGCGCTCGGGCCGGCATTCGAGACGGGGCTGGAGGCCTCGATCGCGCAAATATTGGTTGAGCTTCCCGATGGCGAGGACCGAGAAGGGGCGATTCGCGTCATTGCGCAGTTGATCGGCACGCTGGTTCTGGCGCGAGCGGTCCGATCTTCCTCCTTGGCGACCGAGATTCTGCTAACGGCCCGCGACGACCAGCTTTCAGCCGAAATCCGCCGGGGGGAACGATGACGACGCTTATATCGCTTGAAGCGGGGCTTGGCAGGTCATTCGATCTGACGAGCCGCGACCAAGGCCGGCGGGCCTCTTCCATCATTTGAGTTCGAAGAGCGTCGGTTCGTCTGGCGAGGGCGTCTCGATGACCAGCAGGCCGAGGTGCATGGCCTGGGTTATCAGATGCGCGCGGTTGCGCGCATTCAGTTTCAGCCGCACATTCTCGATATGCCGTTCGACGGTTCGCGGCGCGATATTGATCTCGATCGCGATCTGCTTGGCCGAGCAGCCGACGGCTACCAATTCCAGTATTTGATGCTCACGAAAGGTCAAATGCGGTTCGACGTTCAAAGCGTTTTGATGCACGGCGCAATCCCCTGATACCCCAAGGCGTAGACACGGTGCGACCGACGAGCATCTTTTGTGCGGCAATGCCGCAACCCACCTGCTCTGGCTTCGACAATATCTCTTTGCGCGCTGTTTAGCAATTAACCTAAGCTAATTAAGTATATACCGACATTTGCTGTGCCAATATATCTATGTTGTTGAAAAACTGATGTAATCTATCTCTAGATGCTAAGTAAAATTACCTAAGGAATTTTGCTAGGGCATTCATACACACGAATTCCTTGGTTTTTACCCGGATGGTGTCAGCCTTCGCAAAGGCAGATGAGACTCGCAAATGGGGTCGCCGCAAATACCAATTTCAGATTGGAGACGTGGCGTGCAAGGTCTGTCGGCAGAATATCAACGCGGTTCGATTCCGCAGGATACCATTCTTAAATTTCGTAAAGGCGAGATCATCTTTTCACAGGGTGATCCCGGCGATTGCTGGTTCGAGGTCATCTCGGGAACGGTGAGAACCTGCCATTTCCACGTCGACGGGCACCGCCAGTTGACGGGCTTTTTCTATCAGGGCGACGTGTTCGGCGTCGAATATGGTTCGCGCGACGCGGCCGCCGAAGCGGTCACCAACACGATCCTGACGCGCCGCCCCGCGCTGAACGGCGACCCCGATTCCTTTGGACAGAATCGCGCGCTCGAACGCGCGCTCGACAGCGCGAATCAGTGCATATTCCTGCTCGGCCGCCGGAACGCCAACGAAAGGGTCGCGGCATTTCTGCTGATCGCGGCGAAGCGGCTGTCGGCACTGGGCAGCATCCCCCTGCCGATGACACGTGGCGATATCGCCGATCATCTTGGCCTCACGATTCATACGGTCAGCCGGACGATCTCGGGCTTTGTCCGCCAGGGGCTGATCGAGCTGGAGGGTCCGCAATTGTGCCGGCTGGTCGACCTCGACGGGCTTCGCGCGATCGCCGGCGAAGAGATGGGCGTGGCGATCGACAAGATCGGCGCGATGCGGCCGCGGCGAAGCTTCACCGGACAGGGGGCGGGCGCATGAGTAACTTGATAGTGTCGCCCGTGCTGCGCCATGTCGGTGTGGCCGCCGTTGGACTGTCGGCGATTTTTTCGCCTTCGCAGGCCAACGCGCACGAGACGCCAGCGCTTGAATGTCTGTGCGACGCACTGCCATTTCTCGATACCGCGCCAATCTGGAACGCCGCAGTCGCGGGTGCGGGCGCTGCTGCCGAAAGCCCACCGGCCGCGAGCGTCGAAAGCGAGATCGATGTGCAGCGCCGAATCCTGGCCGAACAGCGCGCGCTGATCGACCAGCAAAATGTGATGCTGGTGGAGCAGCGGCAGCAGATCGTGAAGATGCAGGGGCAGCTTATCACCCAGCAGGCGCAGATCGACCGACTTTCCTCCTTTGCGCTCGCAGAGGCGCCGCTGGAGATGTTCCGCGGTACCGGCATGGGGCAAGGCGTTGCCGGCCCCGCGCTTCCCGGTCCGGGCAGTGATGCGGTCGCGCTGCCCGATGCACCCGTCGGCGAAGCGCCGCCTCCGGGCGAGTCGACGACGGAACGCGTCGCTGCGGTTCCCGAAGGACAGGGCGTGCTGACGCGCGCCGGCCATTTCATTTTCGAACCCTCGTTCGAATATACACGCTCGTCGACCAATCGACTCGTCTTTCGCGGGATCGAACTGATCCCGGGCATTCAGATCGGCCTGATCGAAGCAACCGACGCCGACCGCGACACGCTCGTCGGCACGGCATCGATGCGTTACGGAATCAGCGACCGGCTCGAGGCCGAAGTGCGCATCCCCTATCTCTATCGCAACGACCGGATCGAGGTCGTCCAGCAACGTGACGAAGGTATCGTCCGGTCGATCGCGCTGCGCGAGGACGGGGTCGGCGATGCCGAATTCTCGCTGCGCTATCAATTCAATCGGCCGGTCGGACAAAAGCCGATCTTTGTCGGAACGCTCCGTGTGAAATCGGACACGGGCAAGGGGCCGTTCGAGGTCGGCTATGATGAATTCGGCGTTGCCACGGGGTTGGCCACCGGATCGGGTTTCTGGGCGGTTCAGCCGGGACTCAATTTCCTGATGCCGTCGGATCCCGCGGTCATTTACGGCGGGGTGGCCTATCTTTATCATATCCCGCGCGATGTGAACGAATTGGTCGGCGACGTGCTGATCGGGCGCGTCGATCCGGGCGATGCGGTGTCGGCCAACATCGGCTTCGGCTTCGCGCTGAACCCGCGCTTTTCCTTCTCGCTCGGCTATCGGCACAATTATATCTTCCCGACCAAGACCGAGATTGGCGATACGAATCAGAAATCCAATTATATCCACGTCGGTTCGCTCAATTTCGGCATGTCCTATCGCCTGACCGAGCGCGACGTTCTGAACATGGGCTTCGAAATCGGGGTGACCGAGGATGCGCCCGACGTATCGATCACGCTGCGCATGCCGTTTGGCGGGAAAATATAACCCCCCGGCGACCGCCATTATCGCAAAGAAAAGCCCCGCCGAAAGAGGCGGGGCGAGGTGACCGTCCCCATCGAAACGGGGGCGGGGGGTCGTTCAGTTGCCGAGCGCGCTGAGGGTCTGCGCACCCATCGCGGCGCCGATCGCGTCGCTCATACGCGTGGAGGCCAGCCCATCCCGAAAGCCTTCGTAGCCGCTGATATCGAGCACGGCGTCGACCTGCTGGTTCAGTGAGACGTTGCTGGCGGTGTTGATCAGGACATTCTGGATGGCATCGGTGCTCTGGATCAGCGCCGTCTGGCCGTTGTTCGCGAGGAACACCGGTTCGTCGCCGACGCGCATCGTAATGCCGCCGCTTGTCAAAATGCCGCCCTGAATCTGCGCGGCGTCGACCGCGGTCAGCGCCGGCGACACGAAGCGCTCGATCGAGGAGCCTTGGGGTGTCCAGCTGACGATCGTGCGCAGCGCCAGCTCGTCGTTCACGAAGCTGCGAATATCGGCGCCGAACGCGATCACCATGCCCTGAAAGGCAAAGCCGCCGCGCTGCGTCGCCAGGACCTCATCGGGCACCGTCTCCGCACCGATAAGCGGATCGCCGCTCGGCGGCTCGCTTGCAGCGAGAAGCGTCGGCGCAAAGGCGAGGAGAAAAATGCGTGGGGACATGGTCAATCTCATTTCACGGTACCGACGCGTACATCGAGCAGGATTTGCGGCGTCAGCTGATATTGCGGGGGGAGGTTGGTCGTCAGGTCGCTGATCGACACGCGAAGCGCCCCTTCATCTTCGAGCGGCGCCTGCGACCAGGGGCCCCAGTCGCCGGCGAGGTTGAAGGACGGGCGCTTTTGTCCGCCGTCGACGATCGCCAGCGCAATGCCGTTCCAATGTTTTTCGAAGTCGCTGAGCGAATATTCGTTAAGGCCGAGAACCGAATCACCGGTCAGCACCCGGTCGCCGCGAACGCCTTTGATGACGACGAAATGCTTGAATCCCTTAAGGTCCATCAGGACGATCGTCGGACGCTTTACCTGCTTCAATTGCTCGGCGGTGAGCCGGAAGCCTTCGGCGCGAAAGCCGCGCGAGGCGAGGTAGGTTTTCATGTCGAGCATCGAGAAGCCGACCTTGCGGATCGCCTCGCGGTCGCCCTTTTCCCACATCGCGCGAAAGGGCATGGTCTCCGACGTCGGCGCGCCATAATGATAGGTGAGCAGGGTCGCGATCGCCGCCGATCCGCAACTGAAATCATAGCGTTGGCGAACGACCGAACGGAAAGGAATTTCCCACCAGGTCATTACCTGAAGCTGGTAGTTGCCGCCCGTTTCGGGACCGGTCAGCCGGACTTCGGCGGCGGCGGGCGCCGCGGCAGCGGCGCACAGCAGGCCCGCGATCAAGATGCGCAGGGCCCGCATAGCGCGCTCAGTCGCCGAGGTTGATCGTCAGGTTCATGCCGCTCTGGGCACTGACCTGTGCGCCGGTGTTGATCAGCAGGTTGCCGACACCGTTGAAATTGGAAAGCGCGAAATCGCTCAACGTGACCGCACCTGCTGTATAGTCGCCCTTCAGCACGTTGCCGCTGACGATCGAGTCCATCGTCTGGTTGGTGATCACGAGCGACTGGCCGCCGCGCAGCGTGTCGAGCTCAGTATCCTTCAACATCGGCGATTTGCGTTCCGGCCGCATTATGCTTGCCGGAAGCGTTACCGTGATATCCGACGGCACGGCTTCTGTAACGAGGGGAGCCGCAGCGTCGGGCAAAGGCAACTGCGCCGATACGGGCACGGACAGGCCTGCCATAACCAGCAGAACCGGGACGATCGGGGGTTTCATTACGCGGGCGCTCCTTGAAAGCGAAACTGGAAGAAATGGCCGGCCCGCCAGTGGTGCCGGGCCGGCCATCCGGGGGGACTCTTAGTCGCCGCCGCCGTCACCGCCACCAGCAGCCGGAGCACTGTCGCCGAAGCTTACAGTGCCGCTTGCCGCGATGTTGGTTGCAGCCTGGGCATTCGAGTTGATGCCCGTATTCCAGGCGGCGTTCAGAATGCCGGCATAAGCAGCAAAGGCGCTGCCGCTCACCGAGTTGTTACCGCTGTTGTAACCGACCGGCGTTTCGCTGCCGTCTTCACCGTCCAGATCGACGAGTTCGTCCATCTGCTGGTTGGTGTTGTTGGCGTTCAACGTTTGGGTCGCCACAACGAGGCTGTTGCCGTTGAACGAGCCGTTGCCGTCATTGTCCTGGTCGTCATCCGAGAAGGTGTCAGCGGCATTGTCCTGGACGAACAGGTCGATCAGGTCGTTGACGACAGTGGTATCGTTGCCGATCCCACCTGCAGCACCGGTCGTGGTGTTGTCGTTGTCCTGGTTCTGTTGCGCCAGCGCGGGCGCTGCGGTTGCTGCAAGCGCCAGCGTCGACACCGCCAGCATGACTTTCTTGATCATGACTATTCTCCTTACAAAAAGGGGACGGCGCGCGATGCCTGACGGCATGGCTGTTGCGGATCCTCCCCGACTCCGTCCGCATCGGTGCGAACACGGCGATCATGATCCGCACCGGCATGGACCGCTTTGCGAATTGGCAATGTCGGGGGTGGAGAAATACCCAGATGATCTCTGTGGGTGGATTTGCGCGGGCGGTCCGCTAAGCGACGTCGGCGCGCATCGTCCTTCGCCCCGCCGCGTCGCGCGCCCACAATCGCGCGGCGTCGCCGTCGTGCGCGAGGCAAAGGTCGACGGGCGCGCCGTCGATCAGCGGCGCTTCGGCGCGGAAGCTGAAATGGCGGGGCGAGGCCCTCGGCGCGGTGCGCAGGAAATGGTCCATCAGCAATGTTGCGATCAGCGGACCGTGGACGACGAGTCCGGCATAGCCTTCGACGTCGCGGGCATAGTCGCGGTCGTAGTGGATGCGGTGGGCGTTGAAGGTGAGCGCCGAGTAGCGGAACAGCAGCATGGGGCCCGGCGATATGCTGCGCACGGCGTCGGCGGCTTCGGCTTCGATTGCGATGGCCGGCGCGGTCGCAGGTGTCGCCGGCGCAGGTTCGCGAAAGACGATGTCCTGTTCTTCGCGGATCGCCGCTACGCCGTCGGCCGCGATGTCGTGGCGCAGTGTTACGAACAGCAGGTCGCCGCTCGCGCCGCGCTTGGGCTTGATCGCGTCGATCGTGGTGAGCCGGGTCAGCGCGGCACCGACTGCGATCGGTGACAGGAATTCGATCCGGCCGCCCGCCCACATGCGGCGCGGGAGCGGGACAGGCGGAAGCAGACCCGAACCGTCACGACGCGGGTGGCCGTCGGCGCCCATCATCGACTGGGGCGCGGTGGGGAGGAAATAGAGCCAGTGGCCAAGCGGCGGGACAATGTCGGGCGCGGCGGTGGTGTCATGATCGAGGAGAGCGGCGAGACCCGCGAGCGGCGCCGCGGTGGCGACGTCTGCGCGCGTTTCGCTGCGGCCGACCCAGGCGGAATAATCGTCCATCAAAAACTCTTGGGTAGGCCGAGCGCGTGGGTCGCGACATGGCTCAGGATCAGGTTCGTGCTGATCGGCGCGACCTGATAGAGGCGCGTTTCGCGGAACTTGCGTTCGATGTCATATTCCTCGGCAAAACCGAAGCCGCCGTGCGTCTGCACGCACATGTCGGCGGCGTACCAGCTTGCCTCGGACGCGAGCATCTTTGCCATATTCGCCTCGGTCCCGCCATCCTGTCCGCCGTCGAACAGGCGCGCGGCCTTGGCGACCATCTCGGCCGCAGCGGCGATCTGGACATAGGCGCGGGCGATCGGGAACTGGACGCCCTGGTTCGTGCCGATCGCGCGGCCGAATACCTCGCGCTCCTTCGCATAGGCGGTGGCGCGATCGATGAAGAAGCGGCCGTCGCCGATACATTCGGATGCGATCAGGATACGTTCGGCGTTCATTCCCGAGAGGATATAACGAAAGCCCTTGCCCTCCTCGCCGACCAATTTCGCGGCGGGGACTTCGAGATCGTCGAAGAACAGCTCGGTCGTTGCATGGTTGAGCATCGTGCGAACGGGCCGGATGGTCAGCCCCTTGCCCTCTGCCTCGCGCATGTCGACGAGGAGGACGCTCATCCCGTCCGACGGCTTCGCGCACTCCTCGCGCGGAGTAGTGCGGCAGAGCAGGACCATCAGGTCCGAATGTTCGGCGCGGCTGATCCAGATTTTCTGCCCGTTGACCACATATTTGTCGCCGACCTTCTTGGCAAAGGTACGGATGCGCGTCGTGTCGGTGCCCGCGGTCGGCTCGGTCACGCCGAACGCTTGCAGCCGGAGATCGCCGCGCGCGATCGCGGGCAGATAGGCCTGCTTCTGCGCCTCTGACCCGTGCTTGAGCAAGGTGCCCATCGTGTACATTTGCGCGTGGCACGCGCCGCCGTTGCAGCCCGAGCGGTGGATCTCCTCGAGCACCGCGGTCGCGGCGCCAAGGCCAAGGCCCGATCCGCCATATTGTTCGGGGATCAGGACCGAGAGGAAACCCGCCTCGGTCAATGTGCGGACGAATTCGGTCGGATAGATGCGGTCGCGGTCGAGGCGCTGCCAATATTCGCCGGGGAAGTCGGCGCAGAGGCGGCGCACCGCGTCGCGAATTTCGGGGTAGCTAGGCGATTGCGCTTCGGACATCGGCTTCTGGCTCTCCCCTGATCGTCGCGAAGAGCCTTAGGATGCGAAGCTGTTTCGGCGCAACTGAAACAAGCGTCAGATGCTCGGCAGATCGAGGCCCTTCTCGCGCGCGCACTCGATCGCGATATCATAGCCCGCGTCGGCGTGGCGCATGACGCCGGTGCCGGGATCGTTCCAAAGCACGCGTTCGAGGCGCTTCGCCGCTTCGGGGGTGCCGTCGGCGACGATCACCATGCCGCTATGCTGCGAATAGCCCATGCCGACGCCGCCGCCGTGGTGCAGCGACACCCAGGTTGCGCCGCTCGCGGTGTTGAGCAGCGCGTTGAGGAGGGGCCAGTCGGAAACCGCGTCGCTGCCGTCGCGCATCGCCTCTGTCTCGCGGTTGGGCGAGGCGACCGAGCCTGAATCGAGATGGTCGCGGCCGATCACGATGGGGGCTTTCAGCTCGCCCGACGCGACCATCTCGTTGAACGCGAGGCCAAGCCGGTGGCGGTCGCCGAGCCCGACCCAGCAGATGCGCGCGGGCAGGCCCTGAAACTGGATCTTGTCGCGCGCCATGTCGAGCCAGTTGTGGAGATGTGCATTGTCGGGCAGCAGCTCCTTCACCTTGGCGTCGGTCTTGTAGATATCCTCGGGATCGCCCGACAGCGCCACCCAGCGGAACGGGCCGACGCCGCGGCAAAAGAGTGGGCGGACATAGGCGGGGACGAAGCCGGGGAAGTCGAAGGCGTTTTCGACGCCCTCGTCCTTCGCCATCTGGCGGATATTATTGCCATAATCGGTCGTCGGCACCCCCGCCGCCTGAAAGTCGAGCATCGCCTGTACATGCACCGCCATCGAGGCTTTCGCGGCTTTGGCGACCGCGGCTGGATCGCTCTCGCGCTTAGAAAACCACTCGTCGAGCGTCCAGCCCGCGGGGAGATAGCCGTTGACCGGGTCGTGCGCTGAGGTCTGGTCGGTGAGCAGGTCGGGGCGGATGCCGCGCCAGACCATTTCGGGCAGGATTTCGGCGGCGTTGCCGAGCAGGCCGACCGATATAGGCTTGCCCTCGGCATGGCTCGCCTCGATCATCGCGATCGCCTCGTCGATGCTCGCCGCCTGCTTGTCGAGATAGCCGGTGCGCAGACGCATTTCGATGCGGCTCGGCTGGCATTCGATCGCGAGGCAGCTCGCGCCCGCCATCACCGCCGCGAGCGGCTGCGCGCCGCCCATGCCGCCAAGACCCGCGGTGAGCAGCCAGCGACCCGACAGATCGCCACCATAATGCTGCCGCCCCATTTCGACGAAGGTTTCATAGGTGCCCTGCACGATGCCCTGACTGCCGATATAGATCCAGCTGCCCGCGGTCATTTGACCGTACATCATCAGGCCCTTTTTATCGAGCTCGTGGAAATGATCCCAATTCGCCCATTCGGGGACGAGGTTCGAATTGGCGAGCAGGACGCGCGGGGCGTCGGTGTGGGTACGAAAAACGCCGACGGGCTTGCCGGACTGGATCAGCAGCGTCTCGTCGTCGTTGAGGCGCTTCAGCGTTTCGACGATCTTGTCATAGCTTTCCCAGTCGCGCGCGGCGCGGCCGATGCCGCCATAGACGACGAGTTCGTGCGGTGCCTCGGCGACATCGGGGTGGAGGTTGTTCATCAGCATCCGCATCGGCGCTTCGGTGAGCCAGCTTTTCGCGCTGATCTCGGTCCCGGTTGCGGGGCGGATCACGCGGCTATTATCGAGGCGGGTCATGAACGTCCTTTCGCAAAATCGAGGGTCGCGGCGATCACTTGCTCGAGCACGGGCCGGATCGCGGGGGTCGGGTCGATGGGGGAGGGCCAATTGGCGTGGGTGATCGCGGCGGGCTCGGCCATATAGCCGCGCTGCGCCAGCTCCATCTGGATCGCGTGGATGCCGTCGTCGGGGCGGCCATAGTGGCGCGTCGTCCAGCCGCCTTTGAAGCGGCCGTTGACGACGCCCGACCATGAGCCCTCCAGATCTCCAAGAAATACGGCGTCGACCAACATCTCGGTCAATTCAAGATCACAGCTAGCGCCGCCGTTGGTGCCAATGTTGAAATGGGGGAGTTCGCCCTCGAAAAGGCGCGGCACATGGCTGCGGATCGAATGCGCATCGTAAAGGACAACTTTGCCGTGCTCTGCTCTTAGTCGTTCGAGCTCAGCCGCCAGCGCTTCATGATAAGGTCTATGGTATTGTGTCAGCCGCCGGTTAATCTCGGCCTCGTCGGGCAGGTCGAAACGATAAAGCGGCTCGCCGTCGAAGGTCGTCGTCGGGCACAGCTCGGTCGTCGCCTGCCCCGGATAGAGCGACGCGCCCGACGGATCGCGGTTCATGTCGATCACGCTGCGCGAAATATCGGTGGCAACCAGCGTCGCGCCCATGTCGGCGGCAAAGGCGTAAAGGTCGGCGATCCACCAGTCGGTGTCGATCTGCGCATGCCAGGGCGAGACGAACTGTTCGTCGAGCCCCGCCAGGTCAGTGCCGCCATGCGGAAAGGCGATGACGAGCGGCGCCTCGCCGCGATGGACGCGCAGCCAGTCCATCAGCCGACGCCCGGCAGGCTGGCGGGCACCGCGGCGACAAGGCTGCCCGAACGGATCAGCGCGGTCGCGGCTTCCATGTCGGGATGGAAATGGCGGTCGTCTTCAAGGGTCGGGACTTGGGCGCGCAGATGTTTGTGCGCGGCTTCGAGTGCATCGCTCGATTTCAGCGGCGCGTGAAAGTCGATCCCCTGGCACGCCGCGAGCAGCTCGATGCCGATCACCGCGCTCACATTATCGGCCATGTCGAGCAGGCGCCGCGCGCCGTGCGCGGCCATCGACACATGATCTTCCTGATTGGCCGAAGTCGGGATCGAATCGACGCTGGCCGGATAGGCGCGCTGCTTATTCTCGCTGACCAGCGCGGCGGCGGTGACCTGCGGAATCATGAAGCCCGAGTTGAGACCGGGGCGCGGGGTCAGGAAGGCGGGGAGGCCCGACAGCGCGGGATCGACAAGCATCGCGATGCGGCGCTCGGCAATCGAGCCGATCTCGCACAACGCCATCGCGATCATGTCGGCGGCGAAAGCGACGGGCTCGGCGTGGAAATTACCCCCCGACAGGGCCTCGTCGGTGTCGGCGAAGATCAGCGGATTGTCCGACACGCCATTGGCTTCGATGCCGAGCGTGGTTGCGGCCTGTCGCAGCAGGTCGAGCACCGCGCCCATCACCTGCGGCTGGCAGCGGAGGCAATAGGGATCCTGCACGCGCGGATCGTCGACCGCGTGCGAGGCGCGGATCGCCGATCCCGCCATCAGGGTGCGCAGCGCATCGCCCACCTCGCGCTGCCCGGCATGGCCGCGCAGCGCATGGATGCGCGCATCGAACGGCGCGTCGGAGCCTTTAGCCGCCTCAGTCGACAGCGCGCCGGTGATCAGCGCCGAACGGAACAGGATTTCCGCGCGGAACAGGCTCGCGAGCGCGTTGCCGGTCGAAAATTGCGTACCGTTGAGCAGCGCAAGCCCTTCCTTGGGGCCGAGGTCGAGCGGCTCGAGGCCCGCCTGTTCGAGTGCTTCGGCGGCGGGCAAGACTTTGCCGCCGATCTCGATCGCGCCGACGCCGATCATCGCGGCGGCCATATGCGACAGCGGCGCGAGGTCGCCGCTCGCGCCGACCGATCCCTGCGACGGGACGACGGGGATCAGCCCCTTCGCCAGCATCGCCTCCAGCATCGCCACCGTTTCGCGCTTCACACCCGACGCACCCATGCCGAAGCTCGCGAGCTTGAGCGCCATCATCAGCCGCACGATCTTCGTCGGCGACGGCGCGCCGGTGCCCGCCGCATGGCTGAGCACGATATTGCGCTGGAGCACCGACAGCTCATCGTCGGCGATGCGCACGCTCGCGAGCTTTCCGAAGCCGGTGTTGATGCCGTAAACCGGCGCCCCCTTTGCGACGATCCGTGCGACCGCGGCGGCGCTCGCGTCGATCGCATCCCACGCGCCCGCGCTGAGTTCGGCGCTCGCACCCTCGTAAATCTCCCGCCAGTCAGCGAGCGTTATGGCGGCGGGGGTGATAATCATTGGCCGTCCTTGATGCGTTGGTGAAGCGGGTTGAAGCCGATGCGATAAACAAGCTCAGCGGGGTCGCCGACGTCCCAGATCGCTAGGTCGCACGCCTTGCCGTTTTCGAGTGTGCCGATCTCGGCGCCAAGGCCGAGCGCGGCAGCGGCGTTGACCGTGACGCCGCGCAGCGCCTCGACCACGGTCAGCCTGAACAAAGTCGCGGCCATGTTGAGCATGAGCAGCAGCGAGGTCGTCGGCGAGGTGCCGGGGTTGTTGTCGGTCGCGAGTGCGATGCGGGTGCCGTGGCGGCGCATCGCGTCGATCGGCGGCAGCTTGGTCTCGCGCATGAAATAATAAGCGCCGGGGAGCAGCACTGCGACGGTGCCTGCTTCGGCCATCGCGCGCACGTCGTCTTCGGTCGCATGTTCGAGATGATCGGCCGAAAGGGCGCCGTGCCGCGCCGCGAGCGCGCTGCCGCTCAGCGCCGACAATTGTTCGGCGTGGAGCTTGATTTTGAGCCCGTGGGCCTTCGCGGCGGCAAAGACGCGCTCGCATTGCGCGGGCGAGAAGCCGATCCCTTCGCAAAAGGCATCGACCGCGGTCGCGAGCGGCGCCGCGGCGGGGATCATCTCGCCCACGACGAGGTCGATATAGGCGTCGCTGTCGTCCTTATATTCGGGGGGCAAAGCGTGTGCACCGAGGAAGGTTGGTTCGACGCGAATCTTGCGGTGTCCGGCAAGCGCGCGCGCCGCGCGCAACATCTTCAATTCGTCGTCGGTCGACAGCCCATAACCCGACTTGATCTCGATCGTCGTGACGCCCTCGGCGATCAACGCGTCGAGGCGGGGGAGGGCGCTCGCGACCAGGTCGGCCTCGCTCGCGCCGCGCGTCGCGCGCATCGTCGAGACGATCCCGCCACCCGCGCGGGCGATCTCTTCATAGCTCGCGCCCGCAAGCCGCATCGCCCATTCGTTCGCGCGGTTGGCGCCATGAACCAGATGCGTGTGGCAGTCGATCAGGCCCGGCGTGATGAGGCGGCCGCCGCAATCTTGGACGGTTCCCGCCATCGCCGGGGCGCCGCCGGCGGGTCCGGCATAGACGATCCGACCGTCCTTCGCGGCCACCACGCCATCGTCGATCAGGCCGAGACCATCGTCGGCCATCGTCGCGATTCGGGCGTTCGTCCAGAGCTGCTCCATCTGGACAGTCTCGCGCCGATACGCCATTATGTCTAGACATAATATGAGGACGAACGACGATGGCTCTCTGGTTCGAACGCGCATGGATCGACAAGGACTGGGCGAAGGATGTGCGGTTGACCATCGCCGACGGCCGGATCGCATCGATCGAGACCGGCGTTGCGGTCGCGCCGGACGACGAGCGGCATCGCGTTGCGCTTCCGGGGCTTTGCAACGTCCACAGCCATGGGTTCCAGCGCGGCATGGCGGGGCTGTCCGAACGCCGCAGCCGCCCCGACGACAATTTCTGGAGCTGGCGCGAGATCATGTACCGCTTCCTCGACCGGCTCACGCCCGACGATGTCGCGGCGATCACCGCGCAGGCCTATGCCGAGATGCTCGAAACGGGGTTCACGCGCGCGGGTGAGTTTCATTATCTGCATCACGACCCGGCGGGCGCCACCTATGCGGACCCGGCCGAGATGGCGGGCGCGATCGTGCGGGCGAGCGGCGAAACGGGGATCGGGCTGACGTTGCTCCCGGTCTTCTATGCGCATGGCAATTTCGACGCCGCGCCGCCGAGCCACGGCCAGCGGCGTTTCCTCAACGATGTCGATAGCTTTGCGGCGCTGCTCGATGCGTCGCGGTCGAAGCTCGCCGGCGACGCCAATATCGGGATCGCGCCGCACTCGCTGCGCGCCGTGACGCCCGGTGAACTTGCGGCATTGCTCGAACTGTCGCCAACGGGTCCGGTGCATATCCATGCCGCCGAGCAGGTGAAGGAGGTCGCCGATTGCGTCGCGTGGAGCGGGGCGCGGCCGGTCGAATGGCTGCTGCGCAATGCCGGGGTCGACGGACGCTGGTGCCTGATCCATTCGACCCACCTCGACGCAGATGAAGTCCAGCGCCTCGCCGCGAGCGGCGCAGTCGCCGGGCTGTGCCCAATCACCGAGGGCAATCTGGGCGACGGGATTTTTCCGGCGGTCGACTATCTTGCCGCGGGCGGCCGGTTCGGGGTCGGCACCGACAGCAATATCCTCGTCGATGCGGCGCAGGAACTCCGCGCGCTCGAATATTCGCAGCGCTTGGCGCAGCGCGCTCGGGCATTACTGGCGAGTGAGGAGGCTCCCTTTGTAGGCGCGAACCTGTTTGCGCGCGCGGTGCAGGGCGGTGCGCAGGCGCTTGGCGTGCCCGCGGGGCTGGCGGTCGGCCATGCCGCCGACATCGTTGCGCTTGACCTCGATCACCCGGCTTTTGCCGGAACCGACGATGCGACGCTGCTCGATCGCTGGATATTCGCCGCCCGCGCGGGCGCGATCGACAGCGTGTGGCGGGCCGGCATCAAGCGCGTCGAAAAGGGATGCCATGTCGATGCCGATGCCATCGCCGCCGCCTTTCGAGCGTGCGTTGCGCGGCTCCTCGCGTGAACCCTGCCCGCCGCATCCGCGACGAGATTGCCGCCGCGATCCAGTCGGGCGAGTGGCGCCCCGGCGACCGCGTGCCTACCGAACAGGAGCTCGCCGCGCGCTATAGATGCGCGCGCGCGACGGTGAGCAAGGCGCTCGGCGAACTCGCGGCAATGGGGCTGGTCGAACGCCGCCGCAAGGCGGGAACCTTCGTTGCGCATCCGCCGGTCCATTCGGCGGTGATGACCGTGCCCGACCTTGCGGAACTGATTGCAGCGCGCGGCGAGGTTTATCGATGGGATCTGGCGTCGGTCGAAACCGTGAAGACGGATGACGATCTGCTCGCCGGAACGGCGTTGCGGATCGAGGGTGTGCACATGGCGGCGGGCGAAGCCTTTGCGCTCGAACGGCGGTTCATTGCGCTGGGCGAAGTTCCCGAGGCGGCGGACGCGGACTTTGCAAAGGAAGCGCCTGGAACCTGGCTGCTCGGGCATATTCCGTGGACGCAGGCGCGCCATGTCATTCGCGCGGTGACGCCGACGCACAAGGAAGCAGCATTATTGGCTATCGGTGCGAGCGCCGCCTGCCTCGAACTCGACCGCATGACGTGGCGCGCGGGGCGCGTCGTGACGCATGTGCGGCAACTGTTTCGCGGTGATCGCTTCGACTTGATCGCCGATTTCAACGCCGGCCCTTAGCCAAAGGTGAAGGCGTAGGCGCGGACGCCGGGGTCGAGGAACTCGATTTCGAACGTCCGCGCTTTCGCGCCCGCCGACTGCCGCACCAGCTGATAGAGGCGGTCGCTCGACTGGCGCCATCCAAAAGATGGCGGCGGAGGCTCTATAAGAATATTGCATGGCGAGCCTCCTCAATCCGCACGGTCGATCGCACATTCGTCGGGCCGAAACGGCTCGAACGAGACGGCGGGGATCAGCGGACGCAGCGCGGCGACGATCCGCGCGCGGGGAAAGCCGCGGAACTCGGCGCGGGCGAAGCCAAGTCGGCGTCGCGCGATGAACCGGCCTTCAAGCTGGCCTTCACAGCCCTGAACGAGCCAGTGGCCGGCCGCATCGCGGCCGACGAATAAGATCGACCCTTCTGGGTCGGGCTCCGCGGAAGTCGCAGAAATCATGGTGAGATGCTCCTTGGCTACTCAAATCGATGCCCGAAGATCGGGGCTCGATGCGGGCAATCTATTCAGCCGCGCATAGGGATTCGAGATCGAGCAAGGGCGTCGCCCATTGTATTTTCATTTGTTTCCAAGGGTTCAAACCAGCGCCCGGACAATCTGCAAAATCATATGCAAATACTATGCGAGCCACACTTTCGCTCTCTCGCATTCAAACGCACGCCTCACCTATTTGGAAGTCCGCAGACGACTCGTGCCACGCCCCGTGGCCAGCGCCATGCTGGAGCAAACCCATGCAGGATCTCATCTGGGTCGGCATCATCCTCGCCCTGCTCGCCGCGAGCCTCGGCTACGCGCGCCTGTGCGACGACGCGTAAGGGACTGATGGCCATGACTCTCGACCTTTGGCTCGCGGGCGCCACCGCGCTCGGCCTTCTCATCTATCTCGTCGCCGTGCTTGCACGGCCCGAACGCTTTTAAGGGAGGCGAACCCATGACCTTTCAGGGATGGTTTCTCATCATCGCGTTCGTCGCTATCCTGCTCGTGCTGACCAAACCGATGGGGCGATGGCTGTTCGCGCTCTACGAAGGACGTCGCACGCCGTTGCACCGCCTGCTAGGCCCGGTCGAGCGCGGCTTCTATCGCCTCTCGGGGATCGACCCTGACGAGGAACAGGGCTGGCGCCGCTACGCGGTGCATATGCTCATCTTCAACGCCATGCTGTTGCTCTTCACTTATGCGGTCCTGAGACTGCAGGGCGTCCTGCCGCTCAATCCGCTCGGCTATGATGCGGTCGGCGCCGACGGCGCGTTCAACACCGCGATCAGCTTTACGACCAACACCAACTGGCAATGGTATTCGGGTGAAGCGACGCTGTCGAACCTCAGCCAGATGCTCGGGCTCACGATCCAGAATTTCCTCTCGGCCGCGACGGGCATCGCGCTCGCCTTTGCCTTGTTCCGCGGTTTCGCGCGGCGCAGCGCAGCGACGATCGGCAATTTCTGGGCCGATATGACGCGCGTGACGCTCTACCTGCTGCTGCCCCTTTGCTTCGTCTATGCGATCTTCCTCATCGCGAACGGCGTTCCGCAAACGCTGGCGGCATCGATCGACATCAGCACGCTCGAAGGCGTCAAGCAGACGCTGGCGCTCGGCCCCGTCGCTTCGCAGGAAGCGATCAAGATGCTTGGCACCAATGGGGGCGGCTTCTTCAATGCCAACAGCGCGCACCCGTTCGAAAACCCGAACGCGCTGACCAACCTCGTCCAGATGCTCTCGATCTTCGCGATCGGTTTCGGGCTGACCTGGACCTTCGGCAAGGCGGTCGGCAACCAGCGGCAGGGCTGGGCTATCCTCGCCGCAATGCTGACGATTTTCCTCGCCGGCGTCTCGATCACCTATTGGCAGGAAGCTGCGGGCAATCCCATTCTGCACCAGCTTGGCGCAGCAGGCGGCAATATGGAGGGCAAGGAGGTTCGCTTCGGCATCGCCGCGTCGGCGCTCTTCTCGGTCGTCACCACCGCGGCCTCGTGCGGCGCGGTCAACGCCATGCACGACAGCTTCACCGCATTGGGCGGGATGATCCCGCTGCTCAATATCCAGCTCGGCGAAGTCGTCATCGGGGGCGTCGGCGCGGGTATCTATGGCTTCCTGCTCTTCGCCATCCTCGCGGTGTTCGTCGCCGGGCTGATGGTCGGGCGGACCCCCGAATATGTCGGCAAGAAGATCGAGGCGCGCGAGGTTAAGCTCGCGGTGCTCGCGATCGCGGTGTTGCCGCTGATCATCCTTGGCGGCACGGCGATTGCTTCGGTCACAGAAGCGGGACTTGCGGGCCCCTTGAACAAGGGGCCGCACGGCTTCTCGGAAATCCTCTACGGGTTCACGAGTGCTGTCGGGAACAATGGTTCGGCTTTCGCCGGCCTGTCAGCCGGTACGCCGTTCTACAACGGGATGCTCGGCGTCGCGATGTGGCTAGGGCGTTTCTTCATCATCATCCCGATGCTGGCGATCGCGGGCGGTCTGGCGGCGAAGAAATATACGCCGGAATCGGCGGGCAGCTTCCCGACCACCGGGCCGCTGTGGACGGGCTTGCTGGTCGGCATCGTGCTGATCGTCGGCGGCCTGACCTTCCTGCCCAGCCTCGCGCTCGGTCCCATCGCCGATCATCTCGCGATGATCAACGGCCAGCTCTTTTAAGGATCCATGCACATGGCTCGGTCTGAAACCAAGTCTCTGTTCACGGCGGACCTGATCGTTCCGGCGATCGGCGACGCCTTCCGCAAACTCAAACCCAAGGAATTGATTCGCAACCCGGTGATGTTCACCACCGCGGTCGTGGCGACCTTGCTGACGCTATTGCTTGTCGTCGGCCACGACGGCCTCGCGACCGGCTTCAAGCTGCAACTCGTGATCTGGCTCTGGTTGACGGTGCTCTTCGGCACGTTCGCCGAAGCGCTCGCCGAAGGGCGCGGCAAGGCGCAGGCGGCCTCGCTGCGCGCCACCAAGGCCGAACTCACGGCCAAGAAGCTGAAGGGCGACGGGGACGCGTACGAAAATGTTCCCGCCAGCGCGCTTCGGGTCGGCGACGTTGTGCTCGTCCAGACGGGCGACCTGATCCCGTCGGACGGCGAAGTCGTCGCGGGTGTCGCGTCGGTCAACGAAGCGGCGATTACCGGCGAAAGCGCGCCGGTGATCCGCGAAGCGGGTGGCGATCGTTCGGCAGTGACCGCGGGCACGCGCGTCATCTCCGACGAAATCCGCGTGCAGGTGACGGTCAATCCGGGGCAGGGCTTTCTCGATCGGATGATCGCGCTCGTCGAAGGCGCCGAGCGGCAGAAGACGCCGAACGAAATCGCGCTGACACTGCTGCTCGTCGGCCTGACCATCATCTTCCTGATCGCGGTCGGCACGATCCCCAGCTTTGCAAACTATGCGGGCGGCAGCATCCCCGTCGCGATCCTAGCGGCGCTGCTGATCACCCTCATCCCGACGACGATCGCGGCGCTACTCTCCGCCATCGGCATCGCCGGCATGGACCGCCTTGTGCGCTTCAATGTGCTTGCGAAATCGGGCCGCGCCGTCGAGGCGGCGGGCGATATCGACGTCCTGCTGCTCGACAAGACTGGCACGATCACTGTCGGCGACCGCCAGGCGACCGAGTTCCGGCCGGTCGGCGGCCAGTCGATGGCGGTGCTTTCGGAAGCCGCGCTGCTCGCCAGCCTTGCCGACGAAACGCCCGAGGGCCGCTCGATCGTCGCGCTCGCGCGCGAGAAGTTCGGGCAGACATTGGCCGATTTGCCGACCGGCGCCGAGATCATTCCCTTCACGGCGCAAACGCGCATTTCGGGCGTCAACATCGCCGGGAGCGTGATCCAGAAGGGCGCGGTCGATTCGGTCCTGAAAGCCAATCCGGGCGCGGGGGCGACCGCCGCCGCGACCGAACTGCGCCGCATCACCGACGAGATCGCGCGCGCTGGCGGCACGCCGCTCGCGGTGGCGAAGGATGGCCAGCTGCTCGGCGCGATCTTCCTGAAGGACATCGTTAAGGCGGGCATTCGCGAACGGTTCGGCGAACTGCGCGCGATGGGCATTCGCACGGTGATGATCACCGGCGACAATCCGCTCACCGCCGCGGCAATTGCCGCCGAAGCCGGGGTCGACGATTTCCTCGCGCAGGCGACGCCCGAGGACAAGCTGGAACTGATCCGCAAGGAGCAGGCGGGCGGGCGCCTTGTCGCGATGTGCGGCGACGGCACCAACGACGCCCCGGCGCTTGCGCAGGCCGACGTCGGCGTCGCGATGAACACCGGCACGCAGGCGGCGCGCGAGGCCGGCAATATGGTCGATCTCGACAGCGATCCGACCAAGTTGATCGAGGTTGTCGGGCTCGGCAAGCAGCTCTTGATGACGCGCGGGGCGCTGACGACCTTTTCGGTCGCCAACGACGTCGCCAAATATTTCGCGATCATCCCCGCGATGTTCATCGTGCTCTATCCCGGATTGGGCGTGCTCAATGTCATGGGGCTGACCAGCCCCGAGAGCGCGATCCTGTCGGCGATCATCTTCAACGCGCTGATCATCCCGCTGCTCGTGCCGCTGGCGCTCAAGGGCGTCGCCTATCGCCCGATGGGCGCCGGACCGCTGCTCGCCCGCAACCTCGCCGTCTATGGCCTTGGCGGCCTTGTGGCACCTTTTGTCGGCATCAAGCTGATCGACCTCGCGGTCGGTGGCCTGGGTCTCGTCTGAGGATAATGAAATGAACAAGGATCTCATCACCTCGCTGCGTCCGGCGCTCGTCATGACGTTGCTCTTTGCGCTGCTCCTCGGCCTCGCCTACCCGCTGGCGCTCACCGGCATCGGGCAGGCGCTGTTCCCGAGCCAAGCGAACGGCAGCCTCGTTGAAGAGAATGGCAAGGTCGTCGGTTCGACCGTCGTCGGCCAGGCCTTCACGTCGGAGCGCTATTTCAACACGCGCCCCTCGGCGGCGGGTAAGGGCTATGACGGGCTTGCCTCGTCGGGCTCGAACCTCGGGCCGACCTCGCAGGAGCTCGTCGACCGGGTCAAGGGCGATGTCGAAAAATTAAAGGCCGCCGAGCCCGGCAAAGCTGTCCCGTCCGATCTGGTGACGGCTTCGGGTTCGGGTCTCGACCCCGACATTACCCCCGAGGCTGCTTTCTATCAGGTTGAGCGGGTTGCACGTGCGCGGAGTATTGCTCCCGAAGTGGTCCGGGGGCTCGTCGAACAGAGCATCGACAAGCCGCTTCTCGGCATTCTGGGCGAGCCGCGCGTCAATGTGTTCAAGCTCAATCGACGGCTCGATGCTTTTGGGGCTAAACCCGCCGCGTGACAGGAAACGACCGACCATCACCCGAGGCCTTCCTGCGTCAGGCGGCGCAGGAAGGTCGCGGCCGTTTAAAAGTGTTTCTCGGTGCGGCGCCCGGCGTCGGTAAGACGTGGGAGATGCTCACCGACGGACGGCAACGCCGTGAGGCCGGGGTCGATGTCGTGATCGGTGTGGTCGAAACGCACGGCCGGCGCGAGACCGAAGCGCTCGTCCACGGCCATGAGATCATCCCCCGCCGCGACGTAGATCATCAGGGCCACAGCCTTGGCGAAATGGATATCGACGCGATTCTTGCACGGCGGCCGCAACTCGTGCTCGTCGACGAACTCGCCCACACCAACGCGCCGGGCAGCCGCCACCCCAAGCGCTATCAGGATGTCGAGGAACTGCTGGGTGCCGGCATCGACGTCTATTCGACGATCAACATCCAGCATGTCGAAAGCCTCAACGACGTCGTCGCCTCCTTCACGCGCGTTCGCGTCCGCGAGACGGTGCCCGACTCGATCCTCGAAAATGCCGAGATCGAGGTCGTCGATATCCCGCCCGACGAGCTGATCGAGCGGCTGCGCGACGGCAAGGTTTATATCCCGCAGGAAGCGACGCGCGCACTCACCCATTTCTTCTCCAAATCGAACCTCACCGCGCTGCGCGAACTCGCGCTCCGCCGCGCCGCACAGGCGGTCGATGCGCAGATGCTGGAGCATGTGCGCAGTCACGCGCTTGCGGGCAGCTTCGCGGTCGGCGAACGGATCGTCGTTGCGGTCAGCGAACTGCCGGTCGCCGCCGAACTTGTCCGCGCAGGCAAGCGCCTCGCCGATGCCCTCAAGGCGCCGTGGAGCGCGGTCTATATCGAGACGCGGCGCAGTCAGGGGATGACCGACGATGATCGTCGCCAGCTCGCCGACACGCTGGCGCTCGCCTCGCGGCTCGGCGCCTCGACCGCGACGGTCCCGGCGGCGAGTGTCGTCGAGGGCTTGCGGGCGTTCGCCGCCGATGCGCGCGCGACGCAGGTCGTCATCGGCAAGTCGAGCCGTCCTTGGTGGTTCGAGATGCGCCACGGTTCGGTCGTCGACCAGCTCGTGCGAACGATCGACGATGTCGCGGTCCATGTGCTGCCCGGCGAGCCCGACGCGAAGGCGGTCTCCCGCAGCGCAGTGGCCATTCCCGGTCGCTGGGGCAAGCCGTCGGATTATCTGCTGGCGCTTGCTATGGTCGCCCTGATGACGGCGCTTGGCCGTTTGCTGCTTGCTGTCATCGACCTCGGCAATATCTCGCTGCTCTACCTTGTGCCCGTGATGTTCGCCGCGGCGACTTTCGGGCTGCGCGCCGGTCTGTTTGCGGGTCTTGCGTCAAGCCTCGCCTATAATTTCTTCTTCCTGCCGCCGACCGGCACGCTGACGGTCAACAATCCGGAAAATGTCGTCAGCATCCTCGTCCTGCTCGGGGTCGCGGTGGTTACCAGCCAGTTTGCCGCGCGCGTGCGGGCACAGGCCGATCTCGCGCAATCGAGCGCGCGCCAGAATGCAGCACTTGCCAGCTTCTCGCGCCTGCTGATTGCGGCGCCCGATCAGGAAAGCTTGATGCAAGCCATTTGTGCCGAGGTAGGGCGACTGCTCGACGTCCGCACCGCGCTGCTGCTGCCGTCCGCCGATGGTCCGATGCTGCGCGCCGCGGTGCCGCCCGAAGACCGGCTCGAGCAGATCGAGCGCGCCGCGGCACAGTGGGCGATGGACAATGAGCAGCCGGCGGGGCGCGGGTCGTCGACGCTCACCGCGTCGGACTGGTTGTTCCATCCGCTGCGCACGACGCGCGGCGTGCTCGGCGTGCTCGGACTGACGCGCGATGACGCGCGCGAGCCCGTCCGGTCCGATCAAGTGCCGCTGCTCATGAGCCTGCTCGATCAGGCGTCGATCGCGCTCGACCGCATGGAACTGGAAGAAGCATCGCTGCGCACGCGGCAGGTCGACGAACGCGATCGGCTGCGCTCGGCCCTGCTGTCGTCGGTCAGCCACGATCTTCGCACCCCGCTCACGACGATCCTGTCGGCCGCGCAGGAGATGCGGCGTCATCCGTCGGAAAACCTGGCCGAGACGATCGAGACCGAGGCGCTCCGCCTCAATCGCTTCGTCTCGAACCTGCTCGACATGGCGCGCGTCGAAGCGGGCGCGCTGCCGATGAAGGTCGAGGCCACCGACCTGTTCGATGCCGCCGCCAGCGCGGCGCACGATACGCGGGCATCGCTGCTGGGGCATGAGGTCAAGGTCGACATTTCACCCAATATCCCGCTCGTGCGCGTCGATCCGGTGCTCCTCCACCATTGCCTGATCAATCTTCTCGACAATGCCGGGCGCTATGCTGATCCGGGCACCCCGATCGTCATTCGCGCCCGCCGCGCCGCCGATGCCATCTTCATGTCGATCATCGACCAGGGGCCGGGGATCGCGCCGGGGAACGAGAAGCGTGTGTTCGATACCTTCACCCGCCTCGAGGGCAGCGACCGCGCGAAGCATGGCACCGGCCTCGGCCTCGCCATCGTCAAGGGATTTGCCGAGGCGATGGGCCTGTCGGTCGAGGCGGGCAACAATGACGATCCCCTCGGCGCCTGCTTTACCATTCGTATCCCCGAGACGCTGATCATCACGCATCTGGACGACAAGGAAGTACCATGAAAGTGCGTCACAAGGTTCTGGTCGTGGACGATGAGCTCCATATCCGCCGCCTGATCCACGCGGCGCTGGCGCGCGCCGACTATGCGATCGTCGAAGCCGAGAACGCCCGCGACGCGCTCGACATGCTTCGCAAGGAGCGCCCCGACATCGTGCTGCTCGATCTCGGCCTGCCCGATCGCGACGGGCTGGAACTCGTGCCGCTCGTCAAACAGCAGTCCGACACGACATTGATCGTCGTCTCGGCGCGCGACGCGACCGACCAGAAGGTGGCCGCGCTCGATCTGGGCGCCGACGACTATCTGACCAAGCCGTTCGACACCGACGAATTGCTGGCGCGCGTGCGGGTCGCGCTGCGCAACCGCATGACCCGCGACGGCGGAATGCTCGCCGTGACCGCGGGCGATGTGACGATCGACCTCATCGCACGCACCGTCGTCAAGGCGGGGCGAGAGGTCCATCTGACGCCAAAGGAATATGCGGTGCTGGCGCAGCTTGCGCGGCACCCGGGACGGGTCATCACCCACAAGCAGATCATGACCGAAGTCTGGCCGCGTGAGGTCGACCATCATGTCGAATATCTGCGCGTCCTCGTCCGCACCCTGCGCCAGAAACTGGAGAGCGATCCGCAGCAGCCGCAGATCATCAGCAACGAACTCGGCATCGGTTATCGGTTGCGGTCGGTGAGCGAAGAAGCCGGGCCGGGGCAATAATCGCGCAATTTCTACGCCGATCATATGAAGTCGGGGCGGACCTGCTCTCGATTTCATATGGCGCGAACGCCTATTCAGTCCCCATGATAGGCGACGATTTCAAAAACCCGCCCGCTGCTTCGCGGCACGACAGGGTCATCGACTGGCTGGGCGCGCAAGGGCCCTTGATCCTCACAATCTATATGTGCGCGGCGGTGGCTTTGGTCGCCTTTCTTGCCGACAGAATGCGCTGAGCCCGGATCGCCTGAATTATACGCAATCTCAATGTGCCGCGCTGTTTCCCGATCTCGAAATACTACGCGATGATGCGTAATTGGATGGCCTCCCTGCTGGAGGTTATACGATGAAGAAATGGCATGGAAACCGCGCCGCCGATATCGGCCTGCGCGCCGCGGGCGCCGCATTGCTCGGCATCGGCTGGCTGCTGGCCCTCAGGCTGCATCACATGGCCCAGACGACCGGACCGCGCGACGCGGGTTCGTTGATGATCATTTTGTCGGCGGCGACCTTCCTATGCGCGAGCGCGGGAAGCGCGCTCCTGTTTGTCGGCGCTGGCCTTTGGGAGACCGTCGAGGTGTCGGCGCGATGGAAACGCGTCCCGTCGCATAACGAAAACACTATGAAAATGAGTGCCCGGCGCTCTCGATTTCCAATGCCGCGCTGATCTAGTTGGGCGTCCTCGCCAGCCTCTCCACTCGGGAAAAGGCCAGTTCAAGAGGACAGTATGAAAACCATTATTTCCGCCGCCGCGCTTCTCGCGGGACTTCTCCCCGCCGCTGCTTTCGCGCAGGTCGCTCGGCATGGACGCCACATGGCGCAATCTGACGCTGGGCCTGTCTTATGTTGATACCGATATCAGCAAGTCCGAGGCGGCGCTGTTGCAGCCCAATTTCAGCAAGGGTGGCGATGGCACCGGCTCGATCGCAGATGGTGCGGTGGTGGCGATCGTAACGGCCGCCTTCTGATAAACACACGCTCCGGACGGTCCGCGCCGCCCGGGGCGTTTTGATCCATCTCGGCACACCAAATGGTATCCGCACGGATCATCTTGTATCCGGCACGTGCCCGCGCGGTTCGCTTGTATTCCCTGGCGTTCAAGTCATGTTGCATTGCAACAATATAACGCGAACCCCAGGGAGCTCCCCATCCCATGACCAAAATCGACTTGGCGCTCCAAGGCGCACCCGTGCGGACGCCGCTCGCAAAAGCGGCGCGGCGCGATGCCAAGATATGGCTCTGTCTGGGGCTGATTGCTTTGGACGGCGCGGCGCTCGCAGCCGGCTTTGCCGTGACGCTGATGATCGAGCAACCGCGCGTCATCTCCGAGGGACTGCTGACCGTGATTCTGGGCGCCTTGTTCGTCCACTTCGCAATCGCTTTCCAGAATCAGGCCTATAACCCGCGGTGTCTGACCCATCCGGTCAAAAGCGTTCGCCAGACTTTGCTGTCGTTCGCGACGACGCTGTTCATCTTTCTGCTTGTCGCCTTCTCGTTCCGGCTGACCGGCAAGATGCCGCGTCTGGCGGTCGGTATGGGCATGGTGACCGCGGTGACCTTGTTGGTAAGCCAGCGGCTGTTGCTGTGCCGGATCGTGCGCCGGGCTTTCGGCGACCTGACCGCCGAACTGGTCATCGTCGATGGCGCCAACCTGCCGCCCGCCTATTTCGGCCGCGAGATTATCGACGCGCGCGCATCGGGGCTCCGCACCGATCTCGACGATCCGTACATGCTCGATCGCCTCGGCACCGTGCTGCAGGATTACGACCGGGTGACGATCGTTTGCGCGCCCGAGCATAAAATCGAATGGGCGCGCGCGCTGAAGGGCGTGAACATCGTGGGCGAGATCGTGATGCCCGAAATCGCCGCACTGGGGCCGCTCACCACGCGGCAGCGCGGCGGGGTGACGACGCTGGTGGTGTCGTGGGGGCCGCTCAACCGGGCAAACCGCGTGAAAAAGCGCGCGCTCGACCTTGCGGCGACGATCCCGGCGCTGTTGCTATTGGCGCCGCTGATGCTGGTGGTGGCGCTGGCGATCAAGCTCGATTCGCCGGGCCCGGTCTTCTTCCGTCAGGAGCGTATGGGACGCGGCAACCGTATCTTCCGGATCCTGAAATTCCGCAGCATGCGCGCCGAGACCACCGACGCCAACGGCGCGCGTTCGGCCAGCCGCGACGACAACCGGGTCACGCGCGTGGGCAAATTCATTCGCGCGACGAGCATCGACGAGCTGCCGCAACTGATCAACGTGCTGTCGGGCGAGATGAGTCTGGTCGGCCCGCGCCCGCACGCGCTGGGCTCGACCGCTGGTAACGAGCTGTTCTGGCGGGTCGACCGGCAATATTGGCACCGCCACGCGCTGAAACCCGGCATCACCGGTCTCGCCCAGATCCGCGGTTTCCGGGGAGCGACCAACACCAAGCGCGATATTCTGAACCGGCTAGAGGCCGATCTCGAATATCAGCATGGCTGGTCGTTGCTCCGCGACGTGTCGATCCTGGCGCGCACGGCGCAGGTTCTGGTTCACCGCAATGCCTATTGACCGACGCGTTCGGGCCCCGGTCTAGCCGTCGACGATAAGCGGCGCGCGGCAGGCCAGCGCGGTCTCGAACGCCTCGGCGCGGTGCGTTGCGCGCATCAGGCCGGCATAATCGCCCGTCCACTGATCGGCGAAACCCGCGACCTTGCCATAGCTGTTGTCGAGCAGCACGTGCGGGATGTCGAGCAGCAGCGAGAGGATGTGCGCGTGGAGCCGGTCGGTGACGACGAGCTCGCCCGCCGAGAGCATCACGAGACCGCGCTGAAACCGCCATTCGGCCAGCCGCTGTTGCCGCGCGGCGCGCTGCGCCATCGGATCGCGGTTGAAGAGGCGGCCGAGCTTCAGCGACAGGCGGAGGCGACGTTTCTGGCCGGCATCCTCCTCCAGCCAATCATCGGCGACGACGCCGGCGGGCAGTGCATTGGCCTCACCGGCCGCGCGCTCATGATCGGTGCGCAGCAGCGCGAAGACCGGCACGGTGGCGGCGCTCCGTTGCTGGCGGCCGAGCATCAGCGCGGCATCGGGACAGAGATGGATCGCGCAGTCGAAATGCTGCTCGGCAAAGGCGAGCGAGCGCGCGTCGCGGACGAGCAGGGTGAACTGGCCATGTTCGCGGATTGCTTCGGCCATCTCGGCCGCAGCGGCGGGATCGGCATAATGGATCGATTGCGGCATCTGGATGATCGGGCGACCGCGATGCGTGCGCAGCAGGTGGAGGCGGAACGCCTCATGCTTGGGCCAAAGCGTGCCCATATTGCCGCCGCCATGGATCAGGATCGCCCCGCCGCCGATCGCTGCGCGGCAGGCGCCATCCTCGAAATCGGCGATGGCCGAATAATAGCTTGGAAGACGGCTGCGCTTGCGCAGATAGGCCATTTCGCCGAGCCAGATCGCCGAATCGCCGACATTCGAGTGATCGGGGAAGTCGACCAAGGCGAGCGGCCCCGCGGGCAGCACGGCATCGAGCACCCGGACGAAACGCTGCGCGAGTTCGCCGACAAGCTGGTCGGCGGTTTTCTGGGTCATATCGGGCTCTTTCTAAAGCGTCTGAACAGGGAGAGGAAATGGCCGCGCCACAACCCGGAGATCGCGAGCAGCGCGATGGCATAGAAAAATCCGCCGATCGCGATGAGCAACAGCAGCACCTGCCAGTCGGGCAGGTGCGCATCGAGCAGCCGCATCGCGATCGCGAGCGCCACGCCCATCAGCGTCGAGGCGAACAACGGCGCGCGCACTGCGCGGAAACTGTCGATCGGACGGATGCCCGAGGCGCGGCGCAGCAGCCATATCTGCATCGGCAGGGTCAGATAGGCGCGCCCGACATAGGCGACGGCAACCGCGAACAGGCCGTAGGGCAGCGCGGCGAGCGTCAGGATCACCCCGAGCGCCAATTGCGTCGTCGAAAGCGAAATCAGGCTGCGCGACGCGCCCAATACGCTGAGCGAGGGCGAGGCGAAGAAATTGAGCGTGAAGGGCACTGCCATGAACGCAAAAATCTGCGCCAGTTCACCGGCTTCGCTCCATTTGGCGCCGAACACCGTGGGGATGGCGATCGGCGCCAGCGCGCCGAAACCGACGAGCGCGGGAAAGGAGAGCGCCGAGGCGCGCGAGATCATCCAGCGATAGGCCTTGCGCAGTTCGGCAGGGTCGTCCTTGACGCGTGCGAGCGTCTGTACCGCAACCTGGGTGAACGGCTGGATCGCGCCGCGTCCGATCAACTCGACGGTGCGCCAGGCGGTGCGGTAGATACCGACGGCGGCGAGCCCGATCCCGGCGCCGATCGCCATTTCCTGCACGCGCACCGTGGCTAGGAAGGCGAGCTGGACATAGATCAGGCTGGCGTTGAGCATGATATTGCCGCGCAGGATCGCGCGCTCGAACTGCCAACCGGGCTTCCAGTCATAGGAGGCGCGCGACAGAACGACTCCGACGATCTCGGTGACGAGGCGCTGGATGACCAGACTCCACAGGCCAAGCCCCGCAAAGGCGGCGGCGACCGCGCAGGCGCCGCCGATCAGGCCGCCAACGACCGAGCGGAGCGCCGTCGTGCGATGCCCGAATTCGCGCAGACGCAGCGCCATGTGCGTGGCGCCGAAGGACGAGATCGGCAGCGCGAGGCTCATCACCGCGAGGGGGAGGGCGATGTTGGGCGCGTCCATCCAGTCGGCGATCGGCCGCGCAAGCGCGATGATCAAAATCGCGGAAACGAACGAAAAGGCTTGCTGCGAGCGATAGATGGTGTCGAGAAACGCCGGGCTCAGCTCCTTTTTGCGCGCGATCGTCTGGACGAGGCCCGCGGTCGCGATGATGCGGAACGCCTCGGCAGTCACCGTCATCACCGCAAAGGCGCCGATGTCGGCCTGCGTCAGCAGGCGCGCGAGAATTACGAAGACGACGAACGAGAAGATCTGGTCCGACAGGAATCGCGTAATCGTCCAGCCGATCGAGCTGCGACTGCGCGCGCGGAGCCCATCGTCGAAGCGGGCGGGGAGTTCAGCGCTCAAGCAGGCGTCTCGCTTTCAGCATCCGCATGCGCGCGCGCTCGATATGGCGCCACGCCTTCTGCTTCATCGAATGATAGAGCGGGTCACTCTTGGGCCCGAAACGCGAATTGCCGATATCCGAAACGATCGCCGCCTCGAGGATCGGCGCGGGATAGAGCGCGAGATTGGGCAGGCCGTGCGACCATGAGCGGTCCATCGCGTCGTCGATCGGGCGGCGGACGGTGCGGCAATGTTCGACCAGCTTGCGCGCACCGTCGAGCGTGATCGCATAACCCTGTGTGCCATAGGCGAGCCCGACCAGCTCGACGATCGTGCGCGAATGCTGAAGGAAATCGCGCCGCACCACGCGCTGCCACGTCGGCCTTTTGGCGTAGAGCCGCAGGTAATCGATGCCCTCGGCGTGAAGATCGGTGCGGGCGAGCGGCTCGAGATAGGCCCAGTCGACCATAGTGTCGTCCTCGAGGACGATCGCCTGGCGCACGCCGCGTGCGATCATGTCCTGCCAGATAGAGAAATGGCTGGCGTAGCAGCCGATCTCGCCTTTGCTCATCGGTCGGCCCTTATTCCGGCGGACCGCGGCCTCGTCGATCACCATGCCCGGCGCGGGGCCGGTGCACGCATCGAAGAATCGCCAGGCCAGCGACGTGTCCGCCGCGCGTGCGGCGAAGGCCGCGCGGCGGGCTTCGGCGGATTCGAGCGACACCACCAACACTTCGGCGGCTTCGCCCGATTCGGGCAGGATTTCACCCACTAATGTCGCTTTCTTCTTACGGCTTCGGACGGCTGTGCGATGCGGCAGCCCCGACAGGCCCGGGCGGTCCTTCGTAGCGGGCAATGATGAGAGAGCGAAGGCACTCCGCCTCCGGTCGTCCGGTCAACGGGGCAACTCGTCTTCGCAGGTGCAGCATACGGTTGACCGGTATGGTGTCGGGGGCCGATTGGAACGTCGCGGGGGCACTGAACAGGCGGATAAATGTTTCAAGTCGCAGTCATTGTACCCGTGTGGAATGGCGAAGCCGTGCTCGGCCGTTGTCTCGATGCGCTGACGCGCCAGACGATCCCGCGCGATAGCTATCAGATCATCGTCGTCGACAATGGATCGAGCGATGCGACGGCTCGCATTGCGCGCAGCTTTACGGGCGTCGAATTGCTCGAAGAGAAGCGCCCCGGCTCCTATGTCGCGCGCAACCTCGGGATCGGACGCGTCCGGGCGCCGATCACCGCCTTTACCGATGCCGATTGCGAACCTGCGCCCGACTGGCTCGAACAGATACTCCGTGCCGCCGCGGCGAATCCCGGCTTTGGCGTGCTCGCCGGCAAGATCGACCTGTTCGACGAGATCGCGCAGGAGCGCGAAGTGTTCGGCGATTACGAACGATTGTTCAGCTTTCCCCAGGCGCATGCCGCGCGCGGCAATTGCGCAACCGCCAATTGGGCGAGCGAGACGGCGTTGCTGAAGGCGCTGGGCGGGTTCGACGCCGCGCTGAAATCGGGTGGCGACCGGCAGATGGCGCTGCGCATCCGCGATAGCGGCCATCCGCTTATCTATGTGCCCGCGATGATCGTGCGTCACCCGGTGCGCGCCAGCCGCGCCGAGCTGGTGCGCAAGCGCCAGCGGCTGAGCGGCGGGCGCTGGGACCGCACCAAACAGCGCCCGCGTATCGTGCATGTCCTTGGCATCACGGCGGTCGACACGATCCGGCGGCTGCGCCGCGCGGCGGTCTCGCGCGAGCTGCCAATACAGCGGCGGCTGGCGGTGATGTTGCTGACGTTGCAGCTCGCCGGGGTGGCGGTAAGCGAATATCTGAATCTCGCGGGGGGACGAAAGGCAGCACGCGACTAATGACGAACCCCCTTGAAGCACCCCGTTTTTCGGTGGTGATGCCGCTTTACAACAAGGCCGCGCATGTGCGCGCGGCGATCGAAAGCGTGTTTTCGCAGACATGCCCGGCGCACGAAATATTGGTCGTCGACAATCGCTCTACCGACGGCGGGCGCGAGATCGTGGCCGCGCTCGGCGACGCGCGGATCAAGCTGCTCGACCTGTCGACGCCGGGGCCGGGCGGTTATGCCGGGCGTAACATCGGTATCCGCGCCGCGCGCGGCGACTGGATCGCCTTTCTCGACGCCGACGACCTTTGGCATCCCGAGCATTTGGGAGTGCTCGCCGAAGGCATAAAGGCCGATCCGGACGTGCACGCGGCGGCAACGCGGTTCGATCACAAATTTGACGATCGCTCTCAGCTCCAAAAGATCGCGCCGCAGCTTGAGCAGGCGCAAAGTCTTGACCTCGCCGACTTTCTTTCGGCGTGGCTAGCGGTGCGCGAATGTCCGATGTGGACCGGCGCGATCGCGATCCGGCGCGACACTTTGTTCGAGGCGGGCCTGTTTCCCGAAGGACGCGCGGTGCGCGGCGGCGACAAGGATCTCTGGCTGCGCGTGCTCGCCAAAGGCGCGCTGCGGTACGACCCGCGCGTCACCGCCATCTTTCACCGCGATAGCGACAACAAGGTCAGCAAGTCGACCACGACGCTCGACGTGCCCTGCCTTGTCGAGACCGCGAGGGAAATGATTGCCGATGCCACGGCACGCGAGTCAGCGTTGCTGCGGCGGCTCGTGAACCAGGAAATCGCGCATTATGCCCGCTATGCGATGAAATATCCGGGCCGGACGGCGATCCGGGTCGGCGACCTCTATTTGCCCGAGGGGGCCGGCACCGCGGCGCTGTTGCTCGCGGCAAAGCTGATCCCGGCGTCGCTTCGCCAATCGAGCTATGCGCTGCGCAACCGGATTCGCGCGCGGGCGTGAAGCTGGCCCGCACCTTCGGGACCCTGCTGGCCGGCGGGGGCTGCTTTGCTGCCTGGCTGTCGCTCGGTGGCGGGTTCGTTCGGGCGCTCGACGTGCTCGCCTCGTTCCTGCCGCTGTTTGGGGGCGCGGTCTTGCTGGGGCTGCTGTTCGCGCGGCGAAGCTTGCGCTCGACCGCCGTCGTGGCCTTGCTTGGCCTGACGCCCGTTGCCATCGGCGTGATGCCGGAACTGACGCGCGAAATTCCGGCCGCGCAAGAAGGCGCGACGCCGGTTCGCCTGCTCACTCACAATGTCTGGACCCGCAACGCCGATCCCGCCGAAACCGCGCAGGCGATCATCGATGCCAAGCCCGACGTCGTCATGCTTCAGGAGGTGGACGGCGACTTCCGTCCGATGCTCGCGGCGCTGAACCAGCATTTTGCCTATGCGACAAAATGCCCGGCGAACTGTGACCTCGCGATCTTCTCGCGCTGGCCGATCGCCGACAGCGATTATTTCCTGAAGGACGCGAAGGGGCAAAAATTCGGCCCCGCGATGCTATGGGCGCGGATCGTCGGCCCCGGGGGGCAACCCTTTACCGTGGTCACGCTCCACTATCCGCGGCCCACCTCGCGCGATCAGGCGGTGCGCAGACGCGATGTGGCGCGTGCGCTGACGCGGATCGAACGCGGCCCCTTGATCGTTGCAGGCGACATGAACCTCACCCCCTGGGCCGCGGCGATGCGTGAGCAAGACCGCGCGCTCGCCCCGCTCACCCGCATGACGCGCGCGCTGCCCAGCTGGCCGCGCGCCTTTCCCGTGCTGCCGATCGACCAGCTTTATGCCGGGCCAGATTGGGGTCTGGTGTCGGCACGCCGGTTGCCTGCGACCGGGTCGGATCATGTCCCGATCCTCGTGACGCTGGCTCACCGATGAAGCGCGCGATCACCTTTGCGCTGCTCGGCAGCTGCGGCCTCGCGGTGTCCGCGCATGCCCAGCAATCGGATGCGACCGACGGGCTCGGCTCGGTGTCGACCGAAAACAGCTTCGGCCGCGATCGGAATGTCGCAGTGCTCGAGCGCCGCCGCCCCGATTACACGCCTGAACCGATCGAGCTCGGCGTGCTCGAACTGATGCCACGCATGGCGATCGGCGCGGGTTATGACGATAATCTCTATGCGCAGGAAAACGACCGGATCGGCGACGCCTATCTGCGCATCCGGCCGAAGTTTTCGCTGGTGCGGCCCTCGCCGAACCTCAAATTGTCGCTCGACGGCGAGCTCGACCTGCTGCGCTACGCGAGCCGCGCGAGCGAGAACGCCACGCAATATTCGGTCAATGCGGGCGCGCTCTATACGATCAGCAGGTCGAACACGCTGAACATCATGCTGCGCAACGGGCGCTACAGCCAGGAGCGCGTCTCTCCCGACAGCCCGACGCAAGCGGACCGGCCGATCCGGTTCACACAGAGCGGCGGGACCGCGACCTATACGCATGTCTTCAACCGGCTTCGTGTGCGCGGCGTGCTCGATGTCGAAAACCGCAATTATGGGGACAGCGTGACCCCCGATGATACGCCGATCGACCAGGATTTCCGCGATCACACGACTTACACCGGCAGCGCGGTCGGCGAATATGCGCTGAGCCCAAGCGTCGCGCTGTTCGTCGCCGGATCGGTCAACAAGCGCGATTATCGCGAGCGCATTGGCCCGGTCGCGGCGCGCGATTCGACGGGTTTCGACCTCGCCGCAGGCGCCAGCTTCGAAATCGGGCGCAAGGCGCGTGGCGCACTGCGGCTCGGCTATCTTCATCAGGATTATCGCCCGGCGGAGTTCGAGGATGTCTCAGGTTTTCTGGTGCGCGGCGAGCTCGCTTATTTCCTGACCCCGCTGGTGACGATCACCGGCACGGTCGATCGCGGCATCCGCGAAACCGGCGTCAATGGCGCGACCGGTTATCTAGCGACCAATATGACATTGCGCGCCGATTACGAATTGCTGCGCAACTTGATCCTCAGCGCCGGGGGCGAGCTGGAAAAGCGCGACTTCAACAATATCGACCGGCAGGACGATCGCTGGACGTGGCGCGGCAGCGCCTCCTATCTGGTGAGCAAGCGGATGGCGCTGCGCTTCGACGTCCAGCGCCGCACCCAGTCGAGCTGGGGGGCGACGCCGGGGCGGGAATTTTCCGACAATCGCGTCTCGGTCGGCCTCACTTTCTCGGGCTTGTGACGCGAGCGATCAGGCGGATTTGGCTGCGCGCGAGCCGTAGAGCGCCCCCTCGCAGGCGGCGAGCAATTCGGGCGGCGCAAGGCGGTTGATATAGCCGTCGGATCCTTGGTCGGAGAGCAGCTTCGCGGGGATCCCGCCCACGACACCGCGTTCGGGCACATCCTTGGTCACCACGGCGTTGGCGCCGATCGCCGCCTCGGCACCGACATGGATCCCACCGATCACCTTCGCGCCCGACCCCAGGAAGGTACGGTCGCCGATCACCGGCGCGCCGCGGCGGCTGCCGCGGTTCATATAGCCGAGTACGACGCCGTGGGTGATGTTGACATTGCTGCCCAGCACCGTGTCGCCGTGGAAATAGAAACCGCCAAAGCGGTTGAGGAACAGGCCCGGCCCGACCTCCATATATTCGGGGATCGCAAAGCCATATTTGTACCGCGCGCGCAGCAGCATCCATTTGGCAAAGGGATAGAGGCCGAACGCCTTGGCAGGCTTAAGCTTGAGCCAGCCGGTGGTACGCATCAGCACCGTATATTTATATCCCGGGGTGAAGGCATAATGTTTGGCGAAGGCGCCGAAGCTGACGCGCCCGGCATAGCGATAGAGATCGGCGGCGAGCAGCGCCTTCAATTTGGCGAAACTCACCGGGCAGCCGCGCAGATGCGGCTTGCCGCTCTCGTCGGATATGGGTTCCTCGAACGGAACCGGCGCGAGCGATGCGGTGGCCATGTCCATCAGAAATAGCGCTCGCCGAAACGGATCGTGTCGCCGGGAAGGACAGCGAAATCGGCGGTCATCGGATATTCCTGCTCGCCCGCTTCGCCCGCACGCTTCAGAAAGACGCGTTTCTCGTTGGCGCGATAGGTAAAGCCGTCGGCCTTGGCGACGGCGCCGCGGATGGTGAGCCCTTGGGTGTAAGGATATTCGCCGGGCTTGTTCACCTCGCCGAGAATATAGACGGGGCGGAAACTCGCGACCTGGATCGAGACTTTCGGATTGAGCAGATAGCCGTCGCCAAGCTTGGCCTCGATTTCCTTCGAAAGCTCCTCGGTCTGGAGCCCTGCCGCCTTGACCTCGCCGATCAGCGGGAAGGCGATCGTGCCGGCGGGCGATATCTCGAAATCGCCGGTGAGCGTCTCTTCGCCATAGGTCGCGACCTTGATCTTGTCGCCCGAGGACAGGCGGAACGCCTCGGCGGGCGGTGGCGCCGCGCCGCTGCCCGCGAGGGGGGTCTGCCCGGCGCACCCGCCGAGCGCCGCCAGCGCCCCCGCCAGCGCGATTTGCACATAGAATTTCATGACCTTACTCCCGGACGTGCTGTTACAATTTCTCTGATTTCGGGCGCGGCGGACGGCGCGGCCAGCGCTGTCTCGATCCGCGCCCAATAATTTCTGGCGGCCTGTTCAACGCCGTACGCCCGCGATCGTTCGCGCGCGCGCGCGCCGCACAGGCTGCGGCGCGGCTCCGCGAGGACGCGGCCAAGTGCGACGGCAAAGGCTGGCACATCGTCGGTCGGCACCAGCGCGCCGGCGTCGACATCGATCGCGCCGGTGATCGTCTCGCGCGCCCGGTCGGCCAGAATCTCCGACGGACCCGAGGCGCAATTCGTCGCGACGACGGGCAGCCCGCACGCCATCGCCTCGACCAATCCGTTGGGGAAACCCTCGGCGTTGGAGGGCATAGCATAGGCCCGCGCCCGCGCGACCACCGCAAAGGGATTGGCGACGAAGCCGGGCATGTCAACGCGATCGGCGATACCGAGCGACGCGGCGAGCGCCTCAAGCGCGCCGCGCTCAGGTCCTTCGCCCAGAATGACGAGGCGTTCCGGCGGCGCGGCCTCGGCATAGGCGCGCAGGAGGAGGGGAAAATTCTTGTTCGGCATCAGCCGTCCGGCCGCAACGATATAGGGCCCGGCGGGCGTGAAGCTAGGCTGTTCGGCCGCGAGTTTGGCAATCTGCTCATGGTCGACCGGGTTGGCGATCGCCGACATGCGCGCACGAGCGACGCCGAAATTGGCCGCGAGATCATCGACCACGCCTTCGGACACCGCGATGACATGCGCGGCGCGCGGATAGACGATGCGAACCATTGCCTTGGCGGCGCGCGCGCTGCCCAGATGCGCGCTGGTATTGACTCGCTCGCTGATCAGCCACGGCCGGCCGCGCCCGGCCATCGCCCAGGCGTTGGCGACATTCGCGCGGGTGAGGAAGCTGAGTGTCGCATCGGGCGAAAGCCGTCCGACGAGCGCGCGAAGCTGGGTCAGGCTCGGCAGCAACTTGTGCCGGGCATCGAGCTGGTGCACCTCGACCCATTCGGGCACGTCATAGGCGCGCGGCTCGTCGTCGAGCAGCGCGAGGTGGATGTCGTAACGCTCGCGCCACGGGGTCGATCCGCCGAGCAAAGTGGCGAGCACGCGCTCGGCACCGCCGCCCGCGAGCGAGTTGATCGCGAACAATATCCGCTTTCTGTGCAGCATTTTTCCTCGCTGGAATTGGGGGCGGAATTCGCCTCGGAAATACTCTTACCACGGGCATTTGTTGCAGTGCACACAAGCCGCCCCGCTTCGTCGCCCCGGCGGGGCGGCTGGCCGATTAGCTGGCCCCGCGCGGTGGTTTCGCCCTGCGATGCGTCTATCAAGGCGGGCATCGACGAACGATTGCGGAGGTGTGAAATGGACATTCGGCGAGTCGAGTGTCTGGACGGCCTGCGCGGTGTCGCGGCGCTCTGGGTGCTCATCGGGCATATGATGATATTGACCGGTTTTCGCTTGCCCTTGGTGAGCAAGCCGGATCTCGGCGTTGACCTGTTCATCCTGCTTTCGGGCTTTCTGATGATGTTCCAGTACCGGCTGCGCGCGGGCAGCGAGGATTGGAACGCGCCCGCCACTTGGGCCGCCTTCTGGACGCGCCGCTTCTTTCGGCTCGCGCCGCTCTTTTACGTCACCCTCGCGGCGGCACTGATCGCGGGGCCGCTGATCTATGCCGACCGCGTCGTTATCGACACCTTCCTCGGTCAAGACCTCCAGCCGCGCGAACGTTATACCGATGGCAGCCTCACCAACATCGCGCTGCATTTGACCTTCCTGTTCGGACTACTCCCCGATTATGCTTTCCGTACGCCGCTGCCCGACTGGAGCCTTGGGCTCGAGATGCAATTCTACCTGCTCTTTCCCTTCCTGATCCTGCTCGGCCAGCGGATCGGTTGGGTGCCGTCGGCGCTGGTCGCCGCGGTTGGCGGCGTCATTGTCGCGATGATCGCCGGGGCGGCGGGGCTCGAGTTTCCGATGCCGTCCTTCCTGGCGCTCAAGCTCCAGCTCTTTCTGGCGGGGATGTTGATCGCCGTCGATCGCGATGCGAGCCGCGCGCAGCTATGGGCCCGCCTCGGGGCGGCGATGCTGCTCGCGGCGATCCCGATCGGGGGCGAACAGGATTTCCTCCATTTCGCGATCCGCGAGCTGCTCGTTCTCGGCTTTTTCGCGCTGGTTCATTTGCGCTCGCTCGGGCTGATCGACTGGGTCTCGCGCCTTCTCGGCCGTCGGCCCTTCTTCTGGCTGGGCGAGCTTTCCTACGGCACCTATCTGATCCACCTGCTGATATTGCAGCCCGTCGCGGCGGCGGTGATCGGGCAGTTCGGCATCGGGCTTGGCGCCGTCGGGCGGTTCGCTCTGACGGGCGCCGTCGTGATACCGGTGACCTACGTTCTTGCTTTTATGACGTACAAGCTGGTCGAACTGCCCGGACAGCGGCTGGGCAAGGCGGTGATCAAGCGCGTGATCGGCCGCAACTCGACGCGCGCGCTCCAGACAGTGCCGGAGAAGCTCGCGGCGCCGTGATGGATATGTAGGAGGTTATTGCGATGGATCGACGGACGCTCCTGGCTTCGATCGGGGCCGCTGCCACCAGCAGCGCGTGCACCGCGAAAGGCGATAGCGACGCCGAGCGGACGGGCCGGCCGACGCTGGCGATCGATTCCGACGGACCGGGCCGCTGGCGCATCCGTAGCTGGCAATGGCGGGAGAATGCGTGGCGGCCTTTGATCGCCCGCGCGAAGCGGACCGATGCCGGTATCGAAATCAGCGGGAGTATCGATGCGGCGGACCGGGCGGACGTGGTCGCCCAGCTCCGCATCTAGCCTTCGACGAAAGTGCCGGGCGTGTTGGACGGACGCGGGGGTACGCGGCGCGGCGCGAGCGCGGCGCGATAGACGTCGAGCGTATCCTCGGCCGCCTTGTCCCAGCTGAAGCGCGCGCGGACGCTGTCGGCGTCGACCTGAAAGTCGGCGCTATCCGCATTCAGCCGTTCGGTGAGCGCGGCGACATCGCCGACGGGGAAATAATTCTGCGGATCGAGTCCGATGTCGAGATTGGCGGGGATATCGCTGAGCAGCATCCGCGCGCCGCAACTTGCCGCCTCCAGCGCCGCGATCGGCAGGCCTTCGTGATAGGACGGCATCACGAACATCGCACAGCGCTCATAGAGGCACCTCAGCGTTGCGCGCGACTGCACGCCGGCAAAGATCACGCGGTCGCTGGCGCGCGCGAGCAGGTCGCGCGCGTACTCGCTCTCGTGATCGGCCGAACCCGCGATCACCAGCTTGGCGGTGCAGTTCGACTGTTCATAGGCATGGATCAAGTCGTGCAGGCCCTTCTCGGGAACCAGCCGCGCGACCGCGAGGAGGAAATCGCCATCGTCGAGCCCCAGTCGTTCGAGGACGAGCGCGGGATCGGCATCGCCGGGCAGGTCGGAGGTGCCATTGGGAATATAGGTGACAGTGTGGGCACGCTCAGGAAAGCTTTGCTTCAATTGCGCGGCGAGCGAGGGCGAAACCGCGATGACGCGATCGGCGAAGTTCAGCGCCAGCCACTCGCCAGCGCGCAGAGCGCTGCGCGCAAGCAGGCCCCATTTTGCGCGGTGATAGTCGGTGCCGTGATGCGTCACGACGACCTTCAAACCGAGCAGCCGGGCGAGCGGCGCCAACAAAGCCGGACCGATCGCATGGATGTGGACCAGGCCGGCGCCGCGCTTTTTGGCATCGAGAACCGCGAGGAAGGTTGACACCACCGCCTCGAGATTTTTCGAACGCGGGCAGGGGATGCCGACGATCTCAACGCCGCGATGTTCGCCCACCGGCTCGGGCAGATAGGGCGCGCGTCCGAGCACGACCGAGCGATGCGCGGGCCAAAGCGCCTTGATGCGCGGAAGCAGTTCCTCGCAATGGCTTTCGATCCCGCCCATCACATGCGGAAAGCCGCGGAGGCCGGTCACGCAGATGATCGGCGATCCCGCGGGATCGCTGGAAGATACATTTGTCCGTTGCAGCATTCTTAAACTCCATTAGCGCCCGGCCGGATTTTCCGGCTCAGGCCACCGCTGCCATCGGCCCTCTTCCACCATTTTCGATTTCGCCCAGATACCAGTCGACGAAGCGCTCGATCCCCTGCGCGAGCGATACCTTCGGGCTGTATCCGGTGAGTGCGTTGATCGCCGAGATGTCGGCATAGGTCGCGGTCACGTCGCCCGGCTGCATCGGCCGCATCAGCTTGATCGCCGGACGCCCAAGCGCGCGTTCGAGCGTCGCGATCATGTCCATCAGCCCGACCGGATTGCAGTCGCCGATGTTGAGCAGCCGGTGCTCGCTGGCTGCGGGCTTCTTGTCGAGCACGCCGACGACGCCGTCGACGATGTCGTCGATATAGGTGAAGTCGCGCGCCATCCGGCCCTCGCCGTACACCTCGATCGGCTGGCCGAGCAGGATCTTCTGGGCGAAGCCATAATAGGCCATGTCGGGCCGGCCCCACGGGCCATAAACGGTGAAGAAGCGCAGTCCGCTGAGCGGCAGGCCATAGAGCGTCGCATAGCTCTGGCTCATCAACTCGCAGCTGCGCTTGGTCGCGGCATAGAGCGAGACGGGATCGGTGCACGGCTCGTCCTCGCGAAAGCCGGTGCCGCCGAGCGGGCGCTCGCCATAGACCGAGCTCGACGAGGCATAGACAAGATGTTCGATATGGCCCGCGTGGCGCGCCGCCTCGAGCACCGCGAGATGGCCTTTGAGGTTGCTATGCTCGTAAGCGAATGGGTTTTCGATGCTGTAGCGCACGCCCGCCTGCGCCGCGAGGTGGACAATCCGGCGCACGCCGTTCGCCTCGACCAGTTCGCTGACCAACCCCGGGCTGGCGATGTCGCCATCGATCAGCCGGAAGCCCACATTGCCCGTCAGCCGCGCGACGCGCGCTTTCTTGAGCGCGACGTCGTAATAGTCGGTGAAATTGTCGAGCCCGATCACGCGCTCGCCGCGCGCGAGGAGCCGCTCGGACACCGCATGGCCGATAAAGCCTGCAGCGCCGGTTACCAAAATGGGGCTGTCATCGCTCACGCGGCTTGCCTTTCGCTCGGGGTTTCGCGCTCTTTGTCCGGCCGACCGATACCGACGTAGCGCAGGCCCGCTTCTTCGGCCTGGGCGGGCGGATAGATGTTGCGCAGGTCGACCAGCACCGGCGCGGACATCGCGGCCTTGATCCGCGGCAGGTCGAGCGCGCGGAACGCGTCCCATTCGGTGACGATCACCGCTGCGGCGGCGCCTTCGATCGCGGCGTAAGCAGAGGTGGCATATTCCACGTCCTTCAGCACCGCTGCGGCCGCTTCCATGCCCTCGGGGTCATAGGCGCGCACCTTGGCGCCCGCATCCTGCAGCGCCTGGATGATCGCGATCGACGGTGCGTCGCGCATGTCGTCGGTATTGGGTTTGAAGGTGAGCCCGAGCACCGCGACAGTCTGGCCGCGAACATTCCCATCCATCGCCGCGAGAACCTTGCGGCCCATCGCGCGCTTGCGCTGGTCGTTCACCGCGATCGTCGCCTCGATCAGTCGCAGCGGCGCATCATGGTCCTGCGCGGTCTTCATTAGCGCAAGCGTATCCTTGGGGAAGCAGGAGCCGCCGTAGCCGGGTCCGGCATTCAGGAACTTGGCGCCGATCCGGTTGTCGAGCCCGATGCCGCGCGCGACTTCCTGGACGTCGGCGCCGACCTGTTCGCACAGGTCCGCCATCTCGTTGATGTAGGTGATCTTCATCGCGAGGAAGGCGTTCGCCGCATATTTGATCAGCTCGCTGGTGCGCCGGCGGGTGAAGACGATCGGCGCCTTGTTGAGCGACAGCGGGCGATAGACGCGCTCCATCGGCGCGCGCGCGCGTTCGTCCTCGATGCCGATCACGACGCGGTCGGGGCGCTTGAAATCCTCGATCGCGGCGCCTTCGCGCAGGAATTCGGGGTTGGAGGCCACGGCGAATTCGGCGACCGGATTGCATTCGCGGATGATCCGTTCGACCTCGTCGCCGGTGCCGACGGGCACGGTGGACTTGGTGACGATCACGGTGAAGCCGCCGAGCGCCCCGGCGATCTCGCGCGCCGCGCCATAGACGTAGGACAGGTCGGCATGGCCGTCGCCGCGGCGGCTGGGGGTGCCGACCGCGATGAACACGACGTCGGCGGCGCCGACCGCCTCGGACAGCTCGGTGGTGAAGGTCAGATTGCCCGCCGCGACGTTGCGCGCGACCAAATCGTCGAGACCGGGCTCATAGATGGGAATGCCGCCGGCCTGAAGCCGGGCGATCTTGTCCGCGTCCTTGTCGACGCAGGTCACGTGATGGCCGAAATCGGCAAAACACGCGCCCGAAACCAGCCCGACATAGCCGGACCCGATCATTACGATACGCATTACGCGTTGCTCCTATTTATATGAAGTCGGCTTTTTGCTGCACTTGCGAACAATCGCCTTTTGGAGGCGGGGGCGTCAACGCGCCCGCTTTGAATAGAGCAAATTGAAAGGCGAAATGATCGGCGCCATGCGGCCGACCCAAAATGGAACAAGATGAAAAAACGCAATATATTTGAAACAGATAAGAAGCCGGTAATTCGCGGCTTTGCCTAAACGACCATCAGGCAATTTGGCTGCAATGCGACGAAACGCTTCGACTTGATCTTGCCACGTGTCAGCGACGGAGTAGAAGTTGACCACGATAAGCTGTGGGATGGGTAGGATGTTGGAAGCGCAACGCGCGGCATTTTTCGCCGACTTGCCGGTGTCGCTGGCGATGCGACGCGATCGGTTGCGGCGCGCGATGCTGATGATCGAAAAAAACGGCCATGCCCTGTGCGTCGCGCTCGCGGCCGACCAGGCAAATCAAGATATTGATTCGGCAAAGCTTACCGAAGTGGCACCCGCGCTGGCCGCGCTGCGGGGGGCGATGGACCGCGTCGCCCGCTGGATGCGCCCTGACAGCGCACGCGGACTGCTCGCGCGGCTCGGCGGGTCCGGCGACTATGTCGAATATCTGCCGATCGGGGTGATCGGCATCGCGGCGCCGGCATCGCTGCCGCTACTCCAGACGGCGAGCATCATCGCCAGCGCGCTTGCGGCGGGCAATCGGGTAACACTGACATTCGACCCCGGCTCGCCGCACCTCGGTCGGCTGATCGGCGAGTTGGTGCCCGATTTCTTCGACCCGCTCGAGCTGGCGGTCGCGCCCGACGGCGCCTTTGCCAAGCTCGCCTTTGATTTGCTCGTGACGAGCGAAGCGCAGGACGGCGATGGGGTGACGATCGCGCGCTCGGATAAATCGCCGGTGATCCTTGGGCGCTCGGCCGATTTCGCCAAGGCTTCCGACACCATCATCGCGTGCAAGCGCATCAACGGCGGGCGGGTGCCGCTCGCCCCCGACTATCTGCTCGTGCCCGAAGAGCAGGAGGAGGCGATCGCCGACTGGCTGTGGCGCGCGGCGATGCGGCCGGAGGCAAACGCGGCGGTTCTGACCGACGCCGAGCAGGAACGGGTCGCGCGGCTCCTGGACGACGCGCGCGTGCGCGGGGGCGAGGTGATGACGGCGCAGCCGCGGGGCTCGGCGATGCCGCTCCACATCGTCCGCCACGCCAGCGAGGACATGCTGGTGATGCAGGAGGACAGTCCGGGGCCGATCCTGCCGCTGCGCAATTATGCGCGGATCGACGATGCGATCGCCACGATCCACCGCCGCCCGCCGCCGCTCGCCATCTATTATTTCGGCCGCGACGCCGCCGAGCGCCGACACATCCTCGCGCGCACGCTGTCCTCCGCGATCGCGATCGACGGGCGCGTGCCGTCGGCGGTGAAGGCCGACGCGGGCATGACACTCAATACCGATCATGGCGAGGCGGGTTTCCGCCGATTCAGCCGGACCCGGCTTGTCTGTCGCCAGCCGCTCAGCGGTTTCGTGCGCCGGTTTGCGGGCGCGGCCCCCGCGCTGCACTGATCGCGGCCGCGCCACGCGGCGCCGCAGCGCGCTCGCGTGGTCTTGGGTCTTCGCTTACGCGGCGGCATGGCCGACACCTCCTCCCGCGTTGCAGCGCGCGTTCCGATCGCCGCCGAGCGCGAACCGGTCTATTTCGTGCGCTCGGGCGCCGCCTATCGGGGCGTGCATGCGCGCGACGTCGGCAACGGCCTGTTCGTGATCCGCGAGCCGGTTCACGACGTCCAAATATCCGATATCCGGGTCGAAGGCGGCTACCGCGTGATCGAAAATAGCGCGGCACTCAAGCAGGCGCCCGCGGGCTGCGTGGGGCTGCGTGTACGCGACGCCAGGGCGAGTGATCTCGAACGCGGCTTTGCGCGCATTCGCTACGACAGCCACGACGGCGTGATCGCGGACGTCAGCGCAAGCGGCATGCTGACCACCGGCGCAACCGATCTGCCGGTCGGCATCGCCTTTGACGGCACCGCCCACGACTTCCGGATGGAGCGCTGCGTCATGCGCGGCTTTCGGTGGAAGCGCGCGGCGAAGAAATATTGGAACGGCGACGGCTTTTCGACCGAGCGCGGCAATAAGCGGATGCTGTTCCGCCAATGCGCGGCCTGGGACAATAGCGATGGGGGGTTCGACCTGAAATCGAGCGAGACATTGCTCGACGATTGCGTCAGTGGTCGCAACGCGCGTAACTTCCGGCTCTGGACGAGCATGCGCGCGACGCGGCTCACCAGCCTCGATCCGGTCAAGATTGGCGGGATCGGCGACACCACCCATTTCGCGATCATGGCCGCGCCGGGCGGGGAACCGCTCGTCATCACCATCGATCATCTGATCGTGAAGAGCGATCGCGGCTGGCCGATTTTCGACGTGCACAAGGGGGCGGCAAAGATCATCGTCCGGTCGCACGATATCCAGGTGCCGCCGGGCACGCCGCTGGTCCGCTCGCGCGGCGGCGGCTCGGTGCCGGGGGGAGTGTCCTTTGCTGGGACACCTCCAAAGCTCTAACGGTCCGGGCGCAGTTTGGACACGCTTCGACGACGGGCTCTTGCTGCAATGCAGCGTAAAGGCGCAGATCGCGCGCTGTCGGCACGCGGCGATCGTGTCGACAAATCCGAATGCTGGTAATTGGGGGGGGAACCCAGCGACCAGAAAAGGGTGAAAAGATGCGAAAAGTACGCAAGGCCGTATTCCCCATTGGCGGCCTTGGAACCCGGTTCCTTCCGGCGACCAAGTCCATGCCGAAGGAGATGCTGCCCGTCGTCGACCGGCCATTGATCCAATATGCCGTCGACGAGGCCCGCGAGGCGGGTATCGAGCAGTTCATTTTCGTGACCAGCCGCGGCAAGAGCCTGATCGAGGATCATTTCGATCATGCGTTCGAGCTGGAAGAAGCGATGGCGCGGCGCGGCAAGTCGCTCGCCGCGCTCGATGGCACGCGGCCCTCGCCCGGCGACATCGCGATTGTGCGGCAGCAGGAGCCGCTTGGGCTCGGCCACGCCGTCTGGTGCGCGCGCCGCCTGATCGGCGACGAACCCTTCGCGGTGCTGCTCCCCGACGATCTGATGGTCGGCGCGCCCGGCTGCCTCAAGCAGATGGTCGACGCGCATGCCGAACTCGGCGGCAATCTGATCTGCACAGAGGAAGTGGCGGCCGAAGACACGCATAAATATGGCATCATCACCCCGGGCGCGCGCGCCGGGGCGATCACCGAGGTCAAGGGGCTGGTCGAAAAGCCTGCGGCGGACGTCGCGCCGTCGCGGCTCGCCATCATCGGCCGCTATATCCTCCAGCCCGAGGTGATGGACGTGCTCGGCAATCAGGAAGAGGGCGCGGGCGGCGAGATCCAGCTCACTGACGCGCTGGCGCGGATGATCGGGCAGCAGCCGTTCCACGGCGTCACCTTCAATGGCAAGCGCTATGACTGCGGCGACAAGGGCGGCTTCGTGACCGCGACGCTCGCGCTCGCGCTCGCCCGGCCCGACATCGCGCCCGCGGTGCGCGCTTTCCTGGCCGCCGCATAATATGGACGCAATGGTACGGCGTGCGCCGCCCCAGAGGGAAACGGACCCGCAGGTCGATCGCGGCGCGCTGATCGACCTGCGGCGCGTCGGCGGCGTGGTGCGCCGACGCTGGATGATCTTATGCGCGGCGATGCTCGCGGCGATCGTGGTCGCCGCGGCCGCCTATCTCGTCGCCGAGCCGCGTTACCTTGCCACCGCGCAGGTTGCGCTCGAGCGTACCGCCGAGCAGGTGATCAAGGTCGATTCGGTGATTCCGACGACCGATCCCGATTCGGCGGCGGTTGACACCGAGGTGCAGGTCCTGCGCTCGCCCGAGTTGATCGGGCGGGTGGTCGACCGGCTGAAGCTCGATCGCGACCCCGCGTTCAACGAAGCGGCGGGGCAGGGCGCGCCCGCGAAACAGCCCGATCTGATCGGGCGTCAGCGTGCGATCGGCACAATTCTGAGCGGCCTCACGGTCAAGCGCGACGGGCTTTCCTACGCCATCAGCGTCTCGTTCGAGGGCGCGACGCCGGTGCAGTCGGCGCAGATCGCGAACGCGCTGGTCGACAATTATGTCTCGGGCCAGACGGGGGCGAAGACCGAGGCGACGCACCGCGCGCGCGGCTTCCTTGAGCAACGGCTCCAGGATTTGCGCGCGCAGGTGGTCGGCGCCGAGCGTGAAGTTGCCGACTATCGCGCCGCGCACAACCTCTTCGCCGTTTCGGAGGCGAGCACGGTGACGCAGCAGGAACTGTCGGGCCTTTCGACCCAGCTCGCGCAGGCCAAGGCCGAAAATGCCGCGGCGCAGGCGCGATTGTCGGCTGCGCGCGCGCAGCTCAATGGCGGACGGAGCGGCGAGGAGCTTGGCGATTCACTCGATTCCCCCGTCGTCAGCCAATTGCGTGCGCAGCGCGCCGAGGTCGGGCGCGAAGTCGCGGGTCTGGAAAAGCGCTATGGTCCGCGCCATCCCGATCTGCTCCGCGCGCAGAACCAGCTCCGCGCGGCGGATCAGCAGATCGCTGCCGAGGTGCAGCGCATCGTCGCAAACGCCTCGATCCAGGCGAGCATCGCCAACCAGCGCGCGAGTTCGCTGGCGGGGTCGGTGGCGCAGTCGCAGGGCAAGCTGGCCAGCGACAATGAGGCATCGGTGCGGCTCAATGAACTGGAGCGCAACGCCGAATCGGCACGGACGCTCTATCAGGCGTTCCTCGACCGCTATCGTCAGACGGTTGCGCAGTCGGGGCTGGAGCGCAGCGACGCCTATATCGTCAGCCGCGCGCGCGTGCCCGGCGCACCGAGCTCGCCCAACATGCTGGTCTATGCGGCGATGGCCGTGGTCGGCGGGCTGGGCATCGGCGTGCTGCTCGTCGTGCTGTTGCAGCTGCTCGAACGCGGGCTCGAGACGAGCGATGCGATCGAGAATGCACTGGGGCTGCCAACGCTTGCCGCGATTCCCGATGCCAACACGCTGCCGGGCTATCGCAAGGCGGGGCTGCCAGCCCCGCCCGCGGAGTTGCTGATCAAGCGGCCGCAATCGACCTATGCGGAAGCCTTCCGCACCTTGCGCACCTCCATCCAGTTCGCCGAGGCGGCGAAACCGATCCGTGTCGTCGCGATCACCTCGGCGGTGCCGGGTGAGGGCAAGACGACCACTGCGATGGGCCTCGCCCGCGCGATGGCGGCGGCGGGCGGCAAGGTGCTGCTGATCGACGTCGATGCGCGGCGCCGCGCCTCCAGCCGCCAGTTCACCGACAATGTGATCTTGGGATTGGACGAAGTGCTTGCGGGTCAGGCAACGCTCGAACAGGCGATCGTCAAGGATAGCCTGTCCGACGCGTGGCTGTTGCCGCAGCGGCTCGATTCGCAAGGCCTCGGGCTGACTGAGAGCCCGCGGCTGGCCGAACTGATCGAGCAGGTGCGCGACCGTTACGATCTGGTCATCCTCGACACGCCGCCGGTGCTGCCGGTCGACGAGGCGCGCGTGATCGCCAGCATGGCGGACGGCGTGGTGTTCCTGGTGCGCTGGCGCAAGACGGCGTCGAAGGCGGCGTCGGTGGCGCTGCGGCGGCTTTACGACGTCCATGCCGAAATATTGGGCGTGGTGCTGACGCTGGTCGATGTGCGCGAGCAGGAGCGCGCCGGTTATGAGGATGGCGGCACCTTTCTGAAGGCCTACCGCTCCTATTATGCCGACTGATCGGGCGGCGCCGTGACCGCGCAGGCGCTGCCTTATGGCCCGTCCTTCGGGCTTGGCGTCCTGCTGCCGGTGACGGCGCTGCTGCTCGTCACGCTCGTCATCGCGGCGCGGCGGGCGGGCAGCGTCGCGGGCGCGTTCGTGGTGGTGGCGCTATGGATGCGCTACACCGCGGGCGCCTATCACCTCTATATGTTCAAGCCGCTTGCGGGCGGGCTTTCGGGTAACGCCCTGCTCTCGATCGGGGTGACTGCCTTCGGGCTGCTCTTCGTCGTGCGGCCGGCCAATCTGGCGCTCAAATGGCTGCTGCCGGTCTATGCGTTGGTGGGCCTTGCGCTGTTCAGCGCGGCGCTGAACGGCGACGTCGCCGGCGGGATCAATGTCGGGGTCAAATATGCCTATCTGATCGTGATCATGATTGCGGTGTTCCAGGCGCTACGCATCGACCCCGACGCGCGCTTCCTGACCTGGGCGATGGTTTCGTTCCTGCCGCTGCTCGTCTTCCAGGCGCTGTCGCTGGCGTTGGGCCTGCCCAAGGGGTCGGAGGATGGCGACGGGCTGGTCTGGATCGGCGGCTATAATCACGAGGCGGCCTTTTCGGTCGCGATGATGACCGGGTTCCTGGTCGGCGCCTTCGCCAAGTCGGCGCCGCGCGGCGTCCGGGTGGCGTTCCTGGCCGCGACGTTCCTCGGCGTTCTGCTCGCAGGCTATCGCACGACGATCCTCGCCTTCGCGCCGCTCGTGCTGGCGGTGTTCCTGACCGGGCTGACGCTGAGCGTGCGGCGCGACCAGCGCGCGTCGATGGCGGTCACCGCCATGGTGGCGGGCGTGCTGCTCGTCTCGGTCGCCGCCTTATCTTACGGTGAGAGTTTCGCGGACCTCGCTGCTTTCCTCTCGGACCCTGCCGGCCTGATCAAACCGCCGCGCGACTTCGATCTGCTCGAGCGCCAGGTGATGTCGGCGCGTCCGCTGATCTGGAGCAGCTATATCTATGCCTGGTCCGACGGCACGCCGCTCCAGCATCTGTTCGGCCTCGGACCGGAAAGCTGGGAGGGCGTGTTCAAAGTCTATCCGCACAATACGTTGGTCGCGACACTCTACGAGCTCGGCTGGTTCGGCGTCGCGGCGATGATTGCGCTGTGGACGGTGATGGTCGCCGCGGCGGCGTCGGCGCACGGCGAGCGGTTCAAGCTGCTTGCAGCGCATTTCGCCTTCTTCCTGCTCAATATGGCGACGATGCCATTCTGGCAGGTTGAAGGACTTGCGCTCTATGGCCTGCTCTGCGGCTACACCATCTATGCCGCGCGCAGCCGCCGCCGCGGTTCAGGCGTCTCGCGTCGCTCGGCTATCGTCCAATATCCCGGCTAACGACGTCCACTTCGCGTCGCCGCCGCTGTTTTCGATCGTCGCCTCGACGAAGGCCATCGTCCTGAGGCCGTCGCCGATGCCGGGGAACCAGCCGGCGGTGCCGGGCGCGGGCGGGGCCGTCGCGCCTGCGCGGACCGCCCGGCCGAAGCTGCGGTAAAGATTGGCGAACGCCTCTATATAGCCTTCGGGATGGCCCGCGGGGGTGCGGGACTGCGCCATCGTCAGCGCATCGAGCCCGGGCCCGCCCGCGCGGATCACCTCGATCGGCCGGTCGAGCCAGCGCAGGGTCAGCGTGTTGGGCTCCATCTGCGACCAGTCGAGTCCGCCCTTTTCGCCGTGGATGCGCAGGCGCAGGCCGTTCTCGTCGCCTGCGGCGACCTGGCTAGCCTTGAGCACGCCGCGCGCGCCACCCGCGAAGCGCAACAGCGCCGCCACATCGTCGTCGAGGCGGCGCCCCGGTACGTGCGCGGTCACATCGGCGCTCAGCTGCTCGACCGAAAGCCCCGACACATGTTCGGCGAGCTGGAAGGCGTGGGTGCCGATGTCGCCGAGGCAGCCGCCGAGGCCCGCGCGCGCCGGGTCGGTGCGCCATTCGGCCTGCTTGTTGCCGTCGCGGTCGATCGGCAGGCTCAGCCAGCCTTGCGAATATTCGACCTGCACCAGCCGGATCGCACCGAAATCGCCGCGCGCAACGCGCGCCCGCGCCTCCGCGATCAACGGATAACCGCTATAGGCGAAGGCGAGGCCATAGAGCTTGCCGCTCCGCGAAACCGCCGCCTCGATCGCCAGCGCTTCGGCCAGGTTCAGCGCCATCGGTTTTTCGGAAAAGACATGAAACCCGGCATCGAGCGCGGAGATCGCCATCGGCGCGTGAAGATGGTTGGGGGTGACGATCGCGAGCGCCTCCATCCGCTCATCCGCGGGAAGGGCTGCTTCCGCCGCAAGCAGGGCGTCGAGCGTCGCATAGGTGCGGTCCGAATCGAGTCCTAGCGCCGCGGCGCTCCGCCGATTGCGGCCAGCTTCACTGCTGAACGCGCCGCACACCAGCGTAAACTCGCCGTCGATCGCTGCGGCCATCCGGTGCACAGCGCCGATGAATGCACCCTCGCCGCCGCCGACCATGCCGTAGCGTGTTTTTGACTGCGTATTCATCGCATTCCCCTGGCAAGAATTTCCAAATTTGTTTGCATAATTCGATTGCGACCGCTTACATCGTCCGACCGGCTGTTGCCAGACGGGAGAGGTTAATGAAATTTTTAGTCGCCCTGCCATCGGCAGCCGTAGTCTTGATTGTGCTGGCGCTCGCACTATCGCCCGCATCGCGAGCGGCCCCCGCCGATCCCGGCGCGCAGGCGTTCGCGAGCTGCCGCGCCTGTCATACGTTGGAGGCGGGCGGTAAAAGCACGATGGGCCCCAATCTTCACGGCCTGTTTGGACGGCAGGCCGGATCGGTCGCCGGGTTCAACTACAGCCCCGCGCTCAAGGCCTCGAAAATTCGCTGGGATGCCAAGGAGCTCGACGAATATCTCGCGGCGCCGACCAAGAAGGTGCCGGGCACGCGTATGGTCGTCAAGGTAGCCGATCCGGCGCGCCGCGCGGCGCTGATCGCGTGGCTCAAAGCCGAAACGTCGAAATGATTTTGGCACCGAAGGGAGGGACGGCATGAAGGGTCCAGCGGTTTTCCTCGCGCAGTTCATGAGCGATACGGCGCCGTTCGACACTTTGCCCTCCGCCGCGCGCTGGATGGCCGATGCGGGCTATGTCGGCGTCCAGATCCCGACTTGGGACAGCCGCTGCATCGATTTGGCGCTTGCGGCCGAAAGCCAGGATTATTGCGATGAGCTATCGGGCACCTGCCGCGAGGCGGGGGTCGAGATCACCGAGCTGTCGACGCATTTGCAGGGCCAGCTGGTCGCGGTGCACCCGGCCTATGATGTGGCGTTCGACGCGTTCGCCCCCGAAGCGCTGCGCGGCAAACCCGCCGAGCGCCAGATATGGGCGGTCGAGCAACTCCATCTTGCGGCGAAGGCGAGCCGGCGGCTGGGGCTGAACGCGCATGCGACCTTCTCGGGCGCGCTGGCCTGGCCTTATATCTATCCCTGGCCGCAGCGCCCCGCAGGGCTGGTCGAGGAGGCGTTCGGCGAACTCGCGAAGCGCTGGCGGCCGATCCTCGATGCCTTCGAGGAACAGGGTGTCGATCTTGCCTACGAGATTCATCCGGGCGAGGATTTGCATGATGGTGTGAGTTTCGAGCGTTTCCTCGCGGGCGTTGGCAACCACCCGCGCGCCAATATCCTCTATGACCCCAGCCATTATGTGCTCCAGGCGCTCGACTATCTGCAGTTCATCGACATTTATCATGAGCGGATCCGGATGTTCCACGTCAAGGACGCGGAGCTCAATCCGACCGGCCGCTCGGGGGTCTATGGCGGCTTTCAGGACTGGGTCGACCGCCCCGGCCGCTTCCGCTCGCTCGGCGACGGGCAGGTCGATTTCGCCGGAATCTTCTCGAAGCTGACGCAATATGACTATGCCGGATGGGCGGTGCTCGAATGGGAATGCTGCCTGAAGCATCCCGAAGACGGCGCGCGCGAGGGCGCCCCTTTCATCGCCGCGCACATGATCCGCAAAGCCGACCGGGCGTTCGACGATTTCGCTGGCGGCAGCGATCCCGCGCTCAACCGCAAAATGCTGGGACTGACCTGACCGCGCGCAAGACGACGGCCAAAAGATAATAATCAAGGGGACGCAGGATGACGACATTGAACAAGGGCCGGTTGTTCTGGCTGGGTGTGCTCGCACTGTTCACCGCGGCGGCGAGCCTCGCGATCCGCGGCGCGATCGCCAGCGGGCTCAAGGCCGAATGGATCGATCCGATCGCCCCGCTGCAGGCCGGCGAGCTGGTCGCCGCCGCGCTCGGCGCGGCGTTCCTCAGCTTTGCGATCACCTTGTTCGTCGCCAGCGCATTGCTCGACCAGATCGGCATGAAGCGGTGCCTGGCGGGCGCGGGGCTGTGCTTCATTCTCGGGCCGTTGATGATCGTCACTGCGGGCCATCTCGCGACCGGCATGACCATCTATTGGGTCGTCTGGGCGGGCATGCTGCTCAGCGGCATCGGCTGGGGTCTGACCGAGGCGGCGATCAATCCGCTGACCGCGCAGCTCTATCCCGACGACACGACGCACCGCCTGAACGTCCTCCACGCATGGTTCCCCGGCGGCATCATCGTCGGCGGCCTCGCCGGCTTCTTCCTGTCGGCGGCGCTGCCGTGGCAGGGCATCATGGCGCTGGTGATGATCCCGGCCGTCGCGACCGTCGTGATCGCCCTGACCACGACCTTCCCGCCGCCGCTCCGTGAGCAAAGCGGCGTCAGCTTCGGCGAGATGGTGGGTGAGGTATTTCGCCGGCCCAGCTTCTTCATCTGGTTCGCGGCGATGTTCCTCACCGCGGCGTCCGAACTCGCGCCCGGTCAGTGGATCGACGTCGCCCTTTCGAACCGCGTCGGCATGCGCGGCATTTTGCTGCTCGTCTATGTCAACGCGCTGATGTTCATCTTCCGCCATTTCGCGGGGCGGCTCGCCAACAGGATAACGAACCCCGGCCTGCTCTGGGTATCGAGCCTGCTCGCCGCGATCGGCCTGTTCATGCTGAGCCAGGCGCAGTCGCCGGTCGCCGCGATCCTCGCCGCTACCGTCTGGGGCCTCGGCGTCTGCGTGATGTGGCCGACGATGCTTGCCTCGGTCGCCGAACGTTATCCGCGCGGCGGATCGTGGGCGATGGGTCTCGTCGGATCGGCGGGCGCGCTCGCCAGCTTCTTCGTGCTGCCGCAGCTTGGTGCAATGTTCGATCAGGCCAAGATCGAGTTCGCGGGTGGCCCCGAAGCCTTCGCGGCGCTGACCGGTGCTGCAAAGCTGGCGGTCGAGGATGCGGCGGCGTCGCTGTCATTCCAGCGGCTGGCGATTCTGCCGCTCATCTTGCTCGCGGTGTTCGGTTTCATCTGGCTGCGCGAGCGTGGCAAATCGCGCGCGGTCCTTGCCGGTGAAGCTGCATGAGTCTGACGCGCAGGACAATGTTGGCAGGCGGTGCCGCCGCGGCTGCCGCAGCAGCGACGCTCGCGAACGCCGCTGCGCCGTCGAACGCGGCACGCTTTTCGCTGAACTATGCCCCGCACGAAGGCAGCTTCGCGAGCCGCGGGGGCCGCATCGAGCAGATCGCTTTTGCCGCCGATCAGGGCTTCACCGCGTGGGAGGACAATGAAGCGGCAACACGGTCGGTCGCCGATCAGAGTGCGATGGCGCGCGCGCTGCAGCAGCGGAACATGACGATGGGCGTGTTCGTCGCGAGCATGCCGCGGTGGGACGATTTCCGGCCGCAACTCGGCGGCACCGACGATGCCGATCGCGAACGCTTCCTTGCCGATATCCGCGCGTCGGTCGACGTCGCCAAGCGGCTGAATTCGAAACATATGACGATCGTCCCCGGCTTCATGGACCGCAAGCTGCCGGTCGATATCCAGACCGCGCGCGTTATCGACGTGCTGCGCCGCGCCGCCGACATCTATGAACCGCATGGGCTGGTCATGGTGATGGAGCCGCTCAATACGCTGGTGAACCATCCCGGCGTGTTCATGTCGTCCGTGCCGCAAGGCTATGCGGTCGCACGCGCCGTGAACAGCCCGGCGATCAAGATATTGGCAGACCTCTATCACGAACAGATCCAGGCAGGGAACCTCATCAACACACTGCAAACCTGCTGGGACGAGATCGCCTATATCCAGTTCGGCGACAATCCGGGGCGCAAGGAGCCGGGGACCGGCGAGATCAACTATCGCAATATCGTCCGCTGGCTGCGCGCGAAGAAATTCGCCGGCGTGATCGGCATGGAACACGGCAATTCGATCGACGGCCGCGCCGGCGAAGAGCGGCTGGTCGCCGCCTATCGCGAGATCGACGCGGCATGAAGGAGATTATGGTGAAGCGTATCATACTGGCCATGGTGATCATGTCCGCGGGGTCGACCGCGATCGCGCAGGAGAAGCCCGGCTTTAAAGATACGCCGATGCTGCCCGACGGCAAATGGCTGGTGCACGACGCCGACCGGCCGCTGCCCGAGGTGGTAACGCCGGGATCGGCCCCGGGCGCGGCGCCGTCCGATGCCGTCATCCTGTTCGATGGCAAGTCGCTCGATGCCTGGCAGCCGCAGGGCCGCGCGTGGACGGTGAAGGACGGCGCGATGACCGTGCCGCCGCGCGCCGGGGGTGCCGGCGAGAGCGCGCTGGTCAGCAAGCAGAGCTTTGGCGACGTACAGCTCCATCTCGAATTTCGTTCGCCCAATCCGCCGACGAAAAGCTCGCAGGACCGCGGCAACAGCGGCATCTGGTTCATGCAGCGCTACGAGCTCCAGATCCTCGACGGCTACCGGAACCCGACCTACGCCGACGGCACCGTCGGCGCGATCTATGCGTGGAAGCCGCCGCTGGTGAACCCGTCGCGTCCGCCCGGCGAGTGGCAGAGTTATGACGTCATCTTCGAACGCCCGCGCTTCGGCCCCGACGGCAAATTGCTGCGCCCGGCCTATGCCACCGCCTTCCTCAACGGCGTGCTCGTGCAGAACCGCCAGCCGTGGCTGGGTAGCACCGTCTGGCGCAAGGTCGCGACCTATGAAGCGCATGGCGACGCCGCACCGATCCAGCTGCAGGATCATGACTCGCCGGTGTCGTTCCGCAACATCTGGGTGCGCCCGCTGCCCGAAGCGGCGGAGAGCCGCGATTTTCAGGGAGAGGTGAAATGATCGACCGCAGAGACGCGCTGGCCGGAATGGCCGCGATGTTCGGTGCGGCCCTGTTCGCGCCGATCGCCCGCGCGGCGGGGGTGGCGGTCCCGACGGTGATCAGCGACGGGCCGCCCTCGGCCCCGGTGTTCACCGCGCAGCAGCGCGCGCTGATGACCGCGCTCAGCGAACGGGTGATGCCGACGACTGATACGCCGGGTGCGATCGCGGCCGGGGTGCCCGAATTCATCGAAAAGCTGCTCGCCGATTGGGCGGCGCCCGCAGACCGCAAGCCGATCGTCGCGGGGCTCGATGCGATCGAGGCGCGCAGCCGGAGTGACTATAAGGTCGCCGCCGACAAGGCGACGCCCGTGCAGCAGGACGCGCTGCTGACGCTGGCAATGGAAAACGAGATTCCGGGCGGTGCGGACTTTTTCGACAAGTTCCGCCAGCTCGTGCTCACCGGCTATTTCACGTCGGAGGTCGGCATCACGCAGGAGCGCGAATATCTGCCCGTCCCAGGGCAGTATGACGGCGCTTTTCCCTATTCCAACGTGAACAAGGTCTATTCGTCATGATGGTCAACCGGCGGCAATGGATGGCGGGCGGTGCGGCCTTGGCGACGACGCTGGCGGCGGGGCCGCTGATGGCGAAGAGCTTGAAAGCAAAGCCCATCGGCATCCAGCTCTATACCGTGCGCGAATTGTTCGCCGCGGACCCGATGGTCACGCTCGAGAAGGTCGCGGCGATCGGCTATCGCGAGGTCGAATATGGCGGCGGCGGTTACGACAGGATGGACCATGCCGCGCTCCGCAAGACGATGGACCGGCTGGGGCTGACCTCGCCCTCGGTGCATATCGGTTATGACGCGCTCGTCTCCGATTTCGATGGATCGGTGAAGATGGCCAAGACGCTCGGCGCCGACACGGTGGTCCTGCCATGGATGGCCGAGGCGCAGCGCAATGCCGAGGGCTGGAAGGTCGCGGTCGCCAATTTCAGCCGCTGGGCCGAACAGCTCAAAAAGGCCGGGCTCGGCTTCGCCTATCATAATCATGATTTCGAATTCACCGTAAAGCCCGGCGGCACCAGCCTGTTCGACATGTTGGTCGCTGACACCGATCCCGCTCTGGTCAAGATCGAGCTCGACCTGTTCTGGGCGGTCGCCGCGGGCGAGGACCCCAAGGCGATCATCGCCCGTCTGCCGGGCCGCATCTATGCCTATCATGTCAAGGACCGCACCGCCGACGGCAAGATGACCAGCGTTGGCAAGGGCGTGATCGATTTCGCCGATATCTTCACGCTCAACCGGACCGCCGGCGTGAAGCATTTCTATGTCGAGAATGATCAGTCGCCCGCGCCCTATCTTCCCGACATCGAGACCAGCTTCGCGGCGCTCAGCCGTCTCCGCGCTTAACAGATATTCGAGGATTATTCATGGCAGCGACCGACAAGTTCGACGCGATCGTCATCGGCTCCGGGGTGAGCGGCGGTTGGGCAGCGAAGGAATTGACCGAAAAGGGCCTCAAGGTCCTGATGCTCGACCGCGGCGTGATGGTCGAACATGGCGAGGATTATGATTTCGACGGCAAGCCGGCGTATGAAATTCCGGCGCGCGACATGATGCCCAAGGCGCTGATGGATAGCGACTATTTCATCGCCAAGCATGGCTATGTCTCGCCGTCGAACCGGAAATTCTACAACAATGATCGGCTCAATCCCTATGCCTATGACGAGGGCGACAAATTCTACTGGATCCGCCCCGCCGCGGTCGGCGGCAAGTCGCTGATCTGGGGGCGCTGGAGCTTTCGCTGGGCGCCTGAGGATTTCGAGGCGAACAAGCGCGAAAATGTCGGGATCGACTGGCCGATCCGTTATGACGACCTTGTGCCCTGGTACGATTATGTCGAGAAATATATCGGCGTGTCGGGATCGCGCGAAAATCTGCCGCAGCTTCCCGACAGCGCATTCCAGCCGCCGATGCAGATGAACATCGCCGAAAAATGGGTGAAGGAACGGCTCGAGGCGACCTCGCCAGGCCGCAAGCTGATCCACACCCGCCTGTCAAACATGACCGAGGACAAGGAGGACCAGGGCCGCAGCAAATGCCAGTTCCGCAACCAGTGCGGTCGCGGCTGCTCGTTCGGCGCCTATTTCTCGACGCAGGCGGTGACGCTGCCCGCGGCGCGCGCCACGGGGCGGCTGACGTTGCGGCCGGATTCGGTGGTCACCAACCTCGAATATGATCCAAAGACGAAGCGCGTGACCGGCGTCCGCGTCGTCGACGCCAACACGAAGCAGGCCGAGGTGATCCCCGCGCGAATGGTGTTCCTCTGCGCGTCCGCGCTCGCCTCGACGCAGATCCTGATGAACTCGCGCGCGCCGGGCAGCGGCAAGAGCCATTTCGACGCCAGCGGCACGCTCGGCGGCTATGTCATGGACCATATTTTCCGCGTCAACATCTGGGGCGATATCCCGGGCATGACCGACTTTATCGAATATGGTCGGCGTCCGGGCGGGGTCTATATCCCGCGCTTCCGCAACGTCGGCGGCGAGGAAGGCATCGGGTTCAAACGCGGCTATGGCTATCAGGGCAGCGCGCGGCGCGACCCGGCCGCGCCGGTCGGCTTCGGCGCATCGATGAAGCAGGCGATGCGCGGCTATGGGCCGTGGAAGTTCAGCATGGGCGCGTTCGGCGAATGCCTGCCCTATGAGGACAATCGCGTCAGCCTGCACGCCGACAAGACCGACCGCTTCGGGGTGCCGCTGATGCGCTTCGACGTCACCTTCCGTGACAACGAGATCCGCATGATGAACGATGCGCGGACCGAGGGCGAGGCGATGCTGCGCAAGGTCGGCCTGACCAATGTGAAGAGCGAGCAGCGCGAGCATGTCCCCGGCGATGCGATCCACGAAATGGGCGGCGCGCGCATGGGCGCCGATCCGCGCCAGTCGGTCCTCAACAAATGGAGCCAGGCGCACGACGCCGCCAATCTGTTCGTCACCGACGGCGCGCAGATGGCCTCGATCTCGTGCGTCAATCCGTCGCTGACCTTCATGGCGCTGACCGCGCGCGCGGTCGATTATGCGGTCGGGCAGATGAAGGCCGGCGCGATCTAGGGTCCGTCAGGCGCCGCAGGATTCGCGGGCGATAAGGTGCGTCGGCAGATAGTCGAGAAACTGCTCGGAATGCGCGTCCATCACCTGTGACACGAGGCGGCGGCCCGCCTCGAGCGTGTCTTGCTCGATCGTCGTCAGCGCGGGGGTGCTGAGCCGTGCGAGCAGCATATCGTCATAGCCGACGACCGATACGTCTTCGCCGCAAAATATGGCTTCGACGGGGTACTGGTTGAGGGATGGAACAGCTCGATGTTCCTCGCCCCCGGCACGCGCTATGAAGCGCAAATCTACGCCGACGGACCGAACGCCGACTATCGCACCAACCCCGGCGCACCGACGATCAGCAAGCGCGTCGTGACGAGCGCCGACAGTCTCGACCTGGACATGGCCTCGGCGGCGGCGTTGCGATCCGCTTCAAGATGCTGGACGCGCATCGGTGACCGCCGTCCACGCAGCATTGGCCATGCTCCTTCGGTAAGTCCCAATTCTGCCTGGCCCAGCCGAGCCGCTCCTCATCGGCGGCTGCATCCGGGCACTTGGACCCATGAACTTCCCGGTTTTTGGCGCTTGTAGCTGTCCTAAGGCTAAGGGACAGAAGGTGAGGGTCGACCGAACAGGACGCCACGGTGAGGGATTCTATGGCGGATGGAGCATTATCGGCGGCGAGCGGTGTCTTCGCGAAGGACGCCCGCGGCGACGAGCGCATCGATCTCGGCCTCGCTATGCCCGCATTCGCGCAGCACCATCCGGCTATGCTCGCCGACTGCGCCCGGCGCGATGTTGCCGACGGGCGACACCCCGGCGAATTCCACCGGCTGCGGCAGCGACCGTCTGATGTCTTCCGGGAAGCCTTGGCCGACATCGAAAAATCCGACCTCGGCGAGGTGCGGATCGGTGAGCAGATCTTCGAGCATATTGATCTCGGAGCACGGCACGTCGCAGGCCGACAGCGCCGCGACCCAATCGGCCGTCGAGCGCTGCGGCAGCGTTTCGGCCAGGATTGCATAAAGATCGTCGATCCGCGTCTGGCGGACGCGGGGATCGGCGAACCAGGCCTGCTCGCATATCTCGCCGCGCCCGACTTCATCGAGAAAACGTCGCCATTGGTCGCCCGTATAGGGCAGGACGGCGATCCAGCCGTCCGCAGTGCGATAGGGGCGTCGGTCGGCGGCCAGCACGCGTGGATAGCCGAGCGCGCCGTCGTCGGCGAAGGTCGCACCGGCCAGATGCTCGTTGAGCACGAACGAGGCCATGGCCTCGAACATCGGAACTTCGATGCCTATTGCTCCTTCGCGGCCGTTGGCCCGCGCCACAAGCGCCGCCAGCACCGCATAGACGATGTGCAGCGCGGCGACCTTGTCGGCCAATATCGTCGGGATGAACTGCGGTTCGCCGCCTTGCTGCGCCGCCAGACCGGCGAGGCCGCTCGCCGCCTGGATGATGTCGTCGAACGCCGGTCGATCACGGTAGCGCCCGCGCTGGCCAAAGCCGATCGCAGCGCAATGAACGATGCGCGGATTGATCGCCGAAATGGCCTCGAACCCGAGCCCCAGCCGCTCGGCCGCCTCGATGCGCATATTGTGCAGCATCACATCGCTGGTGGCGACCAACCGGGCGAACGCTGCGCGACCTTCGCTGCGCTTGAGATCGAGCGCGAGCATCCGTTTGTTGCGGTTGTTGTTCACGAACAACGCGCCGTCGCTCGCCCCCTGAGGATGCGATTCACGCGCGACGTCGCCGCTCAGCGGCTCGACCTTGATAACGTCAGCCCCGAGATCCGCGAGGATCTGGGCGGCAAGCGGTCCGAGGACGACCGCGCCGACCTCAACCACGCGGACGCCCTGCAACAAGGGGGTCATAGGGTAGGCCCCGCACAGTTTTCAGCCTTGATTTTCATGCTCGCCCCCGCTTTGGCCGTGCGGCCAGTCGATTGTGACGATTATGATAGCCGAGGCGACGGGCTGCTCAATCTCATCAAAGATATGAATCGATGCGCTCCGGGCTCACGATCGAGCATGACGCCGCAGCGTCGCTTCACACCAAAGCTCAGGACAAAAATATGCGCCAGCGTCTGACCCTTCCGCAGCTCGAGGCGTTCCTCAAGCTGGAGGCGACCACCAGCTTTCGCGACGCTGCGCTCGAACTCGGCGTGTCGCAGCCGGCGTTCAGCCGGACGATCCAGCAGATCGAAACGCGCATCGGGGTGCGGCTGTTCGACCGCGATACGCGGCATGTCCGCCTCACGCCGGCCGGCGAGCGGCTGCGGCCGATCGCCGTACAACTGCTCAACGACTATGAGGCGTCCTTCTCGGATTTTGAGGCTTATGTCGACGGCCGCTCCGGCCGCGTCCGCATCGCGACGCTGCCGTCGGTCGCCGCGACCCTGCTGCCCGGCGCGGTGCGGCGCTTCTGCCAGACGCATCCCGGCGTGACCGTCGACATCTGGGAAGACGTAGGAATTCCCGTGCATCGCGCGGTCGAGGAGGGCGACGCCGACATCGGGATCGCCCCGCCGCCGTCAAAGACGCACAGCCTGGACTTCCTCGCTATATATCAGGACCGGCTGGTTCTCGCCTGCCGCGGCGATGACGAGCTGGCGTCGAGTGCGCGTCACGACTGGACGGTATTTCGCGATCGGCCCTTCATCGCGCTGTCCACCGATACCGGCCTGCGCAGTCTGATCGACCGGGCCTTCGGCGCCGCCGACATCCAGGTCGATCCGCTCTTCAATTGCAAGCACCCCTCGACGGCGGCGGCGCTCGTCGCCGCGTCGTTCGGCATCAGCGTGCTGACCCGGCTGACGGTCGAGCAGGTGAGCGATCCGAACCTGACCTGGCGGCCGCTCGACACCCCCGAGGCGTCGCGTCCGATCGGGCTGGTTACCTGTCATTCCCGGTCGCTGATGACGCCCGCGCGCGACTTCATGCGCGAACTCCAGACCGAAGCCCGGACATGGGATCGGGGTTCCGCTTCGGGTAGGAGTATATGACGCAATTGTGATTGTCGCTCCCCAGCGTCCGACCCAGTCCGATTCAACTTGGGCGAGCCAAGACAGATTGGGCAGCGGGTGGGGGCGTCGCGGTCGAGGGCCATTGTCCATCGGACTGTACCGCGGTGTGGGCGGTCGGCTATGGCCCTGACGATGACGGGCCTGCCGATCCTCTACAGCTTCCGCCGCTGCCCCTACGCGATGCGCGCGCGCATGGCGCTTTTGGTGAGCGGTGTTTCATATGAGCATCGCGAAGTGCTTCTGCGTGACAAGCCCGCCGCCATGTTGGCGGCGTCCCCCAAGGGAACGGTGCCGGTTCTCGTGCCCGCGGACGGAATCGTGGTCGATGAAAGCATCGATATCATGCGTTGGGCGCTCCTACAGAAAGATCCCGAGAACTGGATCGCGCGCGCCGACGCGGCGCTGGTTGCTGATTTTGACGGCGCGTTCAAACATCATCTCGACCGCTATAAATATTGGGGGCGCTACGGCGTCGATCCCGTGGAGCATCGTGCGGCAGGGCTGGCGATGCTGGCCGATCTGGACGTGCGGATCGCCGATCAGGCTTTTCTGGGAGGCGCGACGCGCGGGTTCAGCGACGTCGCTATCTTTCCGTTCGTGCGCCAGTTCGCGGGCGTCGATCCACCTTGGTTTGAAGCTCATGCACCGCGCCAGGTGCGCGAATGGCTCGGGGCGCTGATCGCGTCGGAACTGTTCGAGCGGGCGATGGTGCGGACGGCACCTTGGGCGCCAGGTGGGGACTGAAATGAATCTGGCGATCGGCTGGGCCTGATGATCAGATCAGGGGCTTCAACCGGTCGATCCACGTCGCCTGCCTTATGATCCTGGCCGCGAGCGCATTGCCGTTCGCGGCGCTGGTGAAGACGAAGCTCGCTCGCCCGCTTCGGGCATCGCCGACGCCCATGGTTTTGAGAATCCCGTAGTTGCTGCCGCTGTGCTGAACAGGCCGGCGGAGGATTGCGCGAGCTCCCAGCCCGACCCTCTCGAAATGTCGCGCCCCGCACACGCTGTCATTGCAGGTGAATTCCGACATGCGCCTCAACGGAAACTGGCAAAGCGCCGCGCGCGTCCGCGATGCCGCCAATCCGGACGGTCCGGGAAAATTCTCTGCCCGGCCTTCGCGCAATTAAATTTTCGTTTCTATGTCGAGCCCGCGCGGGCCGCGCGGCTAGTGCGGAACCGCGCCGAGTTCGACGCCCGTCTTGTCGTACAGCGCAAATTTGTCGACGATGTCGGCGCTGGCCCGATTATATCCGACGACCTCCACGGTGCGGCCTTCGCGGAGCAGGCGCGCGACGATCTTGTCGAGCGCGCCGACCGCTGAGATGTCCCAGAAATGCGCCGCGGACACATCGATGAGAATGTCGGTGGCGGTCTCATCGGCATTGAAGCTGCGGGTGAAACGATCGACCGACGCGAAGAAGATCTGGCCGGTCACGAAATAGGTCGCGCGCGTGCCGCCCGGGTGAAGGTCCCGGCGCACATCGAACATCCGCTGAACCTTGGCGGCGAAGAAGATGCCCGACAGCAGGACGCCGGCGAGCACGCCGAGCGAAAGGTCGTGCGTCGCCACGACGACGACCACGGTGGTCAGCATGACGATCGACGAGGTGGGCGGATGGCGGCGGAGGTTGACGATTGAGTTCCAGCTGAAGGTTCCGATCGACACCATGACCATGACTGCGACGAGCGCGGGCATCGGCATCCGGCCGACATAGGGGCCGAGCAGCGCAAGCAGGATGAGCAGCGTCGCGCCGGCCGTGAACGTCGATAGCCGCGTGCGGCCACCAGAGGTGACGTTGATGACCGACTGTCCGATCATGGCGCAGCCGCCCATGCCGCCGACGAGGGCGGCGGCGATGTTGGCGCTTCCCTGCCCGGCGCACTCGCGGCGCTTGTCGCTGTCGCTGTGGGTCATATCATCGACAATCTGCGCTGTGAGCAACGATTCGAGCAGGCCCACCGCCGCCATTGTCAGTGAATAGGGAAGGATGATTTGCAGCGTTTCCAGCGTGAGCGGCACGTTCGGCAGGACGATGCTCGGCAAACCTTCGGGCAGCTTGCCCATATCGCCGACGGTGTTGACGGGGAGGCCGAACCATATGCTGATGAAGGACAGGACGAGGATAGCGACGAGCGGTGATGGCACCACCTTGGTCAGGCGCGGCAATAGGTAGATGATCGCGAGGCCCCCTGCGACCATGACATAGGCCTGCCAGGTCACATTGATGAGCTGCGGGAGCTGTGCCATGAAGATGAGGATCGCTAGCGCGTTGACGAACCCCGTGATCACTGAGCGCGACACGAACTGCATGACGAGATCGAGACGCAAAAGGCCGGCGATGATCTGGATGAGGCCCATCAGGATCGTCGCGGCGAAAAGATATTCGACCCCATGCTCGCGTACGAGCGGAACGACGAGAACGGCGACCGCGGCTGTCGCCGCCGAGATCATGCCGGGCCGGCCGCCGGTAAAGGAAATGACGATCGCGATCGCGATCGAGGCATAAAGGCCGACGCGCGGATCGACACCCGCAATGATCGAAAACCCGATCGCCTCGGGAATGAGGGCGAGGGCGACGACAATTCCCGCGAGGACGTCGGCGCGAGCGGTCGCGGCGCCGGCGAACCATTGCTGGCGGTACGTGGAAAGTCCGTTGAACATGAAAAGCTCACATCAAGACACATGGTGCCCGGGCGGACAAACTTGATTTGCATGTGCGATGTTGTCCGGCGGATAGGCGGCCGGAATAGCCACCCGGAGTTACACCGGGTCCTTGCGAATAAAGGCCCTCTATCCTGATGCTGAAGTGCAGCGCAAGCCCATCCAGTGCCGCCTTATCGTAATTTTTCGTCTGGACGCGATCATTCTCAAATAGGCCATTTGGATTTTTGCCGAACCTCGATGAGCATCCCGGTCCTGGCGATATCATTATGATCGCGCCACGACCAGGCGCTAGAGTTTGGGCGTCCGCAACAAAGGCGGCGTCAACTCAGACAAAGGCGATGGCGACCCTTGGCGCGGTCGCGTCGGAAATCCCCGGCGGGGTTGCACCCTCGCCGCGGTGCCTCCACATGGAGCTATGCCCGCCAAGCCGACTCGTCCGCGCTGGCTGCGCCTCTGGCAGCTGCGTCTCAACCGCCGTGCGAAAACCGAAGTGGTCGATATTCACCGCCGCGTCGCAATGATCAGCGGTGCCGTGCTGCTCGGACTTGTCGCGCTCGCATTCGCCGCTGCCGGCGATCGCGCTCAGCGGCTGATCTTCCTCGCGACCGACCGCATATGGTGGATGCCGCTGCTGATCACGCCCGCGGGCTTCGCATTGATCGTCTGGGCCGCGAACCGCTATTTTCCGGCCTCGCGCGGGTCAGGCATTCCGCAGATTATCGCCGCGAGCCGCCGGCCCGAGCTGGAAGCGAAGGGGCCGCTCGTCTCGCTTCGCACCGCCTTTGCCAAGCTCGGGCTCACGCTCGCAACGCTCGCGGTGGGCGGATCGGTCGGCCGTGAGGGACCGACGGTGCAGGTGAGTGCGGCGATCATGGTTGCCGTTCACCGCTTGCTGCGCGTCCGCATCACCGCCGGCGTCTTCATCGCCGGCGGGGCGGCAGGTGTCGCGGCAGCGTTCAACACGCCGCTGGGCGGGATCGCGTTCGCGATCGAGGAACTTGCGGCGGCGTATGAGCAGCGCGTCGCCGTCCTGACGATGGGTGCGGTGATGATCGCGGGTCTCGTCAGTCTCTCGATCGCTGGCGACTATATCTATTTCGGCGTGATGCGGGAGACGCTGCCCGTATCGGATGTCCTGCTGGTGGCGCCCGTCGTCGGCCTCGGCGGCGGTCTGCTCGGCGGCCTGTTCGCTCGTATCGTGCTCGCCGCCAGCGAACGGGCGTCGCCCTGGGCGCGCCGCGCGGCGTCGCGCCCCGTTCTGTTCGCGGCCGCTTGCGGCCTCGTCGTCGCGATCGTCGGCATTGCGTCGGGCGGCGCAACCTGGGGCACGGGCTATGATATCACGAAATTCCTCGTCGAGGGCCATCGCGGCGATCTCTGGATCTTCCCCGCCAAATTCACTTCCGCCTTGGCCTCGACCTTGAGCGGAGCGCCCGGCGGCATCTTCGCCCCATCGCTTGCGGTGGGAGCAGGTTTCGGAAATCTGCTAACCCCGATGTTTCCTGGCAGTCCGGCGGGCGCCATCGTGATGATGGGCATGGTCGCCTATTTTGTCGGCGTCGTACGGGCGCCGCTGACGGCCGTCATCATACTCATCGAGGCGACCGCTGCGCGCGGCGTCATCCTGCCGTTGTTCGCAACCGCGCTCGTTGCCGACTGGGCGAGCGCACAAATTTGCCCGACCCGCCTCTATCACGGACTTTCGCGGCGGATGATGCCGGCGGCGCGGTCCGGCGACGTTTAGCGGTCGAGACGGATACGCCTGTCATTCCTTCCGAGCGGCCTTTTCAGGGTTTCGGGCATGGGTGACGATAGGCTCTGGAAGTTGGATCCAGGGATGGCGGTCCTGAGTCCAGACGGCCTGACTAGGCATCGGAAAATCGGGCTGCGCAAATGCGCCTGCCGCTACGCCGATCAGGTCGGGCAGACGCGCGGCCTCCCACGAAAGCGTCGAGCCGCATGCCGGACAGAAATGGAAGGTCACCGGGAAACCGCTGGCCGATGCGCGCGTGAAGCTCTTCGCTTCGCCCGAAATCGGGGTGATCTGCTCGCGCGGGAAAAACGCTGCCACGCTGAAAAGCGATCCGGTCCTTCGCTGGCAATCCAGGCAATGGCAGAGCGAAATCTTTCTGGGCTCGCCCGCGCAGGCCAGCACGAGCTGCTCGCAATGACAGGCGGCACGTCGATCCATGGGCAGATGGCTATCATGTTCGGCCGGTTTGGCACAGGCCTGTCGCGGGTCCGCAATTGCACTGCCGCGTGACCCCGAGCCTTGATCTTCCTGCAAAGGTCGGCCCTTGATTGACGGGCCATCAGCATTTGGTGCCGTTTCAATGCAGCCCGTAACGAAAAACGAGCAATGCGGACAGGGTCACGATCATCAATCCGACCAGCGGCACACCGGTTCGCGTATAGTCGCCGAACTTATACTCGCCGGCCGACATGATCAGCATGTTCGTCTGATAGGCGACAGGGGTCGCGTAACAGAGATTGCATCCGAACAGCACCGCCAGGACAAGCGGTTCGACCGGGATTCCGAGCTGTTCGGCCAGGTTGAAGGCGATGGGGGTGCCGACCGCCGCAGCGGTCGCGTTCGAGGCGAAGTTGGTGAGAAGCGTCACGAACAACATGATCGTCGCAAGCACGCCAGCGGCGGGCAGGAACTGAAGGCCAAGAGCGATCAGCTGGCTGAGCCATTCCGCCGCGCCGCTGTCGAGCACGATCCGGCCGATCGCGATACTGGCGGCGATCAATACGATGACCTTCGCCGAGAGCGCGCGTCCGACCCTGTCGAACTTAACGCAGCCGGTGGCGAACATCAGGATGGCGCCGCCGAGCGACGAGATCGCAATGGGCACGAGGCCGATACTCGCCGGGATCACCGCGCCCGCCATGATCGCGAGCGCGAGCGGCGCTTTCATCGTCCGGGGCATCTCTCTCAACCCCTCCAGAACGAGGAGATTTTCGCCGCGAGCGAGTTTCTGGACATTCGCCAGCGCGCCAGCGACCAACAGAATGTCGCCTTCGGACAACGACGTATCGGCATCGGTGTCGTTGAGCGAGTCCAGCCCCGGCCGACCGGAGTGGGTTCCGAGTATCGCCACATTATAAGTCTCGGCGACGCCCGATTCGGTTATCCGCTTGCCGATGAGGCCGGAATCGGACGCAATTGCGAGTTCGACGACCGAAAGATCGTCGCCGGTTCTCGCATAATCCGCGTTAAGCCTTTCCATCAGCCATGGCGGCGCCGCGTGGGCACCCAGCAGCCGGACTGTTTCCTCCAGCGCTTCGTGAGGCGCGGAAATGGTGAGACGTGCGCCCGCGGTAAGAATCCGGTCGGCCGGTCCGGCGACGGTCGTCTCGTCGGGCAGGAGCCTCCTGACCGCGTCGATTGTCTTGCCGATCGCCATCGATCGCTCGCCGAGCCTCAGCGTGGCGCGGAAACACCGCGGCTGGTGTCCGCTTGCCGGCGAATTATCAGGAAGCAGCCGCGGCATCACCAGCCATATGAAGGGTAGCGCTACCAGCGCGGCAATGAGAACGATCGGCGTGAAATCGAATACGCCCATCGGTCGCATGCCCATGTCAGTGGCAATGCCGACGACCAGCAAATTGGTCGATGTGCCGATCGTCGTCGCCATGCCGCCGATCAGGACCGCGCTATTCACCGGTATCAAGGTCTTTGAAGCGGGCATCCCGCCGCGCGCGGCCAACGACACGAGGATGGGTAGCAAAAGCACGACCACCGGCGTGTCGTTGACCATCATGCTCATGAACATCGCAAGCAGCAATGTCACCAGAAGACCCAGCTGGCGGTTGAAGCGCCAGACTTTCGTCAACGTCCTCGCGGCTGGTTCCAATGCGCCCGTGGTCACAAGACCGCGTCCGATGATCATCAGGGCGCAGATGGTCACAAGGGCATAATGCCCGAAGCCTTCAAAGGCGAGTTTCAGGCCGTCGGTCGGGGATTGGCCGGGAAGCGGAGCGATGAAGAGCGCCAGTGCAATGACCCCAAGCGTCAAAAGCGAGATGATTTCGACCCGAACCCGCCCCGACACAAAGCCATAGAACATCGCGAAAGTGAGCAGCAGGGCGCCGATCGCATGCGGTGGCGGCGTCTCAAGCACGAGGTATCCGCCCGTCTTTGCCGCAATCGAATTGCCGCGGCGCATGCGTCCGCCACAATGCAGGATTGGCTTTACTGGCTTTCGTACAAGGCATTGGGTCCCCATTCTGTCCGGCGGCGGTCGTGCAAGACTGGACGGGTTACGGCCGCTTGGCCAGCCTCGTCTTGCCGGCACCTCGAAGGGGGACGGGATCGCATTGACCGGCCTGCCTCAGTCGCCCGACGAATTGGAAATGCATCGCACTCGCACTCGCTCTCGGGTGGGGGGGACTGGCAAGGCTGCCCCGTTGCGCCAGAAATGGGTCTGATCGGGTCGGCCAAGAGGCCACTTTAAGCGCGAAAGCGACGGCAGACCGTTTGACATGGGATAGCCGCCTCCCAAAATGCCATTTGACCAACATGCTTGTTGGGCTCGGCGCCGGCGGTATGATGATGGCCTGCGCGATTTTTACGCTTCTAGCCACCCGGGACGAGGGGTAGCCGCGAGGCTGTTCAGCCTATTGTTGGCATCAACACGCCGTTGATCACATGGATCATGCCGTTTGATTGTTCGACATCGGTTTCGGTCACAAAGCCGACGCTGCCCTGCGTGCCCTCGATCTTGATGTTGCCTTGGGCCTCGGTGAGTTTCAGATCCTCGCCGGCGACCGTCGTCAGAACCGCGCTCCCGCCGCCGGCCTTGATCTTCTTATAAAATTCAACGGCGGTCAGCCGACCCGGAACGACATGGAAGTTCAGTGCAACGGATGCAGAAAATGGCCAAAATCTGCCCTTTTTACTTGCGGCGGTCCAGATCTTGCCGCTCAAGCTTCAGCTGGTTTGCGCACTTGGGTCTCAGGGGGAACGAAGGTCCATAGGATGTCACCCGTGACGACCGATGGGCGGTGTTCGGCCGAGAAGATCATGAGGTCGCCCGACGGCCGTGCGACGGCCAGGCTGTCGCCGCCATTGGCTTTCATGCGCGCGACGAAGTGCGCGTAGGTGAATTTCTCGGTGATCCGCGTGCGGCCGAAGGTCCAGCCCGATTGAAGGCGATCGAGCAATTCCTCGATCGGCGTGCCAGCGAGGGTGAACACCCGCCCCCGGCGCCGGCTGCCAGCCCCCGATTCGCCGATGATACGGCTGACGCGGTCGGATCCCACTTCGGGTGCGAGCTCGCTGCATATCAAGGCATTGTAGCTGTCGTTGTCGGTCGCCGCGATCAGTTGCTGATATTGGCCCATGTCGATGTCGTCGTCATGCGCCTCATCGACGATATCGCCCTGATAGACGGGAATGCCGTTTCGCCTGGCGCGGCGCAGCGCGAGCTTGCTGGCGTCGGCAATCAGCACCTCGCGGCCTTGCGCCTTGATGAAGTCGGCGAACGCGATCGTCCAGCTGTTGGCGCCGACGAGAAGCACCCCATTCCCCTTGCCGCGGTCGAGCCCGAGCCAGCGCGCGAACCGCGCCGCCGTAAAGCCGTGGGCAAAGATCGTCACGATCACGACGCCGAACCCGAGCGGCACCAGCGCCTCGGCGCCGGCGATGCCAAGGTCCGAGAGACGCAGCGCGAAAAGCCCCGTCACCGCGACGGCGACGATGCCGCGCGGCGCTATCCAGGCAACGAACAACCGTTCCTTGAACGGAACGCGGGTAAAGAGCAGCGCGGTCATGATGGTGAGCGGCCGCACGACGAAGAGCAGCAACAGCAGGAAAATGACGAAGCGAAGCTCGAAGTTGCGCACGACCTCCCAATTGAGCGTGGCGGACAGAATGATGAAGACGCCCGAGACGAGCAGGATCGTCAGATCCTCCTTGAAGCGCAGCAGGTGGTGGCTCGAATAGGTTTCGCGATTGGCCATCACGACGCCCATGATCGTGACCGTGATCAGCCCGGTTTCGTGCATCACGAGATCGGAGAGAACGAAGACGGCGATCACCGTGGTCAGCAGAACGGGCGCTTTGAGATATTCGGGCACCCAGCCGCGCGGGAAAACCCAGGTCAGTGCAAAGCCGGCGGCGCCGCCGATCACCATGGCGAGGATGCTCGCCGCGCCGACATCGATGAGGATCGACGCGCTATTGGCGCCGGCCCCGCCATGGGTGATATAGCTGAAGACGCCCACGGCGAGCAGCGCGCCGATCGGGTCATTCACGATCGCTTCCCATTTGAGCATATTCTTGACGCGCGGCGCGATGTTGAGCGAGCGCAGCAAGGGGACGATCACGGTCGGCCCCGTCACGACCATGACGCCGCCGAACAGTGCCGCGAGTTCGAACGGCAGGCCCGCGCCATAATATGCGGCGGCGGTGCCGAGCGCCCAGCCCACCGGAACGCCGACGAAGACGAGCATGAACACCGCCACCCCTGCGTTGCGCAGCTCACGAAACTTGAGGCTCAGCCCGCCCTCGAACAGGATGATGGCAACCGCCAGCTTGATCACCGGTTCGCGCAGGGCCCCGAAATCGCGCTCGGGGTCGATCAGGCCGAGAATCGGGCCTGCGATGATGCCGGCGATCAGCATCAGCGCGATCGCGGGGCGCCCGGTTCGCCAGGCGACCCACTGCGCGCCGATGCCGATAACCCCGATCAGGGCAATTTTGACGAGCAGGGATTCAATCGCGAACATGTCGCCAGCCTATGCGGCACGACGGCAATTGGTTCCAGCGCCGAAAGCAAAGCTGTCCGCAGTCTGCGGCGCGTTCCTATTTGTCGGCGAGTGATCGGGGAGCCGGTTCGAAGGGATTTTCCCGTAGCGAGCGCCCGGCCGTTTCCGGCATGAAGCGGAGGGCCACCAGTCCCACCAGACAAGCGAGCATCATATAATAAGCCGGCATGAGCGGATCGCCGGTCAGGCTGATCAGGCCGCTGCCGACGATCGGCGCGGTGCCGCCGAAGATCGACGTCGAGATATTATAGGCGATCGCGAAGCCTGCGAAACGGACCGCGGTCGGGAACATCGCCGGAAAGGTCGCCGATATCGTCGCGAGCTGCGGGACGTAGAGCAGGCCGAGCGCCATGAAGCCGATAATCGCGCCTGCAAACCCTGTTCCGATCAGCATATAGAGCGGCACGACAAGCAGCAGCAGGCCGATCAGCGACCAGCGCCACATCGGCTTGCGGCCGACCCGGTCGGAAAGCGCGCCGGCGAACGGCAGGAAGATCATCATGAAGACCATGCCGATGATCGGGACGAGCAGAGCCTCCTCGCTCGACAGGCCGATGCGCCGCTGGAGATAGGTCGGCATATAGCTCAGCAGCGAATAGTTGACGACGTTGAGTGCGACGACGAGCCCGCCGACGACCAGCAGCGGACGCCAGTGATTACGCATCAAGCTGCCGAGCCCCGGCGGCTTGCGCTCCTCGGCCGCAGCCATTTCTTCGCGGAAGATCGGCGTGTCCTCCATCTTGGACCGCAGATACATTCCGACGAGCCCGATCGGCCCCGCGATCAGAAAGGGAATGCGCCAGCCCCATTCGTGCATCGCTTCGTCGCCGAGGTGCAGCGAATAGCCCAGCATGAGCGCCGCCCCGAGCGAGAAGCCGGCCAGCGTCCCAAATTCGAGGAAACTGCCATAAAAGCCGCGGCGGTCGTCAGGTGCATATTCGGCCATGAAGGTCGCCGCGCCGCCATATTCGCCGCCGGTGGAAAAGCCCTGGAGCATCCGTAAGAGGACGAGCGCCGCCGGTGCCCAGAAACCCACCGCGTCATAGGATGGAATGAGGCCGACGGCGAAGGTTGCGCCCGCCATCAGGAGGATCGTCATCGCGAGCACCGATTTACGTCCGATGCGATCGCCGAGCGGGCCCCAGAAGAGCCCGCCGAGCGGACGGATGAGGAAGGATATGGCGAAGGTTGCGAGCGCGAACAGCACCGCCTCTTCGGTATCGCCCGGGAAAAGCGCGGCTGAGATATAGGTCAGGCCATAGGCATAGATGCCATAATCGAACCATTCGACCGCATTGCCGAGCGCCGAGGCGCCGACCGCGCGGTGGAGCGGCGAAGGCTCGGGGAAGGGCGGCGGGTGGCCCGGCGCGTGGCCCGGCGCGTGGAGCGTCATCTCATTGTCCATTGATCACCTGTGGCGTTGGGTTTGGTTGAAAGGCGGGGTGGTCGGGGCCGGCCGGGTCGAGCAGAGCCGCGACCGGAGTGGTGCGCGGCAGAATCTGGAAATCCTGCTGCTGGTCGCCTGGGACGGGATCGCTCGTCGCGACGCGCCACATCCCGAAGGCGAGCATCGCGGCGGCCGCCAGCGCGATGAAGAGGAAGAGCCCGCCGGCATTTGTGAGAGTCATCGAAGCCGCTGCGCCGAGCGGGCCGAGCGCCGCGCCGGCAGAATAGAGGAGCACGAGTTGACCGCTGGCCGTTACGCGCTCGGACGGAAGCAGCCGGTCGTTCGCATAGGCGACGCAAAGCGGATAGAGCGCGAAGCTCAATCCGCCAAAGGCGGCACCGAGACCGAAGAGGAGGAACCCCTGCGGCTGCGTCGCCAGCCCGATGCTCGTCGCCCAGGTGGCGGCGAAGCAGATGAGGATGATACGGCGGCGGTCGTAGCGATCCGACAATCGGCCGAGCGGCCATTGCAGCGCGACGCCGCCGAGGATGACCGTCATCATGAAGGTCGCGGTCTCGCCAAGGTCGAGCCCGATCCGGCGCGCGTAAATGGCCGCCAGGCCATAGAAGGCGCCAAGCAACAGGCCGGTGACGCCCGCTCCCACGACACCGAGGGGCGAGGCCTCGAACAGGCGCCGCAGCGGTAGCGACGCGGCATCTTCGAGAACCGGCGCGCTGCTCCGGGTCAGGCAGACCGGGATGATCGCCAGCGAAATCAGAATCGCGGCAATTTGGAAAGGGACCTGCGGGGCGGTGTTGCCCGAACGCAGGATCAGCTGGCCGAACGCCTGGCCCGAATAGAGCGCGACCATATACCAGGCGAGCACCGTGCCGCGCGTGCCCGTTTCGGCGCGGTCGTTGAGCCAGCTTTCGACACAAACGAAGACGCCGGCGACGCAAAGCCCGTCGACCAGCCGCAGCGCGCCCCAAAGGAGGGGTTGCGCGAACAGCGCATAGGCGAGCGTGCTCGCGGACAGCAGCGCGACAAAGGCGGCGAAGGCGCGGATATGGCCGACGCGCCGCACAATATCGCCTGCCCTGAGCGCGCCGATCACAAGTCCCGCAAAATAAGCGGTCGCGACGAGTCCGATGACCATTGTCCCGCTGCCGGCGCGCTCAAGCCGGAGCCCGATCAGGGTCGACAGAAAACCGCTGCCCGCCATCAGCACAAAGATGGCAATCAGCAGGCTGCGGACCGGCAGGATCGTTGCGAGCATCAGATGTCGTCGGCGGCCGCGTCAGGCGGCGCGCCGGCCCTCGGCCGCTTGCCCCTCATCCTCGACCAGCGCCCGGTGAAGGGCGCGCACCGCCGCGTCGAAGTCGCGGCATTCGATGATGAACTGGATATCGACGTTGCGGATCTGGTGTTGCATCGCGATCATCATGATCCCCGCCTCATCGAGCGCGCGCAGCGCGTCGGGAACAAGCCCGGGGCGCGAGATGTCGCTGCCGATCGCCGACACCATCGCCACCGGCTGCGCCGAAATGGAGGCGTCGGGATAGTCTTTCTGCAGATCGGCGATCACCTTCGTCACCGCGTCGGGCGATGCGGCGAGATAATGGGTGATCGTGTTGGCGTTCGACGATTTGCTGACGATCCACACGCCGTGGCGGGCCAGCGACTCGAGGATCGCGCTGTCATAGCCTTTGATCCCGACCATATCCTGCTCGAAGAATTGCAGCGCCTGCATCTGGCGAATGCCGGTGACGATCTCGACGCGCGGGACGTCCGAGACATAGTCGCCAGTCACCAGTGTGCCCTCATCCTCGCGGTCGAAGGTGTTGCGAATGCGCAGCGGAATATCGGTCTGGCGCAGGCCGCGGCCCGCGCCCGGATGGATCGCTTCCATGCCGAGATTGGCGAGTTGGTCGGCGACATCATAATTTGTGCGGCCGATCTTGCACGCCTTGTCCACGCCGACCAGCTTGGGATCAGCGCTCGACAGGTGAAACTCCTTGTGGATGATCGCCTCGCGCGCGCCGGTCAGCACCGCGAGCCGCGAGAAGGTCATCTCGGTATATCCGCGCGCATAGCGCCGCACCATGCCGCCTTCGCACCCGGCGTAGCCGGTCACTATGGGGAGGGTGTTCGACAGGTTGATCGCCGCGAACGCCTCCTCGATCCGCTGGTCGAGGCTGCGCAGATCGTCCTGATCCCACAAGGTGAGATCGACGAACCGGGCGTTCACACCCCGGTCGCGCAGCAGCAGCGCGGTGCTATGCGCGCTATGCGCTTCGCCGATCCCCGCGAGCAGTTCGCGAAGCGTCAGCAACTGTTCCTTGACGCAGAAGCGGCCGTGGCTGCGCAGCCGCGCGAGATCCTCGAGGCAAGCTGACACAGCGCGGATCCGTTGCTCGATAAAGGCATCCGCTTCGGCGCGGCTCTTCGCTTGCGCGAACATCGCGGCGTTGCGATCGCGCACCGCCTCGCGAACGACGCCGATCGCGTTGCGCCAGCCTTCGGCGGTGTCGTCGGCGACGAAGCGGCCATAGACACCCGGGGTGCCGCTTTTCTTGTTTTCGAGCAGCAGGTCGGTCATTCCGGCATAGGCCGATACGACGAAGATGCGCTGGTACAGATCGGGACCCGTGCGGCCCGCGATGAGGACATTGTCGAGCAGCGTTTCGGTCGCCGCCATGGAGGTGCCGCCGATCTTCTCGACGCTATGGCCGCCCGTCATGCCGGCACCGGCTCATTGAGCTGCCCCCGTTCGCTCCGCAGCGGCTGTGGATCGCCGCGATGGGCGAGAAACCAGGGGCGGGGCTTGGGCGCGCCGAACGGCTCTTCGAGCCGGTTGCTGACCGCATTATAGACAAGAAACGCATTCGCGCGCGGGAAGGGCGTGATGTTGCCGTTCGAACCGTGCATGAGATTGCAGTCGAACAGGATCACGGTCCCCGGCTTGCCGGTTGGCGCAACGATGCCATGCCTGTGCGCCAGTTCGGCGAGGCTGTCTTCGTCGGGGACGCCATATTCCTGGCGCTTGAGCGAACTCAGATAATGATCGTCGGGCGTCTCGCCGATGCAGGTGAGATAGGTGCGATGCGATCCCGGCAGGACCATCAGCGGCCCGTTATGCGGGGTGTTATCGGCGAGCAGGATCGACATCGACAGCGCGCGCATCCGCGGCATGCCGTCCTCGACATGCCAGGTCTCGAAATCACTGTGCCAGTAGAATTCCTTGCCGGTGAAACCCGGTTTATAGTTGAGCCGCGACTGATGGATATAGACCTCGTCGCCGAGCAGGAATTTTGCGACGTCGGCGAGGCGCGCATCGGCGGCGAGGCGCGCCATGACCGCATTCTGCCGGTGAATCTCGAAGATCGACCGGATTTCTTTTTCCTGCGGCTCGGTTACGATCGTGTCTTGGTCGAGCGCGGCCGGATCCGCTAGCAGCGCGCCCGCGGCCTTTTGCAGGAAGGCGACTTCATCGTCCGAGAAGATATCCTCGAGCACGATATAGCCGTCGCGGTCGAATTGTGCGGCCTGCGCCGGGCTGATCGGCGCGTCGTTGCTCCATTCGCTATGGACGACGGGATCCTGCCGCGGCCGCATCTCTGCTGCCGCGGCATGGCGCGATGGGTAGAGGTCAATCATGGAAAATCCCCGTTTTTCTTTTGTCATTCAGCCAGAACGGTCGCGCGCAGAACCTCGGGATCGGCGGGATAGGCGCCGGTTTCGTCATGCACTTCCTTGCCGGTGACCGGCGGGTTGAAGGTGCAGGCGGTCAAGATGTCGGTTTCGGGACGCACGATGTGGCGATCATTGTCGGTGAGCGCATACATGACGCCGGGCTCGAGCTTGTGAATCTCGCCGGTGGCAAGATCTTCGATGGTGCCCTTGCCCTTGAGCACGAAGACCGATTCCAGATGGTTCTGGTAATGCATCTTCAATTCGGTGCCCGCGAACATGGTGGTGATGTGGAAGGAAAAGCCCATCCCGTCGTCCTTGAGCAGCATGCGGGCGCTGGCCCAGCCGTCCGAGCGGACATTGCGGTCGGTCTTGCGGATGTCGTTGAGGTTGCGAACGATCATATTGTGTCTCCTGAGTTATTCGGCGGCGACGGCGTATTCACTTGTCATCGCCTCGCGGATCCGGGTTTCGAGAATGTCGAGGCCGACGCCCAGCGTCGCATCGTCGATGACGAGCGGCGCGAGCACCTTGATCACCTCGTCATGCGCGCCGCTGGTCTCGATGATCAGGCCGGCGTCGAAACAGGCGGCGGTAACGGTTCCGGCAAGCTCCCCCGATCCCGTGTTGATGCCGCGCATCATGCCGCGCCCGCGGGTTTCAAAGCCATATCGGGCAGCGATGCGGGTGAGGCGCGCGTCGAGCAGATCGCCGCGACGGCGCACATCGACCTGGAATGCGCCGTCGCTCCAGAAATGGCGCAGCGCCGCCGTCGCGGTGACGAAGGCATGGTTGTTGCCGCGGAAGGTGCCATTATGCTCGCCGGGCGAGAACTGGTCGAACTCGGGACGGAACAGGGTGAGCGCAAAGGGAAGTCCCATCCCCGACAGCGACTTGGCCATCGTGATGATGTCGGGCGTGAACCCCATCTCCTCGAAGCTGAAAAAGCCGCCGGTCCGGCCGCAGCCGGCCTGGATGTCATCGACGATCAGCAGCGCGCCATGCGCCTTGGCGATATCGGCGATCCGGCGCAGCCATTCGGGCGACGCGGCGTTCAGCCCGCCTTCGCCCTGAACAGTTTCGACAAGGATCGCGGCCGGCGCGTCAAGCCCGCTCGACGGGTCGGACAATCGCTGGTCGAGCAGATCGGCGGTGTCGACCTCGGGCCCGTAATAGCCGTCATAGGGTTCGTGCGCGACATGACTGAGCGGCACCCCGGCACCGCCACGCTTGGCGGCGTTGCCGGTGCAGGCGAGCGCGCCGAGCGTCATGCCGTGAAAGCCATTGGTAAAGGCGATGACCATTTCGCGGCCGGTGACCTTGCGCGCCAGTTTGATCGCCGCCTCGACCGCATTGGTGCCGGTGGGGCCGGTGAACATGAGGCGATAATCGAGCCCGCGCGGGGTCAGGATGACATCCTCGAACGTGCGGAGGAAAGCCTCCTTGGCGTCGGTGTGGAGGTCGAGACCATGCGCGATGCCGTCGGCGGCGATATAATCGAGCAACGCTTGCTTCAGCAGCGGATGGTTATGGCCATAGTTGAGGGTCGAGCAGCCCGACAGGAAGTCGAGATAGCGCCCGCCTTCGCTGTCGTGCATCCAGACGCCCTCGGCCTTGCCGAACTGGCGCGGCATCGACCGAGCATAGCTTCGCACGCCGGACTCGCGGCGCTCATAGATCATCCTGTCCGGGATCGCACCGGACGGTTTCGGTTTCATAGTCATCGATTTATCCCTGTGCTTCTTGAATCTTTTTAAGGTCGAACGGCCCGATGCGGGCCTGATACTCGGTCGGATAAGCTCCGGCGAAATGCGCTTCGCGCTCGAACAGCGCGGTGCGTTCGAGCGGCGCGTCCCAGTCGCGGGCGAGTGAGTGAAACAGCGCCCAGGACGCTTTATTGTCGTCGGTCACGGTGGTGGTCAGGCAGGTGACGCCCCGCTGCGCACGCCGATCGAGCAACGATTGGATCATCCGCTTCGCAAGGCCCTTGCCGCGCCCCTCGCTCGCGACGGCAACCTGCCAGACGAAAAAAGATGTCCGGTCGGACGGCGGACGATGCCCCGATACCCACCCAACGACTCGTCCTTCCTGTTCGGCGATTACGCAATGGTCGGCGAAATGCGTCGACTGGATAAGATTGCAGTAAGCCGAATTGCGATCGAGCGGCGGGCAGCGCGAGATCAGCGCCGTGATAGCCGGCCCGTCGGTGGCGACAGGCCTTCTAAATACAACTCCGGTAGAGAGAGGTGGGGCGCCCGCTTCTTTTTCCAAAGGCAATGACTCTCCGTCCTGTTGCCGGTCAAATATTGTTCATCTCCTGAAGGATAATTTGGAGCGGTCGTGGTACGACTCGCTACTGGATGCCCTAAAATATAGCATCCACGACGATACGTTCAACCCATGCGACGAAATATACTTCGGAAAATGAAACATAATTAAATGGGCTGATATGAAAATACGGGTTTGTGCTGGCCGGGGGTGCGGCTAACAAATCCGGATGGAAACCGAGATTGCCAACGCCACTTTGAAAGCGCTTCGGCGCGTCCTGCGGGCGGCCGAAGGCGGCAGCCGCAAGCTCGCCGTGGCAACCGGTCTCACGCCTTCGCAAATGCTCGTCCTTCGCGAAATCGACGCACAGCCCGCGGGCACGCCCGGCGCCATCGCGCGGCAGCTGCAGTTCAGCCAGGCGACGATCACCGCCATCGTCGACCGGCTCGTCGCGCTCGACCTCGCGGCGCGGACGCGCAGCGATCGCGACAAGCGCCAGATTCTCCTGAGCACGACTGCCGAGGGTCGCCGACGGGTCGCCGAGGCGCCCGATATGCTGCAGGAAATATTTACGGGTCGCTTTGGCGCCTTGCCGCCCTGGGAGCAGGCGATGATCCTTGCCAGTACGGAGCGTCTGGCGGCCTTGTTGGGCGCCGCAGAGATGGACGCCGCGCCCTTGCTTGACAGCGGGGCCATCGACCGGGCGGGGGCCGCCGACCTCGCCTGAACTCGCGGTAGCTCGGCCCTTCTTTTTGCGTAAGCCTTTTGCGCGGCGCGGACGCGCGCTAGTGAACCCGGCATCTTCGGCGCAGTGTGGCTGGCCGTGAAGACCGGTTTCGCGATCCGCCCGCGCGGTGCGACTTGGCTGCAAGTCTATGCCGTCTCGGTGCTGTGCGGCATCGGATGCACGATGAGCCTCTTCATTGGCGGTCTCGCCTTCGCCAATCCGGAGCTCGTCGAGGAGGCAAAGCTGAGGACATTGGCAGGATCGCTGCTGGCTGCGTTGGTCGGATTTATCGTGCAGCGCCGCGCCCGCCGGCTCCCGAACAGCTTCGCGAGGATATCGAACAAAATGATGAGATCAAGCGGAACGGCGACGTCGCGCTGGCGGGTGGCGAAACCGGACTTTCGCGGATCCGGGCGTGATACCGGCTGCTCAGCGATCGGCGCGAAGCTTCGGCGCCGATCCAATATTGCTGGGGAATAATTTTTGATAGCTGTGCTGAAATAGGCGGCTACGGATTTTAGCATCGGTTGATGTCTTCAACCGCCATGGTTCGCCGAAAGCAACCTTACCGCAACCGCCAGAAACTGATGGTGGTACATGGGCATGGATGGTTCACAAGGGTAGGCCAGCGTAATGGGACAGCGCACAGGGTTACGCTGCTGTACCCGCAAGTGCGCCTGAAAACGTCGGCTTGTATTTCTACGCCAGCCGACGCGAAGGGGCGTTGGGTCTGGACAACGCCGCGCAAAGCCCTGGTGCTTTGGCGTAGCCTTTCGTGCGTCTGGAAAAGAATGGCTCCCCGGGTAGGATTATAACTCGCCGTGACTGGGTGGGCCACTATGTGCGCGAAGAGGCGCGAAAAGCTCAGGATTTTCTTAAGTTTTTAGGTTTTCGGTGTGTATCAATGTGCCTTGACGTGCGCGTCCTTGCCACATAGATTTGTGGGAACGAATGGCTCGCGGGAATCTCAACAACCATGGGAAAGCTTACCGACCTGAAAGTAAGGAACGCCAAACCCGGAATCCATGGCGACGGCGCCGGCCTTTACCTGAGAGTGAAAAAGCCGACTAAGGATGCTCAAAAGCGGGGCCAGACGGTCGGCTCGAAATCTTGGGTGCTGCGGGTTCAGTTCCAGGGCGGTCGCGAAGATATTGGGCTCGGCGGCTATCCGACCGACCTTTCTTTAAGTGAGGCCCGAGAGAAAGCGGCGCACCTCCGCAAATTCGCAAGGCAGGGAAAAAACGCGCGCGAGGAGCGCGACCGGCAAAAACTAGTCGTGCCGACGTTCAAAGAGGCGATGCTTAAAGCTCACGCCGAGCTGTCCAAGGGGTGGAGCGTGAAGAATGCGGCCTCGTTCAAATCGTCGCTGCAAGACCACGTCGTGCCCAAAATCGGCAACCGCCGGGTCGACCATATCAGAACCGCGGATGTTATCTCGGCACTTGCAGCGGTGTGGACCGAAAAGCCTGCCTTGGCGCAGAAGCTTCGAGTTCGCATCTTACAGGTGCTCAGCTTCTCAAGGGCCAATGGCTGGCGCTCGGAAGCGCTACCCGATCCGCGCGAACTGCGCGATGGGCTCGCCCGTCGTCCCAAAGGGGGTAATTTTGCAGCGGTACCTTTTAGGGATGCACCGGCGTTTGTTGCTGACCAACTGGGCAAGGAAGAGACCACCGGCCGCCTCGCCCTTTTGTTCACGATACTGACGGCCGCCCGCAGCGGCGAAGTTCGATCGGCGCAATGGGAGCATGTCGATCTTGAGGCGCGGGAATGGAACCGCCCGGCCGAATTGATGAAGGCCGGCGTCAAACATACGGTGACGCTCAACGATGCGGCTATCGCGATTTTGGAGCGCGCGAAGGCCTTGTCCAATGGGAAGGGTCTCATTTTCCCAGGCGGCCGCAAGGGGGCTAGGCTTTCTGATATGACGCTGACGAAGGTAATGCGGACCGCAAAACGGACGGAAACCGTTCACGGCTTTCGGTCGACGTTCCGCGATTGGGCGGCCGAGAAAATGTCGAGAATACCTGCAATGGTGTCGGAGATGGCATTGGCGCACAGCGTCGGAACAAAGACCGAACAAGCTTATCTGCGCTCGGATCTCCGCGACTTGCGCCGCGATCTCATGGATGCGTGGGGATGCTTTGTTGCACCCTCGCTGTCCATCGCGGAGGATAATGTTGTGACATTTTCGAAGGTTGGATGATGTCCAGATTGCGCGTCCGAGTTCAACAAGTACGTGATACGAACAGATGTTGAAATAATATTGCGCGAAACCCGGTTTCGAGGTAGCCAAAGGCACACACTTGCACGGAGGCACCCATGCTTACACAGAATCAAAACACGGCTCCCCGCCTACTCGGCGTCAATGACGCGGCTCTCGCTTTAGGGGTCTGTCGTCGCACAATTTACCGGCTGATCGACGGTGGCACGTTGCGCACTACTAAGGTCGGTCGCCTGACAAAGATTCCTGCGGCCGATATCGACGCTGTCGTCGCTAGCGCGGCATGAACCATGTGCCAGAAAGAAGAACGCCCCGCCGGTAAGGACGGGGCGTTGCGGGAATGTTTGCGAAGCCAAACCCGTAACCCCCATACCCCTTCACCGCCGATCGATCAACACCCCGCGCAGCCGGGGCCGGTATTGATGCGGCACTATTTTCGGGATGGCGAGCTGCCGGGAGGCGATCATGGTTGACCATGCCCTCCGCGAGCAACTGACGCTGATCTTGATGAACGACGCCCTCGAGGCGAATAGTCGGGATTGGGTAGAGGCGACTTATCACCTTCTCGACGTCGCCGGCACGATCATCATCGAAGCGGCGAACCGCACCGGCCTCGACGATCGCGAGCAAGTCCGGCTCGCGGCCCAATATCTGATCGGGCAAGTCGACGCCAACTCGGGAGGCGTCCAATGACCCAGCCCAAGCTGACACGCCAGGCCAGATGGGCGAAGGCGAATCCGAAGGCCGTTTGGGCGCACGCATCGCTGCGCTCGGCGCTGCGCCGCGGGCTGATCCACCCCGAGCCGTGCGAAGAGTGCGGCGCTGAGGTGGTCGACGCCCACCACGATGATTACGATACGCCGCTGTTGGTGCGCTGGCTCTGTCGGCGGCATCACCGTGCGGTACATCGGAAAATCGCCGGGTGAGCAAAAAGGGGCATCACAAACCTGATGGGCGGGGCGGGCAATATGCGCTTGCCCCGCATGTCACGATGGACGCTCTGCTGTCGCTGGTTTCCCACCGCGCCGTCGCGGCATGGCTCGCCATCGTGCGGCGCTTCAACGGCTTCAATAATGGCCAGATCGCCCTTTCGATGCGCGATCTGGCCGAAGTGATTGGGAGCCCCAGCAACCCAGCCAACGCGGACGCGATAGACGAGCTTGAGGCCGCCGGCTTCATCCGCGCCACTCGCTTTCCCAAGGGGCAGCGGAAAGCCACGGAGTATGAACTGACGCACATAACGACGGGCCGGAATGGCGAGATCGCGGCGACCCATGATTATCTGGAGCGACTGGAAACAAAAAAATCCAGCGTGTCGCATTTCCACACTCGAAACCCCTTACGCGTGTCTCGTTTCCACACTCGTAGGAAACATCGCGTGTCGTGTTTCGACACAGGCGCGACGGAAACGGTAGGGTTCGACGGCCACGCCCCTGTGTCGTCTTTCCACACACATATAGTTAGCCATATCTCTCCTCAATCCGATCCCGTTTCAGATACCCCCGATATTGCCCCAAAATCATCGCGGGCCATTTCGCCGCTGTCGGCAGCAATGGACTTAGCCGAGCTGCGATCGTTCGCCCGTGCCTATCTCGATTGGGCATCGGCAGGCGCGCAATCGAAGCTGGCGCATCACGTCGAGATGCCAGGCGGCACGCTGTCCAAATTCCTAAGCGGGCGATCGTTGCCCGACCAATACCGGATGCCGCTGCAACTGGCGGTAGCTCGATCCTTTCCGATGGATGCGCGAAATGCCGCCTGACCCGTCGCCGTGCCAATCTGACGCATAACGAACCAACCGAATTAGGAGATCATCACCATGGCCAAGGCCCCGACAAAGACCAGCAAAGAAATCACGAAGCCCGAACCCGGAGATAGCCGCAGGTCCGCCATGGCCGCCGCGATCGATGCCGCAGGGGATCGCCCGTTGCGAGTGGCCGTGGAGGTCGAGTGCGAGGGCGACAACTCCATGAAGGTGTCGGCACCGCATAGCGATGAGCTTGGAAATCACGCCTTGCTGCTGGACACTTTCGGCACGGTGTCCTCACACTTCACGAATGCCGCCATGGTCGAGCTCGAATGGATGACGCGGTCGCGCGGTGCAGGGAAGGCCAACGACCCTGTCCGCCTAAACTCCGCGCTGGCCTTGATTGGCGCCATTGATGCCCATGATGAACTTGAGGCCGCGCTGGCGCTCCAAATGGCCGGATGTCACTCCCTGAGTGTCGAGATGATCGCGCGTGCGCGACAGACCGACAACAACGATCACCTCCAGCTCTATGGCAATCTCGCTCTCAAGCTGCAGCGCACCTTCGCGGCTCAGATTGAGGCACTCACTCGCCTGCGCGGTGGCGCCAATCAGTCTGTGCGAGTCGAACACGTTCACGTCCACGCCGGCGCGCAGGCGATCGTCGGGGCCGTCGAGGCACCCGGGGCGGGGGGTAGGGGCAATAGAAAAAAACGAGGACAATCAGATGCAACCGAAGATTTTGGCCGACAGCCCGCGTTGCGGAGCACGGACGCGCAAGGGAACGGCGTGCCAATCGCCAGCGGTAGCGGGGAGGCGAAGGTGCAGAATGCACGGCGGCACTAATCCCGGCGCGCCGATCGGGAACCAGAACGCCTTCAAGCACGGCCGGTACTCCGCCGAGACGATCGCCGTACGGAAGATGTTGCGAGCGATGCGCCAGCAACTCCGAGAATCGGGGTTATAATCCTATCATGTCCGCCAAAGGCCATTGAATTAATGAGCGAAATTGTCGCCAAGTTGGCGACACCCATCGTCCTGCCCACCATTAAGTAGAGCCCCCGTCCACGTGGGCGGGCCTATAGCGGCCGCATAGAGTAATATAATATCGCATCGACGTAATTATCTATTGCAGAATACGCCCGGTTTGATAGCTTCATACAGCGAGGCCAGATCGAGGATCACCCCCTTTCCCCAATTTAGTCTCGCTGCGCCCCGGTCGGCTGGCCCGATCGGTCCGGGGCGCTCACGCAATTCAGCCGCGACATCCGTCCCGGCCAATCGGAGCGATGACGACATGACGAATCTTCTCAAAGACTTTCTCGCAGGGCGAGCCGCTGCGCCCGCACGCCAGCCCATCACCAACGATCCGCCCGCCGTCACCCGTGCCGAGTTCGCTACGCTGGTGAAAGTGGTCGAGGCACTTGTCGAGGATGTCGAGGTCGCGACCTCGCCCGAGAAGTTGACGGAAGCCATGAATGCGGCGGTGAAGCCGCTCCTTGCCAACATGCAGGTGAATGCGGGCGGCGCGCGCGGCCATTACCGGGCGCCGCTCGCGCTGCCGGCCGACGGTGAAGGCCGCGGTGCTCGCACCTTGGCGAACGGCAAGCGCGACCGCGGTTTCCTCGCCCCTCGCGATGACGACGACGGTCTGGGCAACATCATGCCCGAGCGCGTCAACAACGCTGCCAAGAATATCCCGCACTTCCATCTCGCGCCGAAGGGGGAGTAAGCACCATGGCAACCGCATTTGCCCAAGACCGCGCGCCCGAGACTGTCATCGATCGCACGCTGATCCTCTCTCCCAAGCAGCTATGGCCGGACTTGGCGAAATGTCCCGACTGGCCCGCCCTGCGGCCGACCGAACGATATGATGGCCCCCGCGGGAAGGCTGGAGCAGAGGCACGCCTTGAGGCAATCGCCCAATATCTCAATCGCGGTCCAGGTAAGCTGCGCAAGCCGACGACAGACGAATGCGATTCTGAGTTTTCCCGCGTGTTTCGTCGCAGCGGGTCTACCTGGCATCATCTCGGCATCAACGAGCTTAGCGCGCTCGGCATGATGACCGAAGGTGAGGCTGGCTTGATGGTCGAGGCGTGTCACCTCCGGGGGTATCTGCTCAAACTGGAAACCCGCGAGGCCGACGAGGTCAAGGCGAAAGAGCAGCAGCGCCTCTCCGCGGCGCGACGCACGCTGGAAAGCTATCGAGCCGATGCACCCGCGAGGGTCGAGGAGATTGCGTCGCTTGCGGAAGCCGTCGCGCGTCATCAACAGCGGATCGATGACGAAGCCGCCTTCCAGCGTTCGGCCATGCTGCGTCAGAGTATGGAGGGCTGGCACAGCCAAGCGGTGGCAGCGGCGCACGAACTCGGCTTGAGCGTTCCCGACGCACCCGTGTTTGTGATCTAGGAGCAAGACCATGGATGTTGCCGCCTTAGCCCTCAGCGTAGATTCGAAGGACGTCGTCGCCGCAACGGCCGATCTCGACAAATTCGCGAAGTCTGCCGACAAGGCGGCGGCATCCACCGGCAAGATGTCCGGGGGCGGCGGGAACACGGCCAAACTGGCTGCCGACTATGCTCGCGCTGCCCAAACGGCTGATATGGCCAGCAGCGCCGTGACGAAGGCGGCGGCGGCAGTAGGGCGGGCCGATGCTTCCATGCGGTCCGCGTCCGCGTCGTCGGCGGCCATGCGAGCTGCCAACGACAATGTGACGCGATCGTTCGTGAATGCAGATGCCCAGGTGATCGCATACCGGGAGCACCTCCTTCGACTCGTGGCGGCGCAGAACGCGCAGACGCAATCAGCAGCAGCCAATGCGACGGCGAGCAAGGCGGCGGCCGCGGCGAGCGGCACCGCGGCCACAGGCGTCGTCGCCGTCGGTGTCGCCAGTCGAACCACGTCTGCAATCGCGTCGGGCCTCGCCGGCATCCTTGGCGGGCTCGGCGGCGTGATCATTGGCACCGTCGTGACGGCCGTGATCGAGATGACGGCGAAGATGTTCGACAATGCCGATAGCCTGAAAACCGCCGAACTCGCGGCGACCAGCTACAGCAACGTGCAATCCGTGCTCGGCGAGATGTTCGACCTGACGACGGGCAAGATCAAGTCTCAGAACGAGGCGCTGCGCTTCAATATCCAGCTCACTGCCATCAACCTTCGCGCCAGCGCCATGGCGGCGGAGAAAGAGGCTCAGGCCGCCGAGCGCGCGTCCGGACAACGTAGCTGGTCGGGTTGGCTCACCGCCAAGCGTCCCGGCAGGCTGCAAGAATCGCATGACACGCTAGCCCGCCGGAACCTGCAGGGCGTGATGCGGGGCACGATGGACCCGTCCGAGGTCGCGAAATGGGCCGAGAAAGCGGACTTCAGCGGCGTCAATATTTCGGCTCAGGAATATTTGCAGGCGTTGGCCAAGGTGATCGAGGTGCGCGATGCCCGGGGCAACGCGGCGAAGATCGAGGAATCACTCGCCACCGGCAAGCTCGACAAGTCCTTCCTGCAGGAAGACAGCGGCACGGGGCGCGCGGCGCGGACTGCCGGCGCCGGTCGCACGGCATCGCGCTCGGCGGCGATCAGCGACGAGGCGAGGGCGCTACAGGAACGCACACGCGCGACCGACCAGTATATCGCCAGCATGGAGGAGGAGGTCGCCAAGATCGGGCTTTCCGAGGAAGCGTTGCGGAAATATGAGGTTGTCCAAGCCCTATCGCGCGCGACCACGGACCAGCAGCGCGAAGCCATCGTCCAGCTCAGCGCCGAGCGCGAAAAGGCGTTGAAGCTCGATCGCCAGCAGCAGGAAGTCGAGGCCGCAAAGAAGCAGCTCGAGGCGACGCGCCAGGGCATCACCGGTGGCGTCGACATCGAATTGCAGACGATGGGTCTCGTCGGCGCCGAGCGCGACCGTGAAATTCTTCGGATCCAGCGCCAGATCGAACTGACCGGCATCTTGGCGAATATCAAAAAGGCCGAGGCGGACGGGAACGTCGCGCTCGCCGAGACCTATCGCCAGCTCGCAGCGGCGAAGGACGAGGAATACGCCAAAAAGATACAGGTCGTTGATGGCCAGGAGAGCATCGACAAGCAGACCAAGGCCATCGCCGATGCGCGCGAAATGGCGAAGGGCTTCTTCTCTGACTGGATCAATGGCGTCCGCGCGGGTGAGAACGTCTTTAAATCGCTCGCTAAGTCGATCAATAACATGCTCGATAGCCTCATCGACAAGCTGCTCAATCAGTTCGTGAACCAGATGTTCGGCGGAGGGGGCAGTATGGGCCAGATGGGGGGCATGGGAGCGATGGGCGGCATGGGCGCCGCCGGCGCGATCGGGACCGTGCTCGGGACATTGGCCGGCAAGGGTATCGTCAGCCTGTTCAAGAGCATTTTCGCCGACGGCGGCGCGTTCGGCACCGCGCAGCGATATGCCCATGGCGGGGCCTTCGATCGCGCGCAACGCTTCGCCAACGGCGGCAGTTTCACGAACCAGATCATCACGAGCCCGACGCTGTTCAAGTTCGCCAAAGGAACGCAGCTCGGCGAAATGGGCGAAGCCGGGCCAGAGGCCGTCATGCCCTTGGGTCGTCTCCCTAATGGCAAGCTGGGCGTTCACGCAATGGGCGGCGCGGGCGGGGCAGGCCGCGGGCCGGTCAACGTCACCAACGAGATCACGAACAACTACAAGGTTGATGGCGGTTTCATGCCCGAAACGGTCATGGCGCTTATCCGGCAGGGCGGCGAAGCCACGGAAGCGCAGATCAGGCGAAACCTTCAGACCATGCTCGCGCAGCTAGACCAGGACGGCGTGCTGCAATGACCAGATAGCGCGGCGGCGTCGGGAAATGCCGCCGCGTTAGGGGCCGGGAGGGTTCAGCGCTTTTCTCTCCCGGCCCTACTTGCAGCTACATCTCGATACCCTTACGGGTTGCAGTCTCCGCGGCCCTTTTCCCACACTTTTGGTGAAGATTTGTGAGGATCCACAAAAGCTTCTCCTCATCGACCTTAGTCATGTAAATGAAGGCGGAGTCATCCTTGCCGAGCTGGGCCAGCAGCGATCTCGTCTGCACCTTCGTTTTCAAACTACTCACCGTGTTGAGGTAATCTTCCTCGAGACCGGCGCAGACCATCGATCGGCGAACTTCGATGCCGCCCCATACCAGGGCGACGGACGCGGCAAGGCCGATCGCTATCAAAACTGACTTGTTCATGCCGCCCCCGATCAATCGGCAGACGCTACTCGGACGCTAAGCCTTTTTCAACCAAGCGACGGACGGCTTCTGGTCTGGAGATAAAGGGCGGTCCCTTATCCGCGATCCACGCATCGATCCTGCCAAGGTCATCGGCCTGAAACCGTGTGCCGACGAGCGTCCCTGTCTCAGGCGCTCGGGCCTTTCGTGTTTTCGTGTTATCACCAGTTGACTTGCTCATGTTCTCGCGTTAACACGAACACAGGCCGGAAGGAAGCGCGAACTTCCAACCGGCCCTAACCAACGCCGATCCCAAGGAGATCAGTTATGGCTACCGCTTTTGATACCCGCGCTCAGCGGGGCAATCCACAATTACCGTTTATCCATCCCGACGACATGGCTAACCGTTATGCTCTCACCGGCCGGGGCAACTGCATGGCGCCCGTCATCACTGACGGTGCCCTGATCGCCTTCGATAAGCGCGAGACCCCCGAGCCGGGCGACCTTGTCGGTATCGTCTTCACTCGGGAAGCGGCCGTGCGCCACGGCATGCCTGGCATCGTGAAGCGCCTTGTGAGCCGTCCAACCTTTGGCTGCGTCGCGATCATTGTGGTGGAGCAGTTGAACCCGCCTCGGTCGTTTTCAATCGCTTCGACGGATGTTCTCGCCGTTCACAAGCTAATCGGCCTCGCTGTCGATCGGGGCGACGGAAAGGCAATGATAACGCCGCTCGGAGGTGCACAATGAGCGCCCTGATGGAGATGTTCACCGCAACGCCTCAGCTTGGCGAAGATGAAAAGCGTCGTGCCTTGAAAACACTGGCGAACGACACTTGGGAGGAAAGGTATCAGCTTAGCCTCGAGATCGATGAGCTAAACCATGAAGCCCACGCGAAGGCGCTGCGCTGCTTTAGGCTGCGCGGCACGGACTGCAAATTTGACGCCGCAGTTGCCGGCGGGGCTCAGGTCCTCATTGCATATCAGGCGATGGACCTGATTGACCGCTATGTGCGCTTCCCGATCGCCACCAAGGGCGGGCGCGCCAGTCGCCGTAGCAATTTGCGTAAATGGCGCGCGATGACGAGGTATTGCCCGCCAGCCGTGAAGGAATGGGAAGCTCGCGAACCGAAGTGGCTTGCCGCGTTGGAGGCAGGAGCATGACCGCAAATGTTATAGGCTTGCCCGATCGCGTGATCATTCAGGCAGCGCCGGACTTCAACGCGGATGTTGTCGAAGCGCGGCAGCGCGTTGCGCGACTGCGGTCCGAGCTTAACAAATGCGCGAACGGCAGCGCCGACTGGCACATCACCAAGATTATTTTCGATGTGTGGGAAGATATATTGGCGGACCTGGTCCGGCATCGGCGCGACAACGTCATTCAGTTCGGGAGGGCCTGACATGGGAAAGCTGATCCAGTTCCCCGACCTTATGAGCCAGATGCCGCACCGGCCTGACAACTGGTTGCGCAAGCCCCGCAAGATGCTCACCCCGCTCGACCTGCTGGAGGAAGCTCGGTGGCGGCTCCGCGAGCACACGGAGAATCGCGACCGGATGCTTGAAGAGGGCTATACAGACAAGGCGGAATATATCCACGCCGAGATGGGCGTTAAGATGTGGTCCGACTTGCTGATCGAGCGCGAATCTGCGGCGGCTGACACCACCCTAAATTATGCCGGCAAGATTTACGCCGAGCCGCTGGGGAGGGCGTGATGTGTGCGCGCGACACAGCCCTCGAGCCGGTGATCCACGTTCGCAAGGATGGGCCCTTCTATCGGGTTCAGGTCATCCCGCCGGAAGCGCTCGGCAAGATGCTGCAGCGCCCGGAGACCTACGCCAGCGACGTGACTGCGCGCATGGCAGCGAAAGTGCTGTCGGGCATAACTGGCTGGCCCGTCACCGACCTGACGGCGGCGAATTGCGGCTGAGTTACAACTTCGGCCGCGCCTTTCGGGGTGCGGCCACTTTTCGAGATTTATTGGCGGCCGCCCAGTTTTTCGCGCGTATGTCCTCGACCACTTTTAGGCCTTCGAACAACTGGTGCCGGCCTGCTGCTTCTTGGGGCATCTGTCCTACCAACTGCGACGCGGCGATCTGTAGGCTTCCATCGACCATTTCGTCGATGCCATATCCCATATCGTCATTGGGCTTGCCTTCGGGCCAGCGAGCGTCGCGATCTAGCGCGGTTCGAATATCGTATTCGCTCGGCCAACAACCGGCCGCCTCCCGGTACTCTTGCAGCGCGTTTGCGACGGCAAATATCTGTTCGGCGACCGCGTATGGCTTTCCGGCGCCGCGGACCGTTCTCAGAAGATTTGCCGTCAGCTCGCGAAGGGGCCACGTCAGGCGGCGCCTGGCATGTTCCTCATCGACTTCGCTTTTGCTGGTTGAGGAGACCAGTCGCAACTCTAAGTCGCGTTTGTCTGTCATAGTCGCCCCTCTCTCGCTCCGCGTGGCCGATACGTTGCGGAAAATAGTTGCGATGTTCAAGGCCCATCGGCGATCTCAATTGGTCGGCGCACGCCATTGCGAAGTCGAGTAAATCATGACAAATTAGCCGCGCTGGTCGGCCGGGCGAATTGAGACGCCACGGCCATAGGGCGGGAGCTTGAGACTACCCGCCCACCGGTCAAAGCCTTGCCAGACCGCGCTTCATTCAATGACAGGCAAAATCTCTGCGCGATTAAGGCGGCCAACGAGCATCTGACACAGCCGACTAAGCCTGGCGGCACGCCACGCTTCGGTTTCCAGTTCTGACATGGTCATGCGCTGCCTGCGCATTATCACGTTGGACGGCCCATCCCTGCGCAGGTCATGGAAGGTAACGCCCCAGTCAGGCATCACTTGCATGCGCGAATGTGCGGCAAGATTCCGTAGATCGCTTTGAGCATCAAGCCGATCGAAGAACATGCCAGCCCAAAGTTGATATTGAAGCAGGGGTTCGATTGCAAAGGCTCGACGCAGAAACGAGATCCGTTGATCGGCGCTGTGCGGGAAACTTTCTCTCAAGGCGGCATAACTGGGCAGTCGCGAAGCTCTCACGCAAAGTTCGCCAAGAGTGCTTTCGATATAACCATAAGCGGAAACAATCGACCCCCGAAACAGCAGCGCGGCCTCGACGTCTCCGCGACGCGACCACGGATTTATCTCAACCTCGTAGGCGCTTCTACGATGCGATTCGGGCGGGGGATCGCGGAGCAGCGGCGTAAGCGACGAGGCCCAATAGTCCGACATAGACCCGCTTCCATGCTGCTGACACTTGCAATCGAAGTGGGGTGCCAGTGTGGGAACCAATTTCCGCGCAGTCCAAAACGGGGCGGAAAACTGCGCTAAACTGGAAGGTAAATGGCTCCCCGGGTAGGATTCGAACCTACGACCGATCGATTAACAGTCGATTGCTCTACCGCTGAGCTACCGAGGAACACGCCGCCGACGCGGCAAGGCGGCCCCTTTGCCGTCGCTTGGCGCATTTTGCAAGGCCTCAAACGATAAATTGTTCCATCGCGATGCGTTCGTCCAATCCCTGATCGGGATCGAACAGCAAAGTCAGGGGCCGGCTGCGGTCGGTCGTGACCAGCACCGTCTTCACATCGCGGATTTCGCGCTGGTCGGCGACGGCGCTGACCGGGCGTTTTGCCGCCTCGCGCACGTTGAAGCGGATGCTCGTCGATTCGGGGACGAGCGCGCCGCGCCAGCGGCGGGGGCGGAAGGGGCTGATTGGCGTCAAAGCCAGCATTTCGGATTCGAGCGGCAGGATCGGACCGTTGGCGCTGAGGTTATAGGCGGTCGATCCCGCGGGAGTCGATACCAGCACACCGTCGCAGGCGAGTTCCTCCAGCATCGTCTTTTCGTTGATCATCACCTCGAGCTTCGCCGCCTGACGCGTTTCGCGCAGTAGCGATATTTCGTTGATCGCGGGCAGGATGTGGCGCTCGCCACTGATCGTCGTGATGTCGCCCGACAGAGGGTGGATCAGGAAGGGACGCGCCGCGGCGAGCCGATCGACCAGCCCTTCGATGCGAAACTCGTTCATCAGGAAACCGATGGTGCCGCGGTTCATCCCGAAAACGGGCATGCTTCGGCGCTGGTCGAGCAATTGGTGCAGCATGTGGAGCAGGAAACCGTCGCCGCCGAGCGCGATCAGCAAATCGGCTTCGGCGAGGTCGACGAAGTCATAAAGCGGGCGCAGTTCGGCCTCCGCCTCCATGGCCGCGGGCGCGTTCGATGCGACTAGCGCAATCTTGCGATGCATTTTGGTCCGGTTCCCCTCGCGGACGGCCTGTCAGCCGCCCGTTGCACTCATATGACGCGCGACCGCCGGTTTGGACTTTCCTTCGATATGAAAGTCATGCGCGCGGGGTTTGCCAGCCAACGCGCCATCAATCAAGCTATCCAGATCGCCGCCCTCGCGCAGCGCCGCGCGGAGGTCAACATGGTCGTCCTGCCCGAGGCACATATAGACGCGCCCTTCGACCGTCAGGCGGATGCGGTTGCACGTCGTGCAGAAATTATCGCTGAGCGGCGTGATCAGCCCGAGCGTCACCGGGCTGCCTTCGACCGCGAAATAGCGCGCCGGACCGCCGGTGCGCTTGTCGACCGGATAGATGGCGCGTGCTTCGCGGAGCGGCGCGATGAAGTGGTGGAGTGGGATATAATGATCGCTGCGGTCATCCTCCACGTCGCCGAGCGGCATCGTTTCGATGAGCGTGAGGTCGCAGCCATTCGCGGTGCAATAATCGAGCATCGGCAGCAGCTGATCTTCGTTGAGCCCGGCGAGCGCGACCATATTGATCTTGACCGCCAACCCCGCGCTGCGCGCCGCATCGATGCCGCGCAGCGCGACATCGAGGTCACCGACGCGGGTGATGTGCTGAAAGGCCTGTTTGTCGAGCGTGTCGAGGCTGACGTTGATCCGACGGACGCCCGCTGCATCGAGCATCGGCGCATGCTCGGCGAGCCGCATGCCGTTGGTGGTTAGCGTCAGCTCGTCGAGGCCATGACCGATCATTGCCCCCAGACGCATCGCCAGCGTGTCGATCCCGCGCCGCACCAGCGGCTCGCCCCCGGTCAGGCGAATGCGACGAATCCCGCGCGCGACAAAGCGCTCGGCAAGTTCGCCCATTTCCTCGATGCTGAGCACCGCCGATTTGGGCAGAAAGGTCATATCCTCGGCCATGCAGTAACGACAGCGCAGGTCGCAGCGATCGGTAACTGACAGGCGTAAATAGCTGATCCGGCGGCCATGTCCGTCGATCAATGATGCTGCGCGCGCGACGCTATGGGAAAATGTGACAGCCACGCGCCCATATTGATGCAAAAGGCAGGAACTTGGCAAGCAAAGCCTGCTAGGGTCAGCATCCACCAATTGCGCGATCGAGGTTTGAAGCGATTTTGCTCAGGGCGAGGAGGCAAGGCGCAGGAATATGTCGATATTTCCAGACTTGCCGACGAAGCCATGGGCAAAATCGCTTCAAACCTCGAAGGGACGTCGAAATGGCTTCGATCTCGTGCGCGCGCGACCTTGCGGGTAGCGATGCTACTCGCGGCGGCCACCCGAACCCGATATCTTTGCCATTTCGATGCCTCGAACGTGCAATTGGTGGATGCTGACTCTATGGAAATGCGATGAATCGCCTGTCCGAATCCCTTTCCGCCTGCGCCCGCAAAATCGAAGCCCTGCACGCGCGGCACGATGCCGACGCGGGCGTCATTCTGGTCCAGGTCGACCAGATGGCGCGCATCAACAACAGCGCGGGGAAGGCGACGGGCGATTCGGTGCTCGACGAGATCGGACGCCGGCTCGAAAGTTTCGCGAGCGACGAATTCGGGCAGGGATCGTGCGTCGACCGCCTTGAGGGTCCGCGCTTCCTGATCGTCCCGTCGACACCGCTGTCGCTCGGCGCGCTTCGCGCCCAGGAACGCGCGCTGCACGTCGCGCTCGCCGAGCCGATCGTCGGCGATCCGAACGGCCGCCTGTCTATCCGCATCGCCGCGGCGCTGATCACGCGCGACGAATCGGTCGCCGAACAGCTTCGCCATGCCGGTGATCAGCTGTCGCGGCCGGCCTCGGCACGCGACGGGGTGATGGTCCACGCCGCGCTGTCGCGGAATGAGGTCGTGATCCATTACCAGCCGCAATATGACGTCGCGACCGGTGAAATGACGGGGGTCGAGGCGCTGCTGCGCTGGCAGCATCCCGAACTCGGCCTGCTAGGCGCCGGGCCGCTGGTCACCGCGGCGCGCGCGGCGCGGCTCGAATGCGAGCTTACCGAACATGCGCACCGCGTCGCGCTCGCCGAAATGGCGAACTGGCCCAAGGCGCTAGCCAAGCTGCGCGTCTCGCTCAACATCACCGCCGCCGATCTGGGCGATCCCGAATTCGCGGGACGTTTCGCCGCGATGGCAAAAGCCGCGAAGGTCGACCCCGACCGGTTGACGCTCGAACTGACCGAACAGGCGATGCTGAGCGACCCAGCGAGCGCCGCCGACCAACTTGCGCAGATCCGCGCGCTTGGCGTCGCGGTCGCGATCGATGATTTCGGCACCGGCTATTCCAGCCTGTCGCTGCTGGCACGGCTGCCGATCGACTATCTCAAGATCGACAGCGGCTTTACCCGCACGATCGACGGCAGCGATCGCGACCGCATCGTCGTGCGCGCGATCGTCGACCTCGCGCGCGCTCTGGGGTTGCTGGTGGTGGCCGAGGGCATCGAGAATGAGCGTCAGCTGACGCGCCTGTCCGAACTGCGCGTCGCGACGTGGCAGGGCTTCCTGAAGTCGGGGCCGGTGCCGGCGGATCAACTGCTGGCGTTGATGGAATAGCCCTTCGTCATTGCGAGCGGAGCGAAGCAATCCAGGGCGGTTTACGCGGGCTCTGGATTGCCGCGTCGCCTTCGGCTCCTCGCAATGACGAGGCGACGTTACGCCACCTGCTTCGCCAGCTTGCCCAATCCCTTCGATAGCTGGAGCGCGCCGTTCAATCGCGCACCCGTGCTCACCCAGTCGCCGCTGATCGACAATTTGTTGTCGGGGCGAAGGCGCGCGCGGCCCTTCAGCCGTTCGACATAGGCGATCAGCCCGGGGACATTGGCGAACTGGTCGCCGTGGAAGCTGACGAGCGCGCCCTTGGTGCCGACATCGAGTTTGGCGATCCCCGCGAGCTTCGCGTTTGCCTTGATCTCCATCAGCTGCACAAGGTTCGCGGTTTCGGGCGGCAGCGGCCCAAAACGGTCGATCATCTCGGCCGCGAAGGCATCGAGCGCCGGACGATCCTCGGCGTCGTTGAGGCGGCGATAGAGCGCCATGCGCAGCGGTAGGTCGGGGACATAATCCTCGGGGATCAGGATCGGCGCGTCGACGGTGATCGTGGGCGACAAGGCTTCGCGCGGCGGCAGCTTTCCAGCACCCTCGGCCTTTGCCACTAAAATCGCCTCCTCGAGCATCGACTGATAAAGTTCGAAACCGACTTCGCGGATATGCCCCGACTGCTCGTCGCCGACGAGATTGCCCGCGCCGCGAATGTCGAGGTCGTGGCTCGCCAGCTGGAAACCCGCGCCCAATGTGTCGAGATCGCCGAGCAGCTTCAGCCGCTTTTCGGCGGTATCGGTGATCGCGCCATGCTCGGGGGTCGTGAGATAGGCATAGGCGCGCGTCTTCGATCGGCCGACGCGCCCGCGCAGCTGATAGAGCTGTGCGAGGCCGAAGCGGTCGGCGCGGTGGATGATCAGCGTGTTGGCGCTCGGGATATCGAGCCCGCTTTCGACGATCGTCGTCGACAGCAGCACGTCATATTTGCGGTCGTAGAAGGCGCTCATCCGGTCCTCGACCTCGGTCGGGGTCATCTGGCCATGCGCGACGACATATTTGATTTCGGGCACGCGGTTGCGCAAGAATTCCTCGATGTCGGGCAGATCCTTGATCCGCGGCACGACGAAGAAGCTCTGTCCGCCGCGGTCATGCTCGCGCAGCAAGGCTTCGCGGAGCACCACGGGATCCCACGGCGCCACATAGGTGCGGACCGCGAGGCGGTCGACCGGCGGCGTCTGGATGACACTGAGTTCGCGCAAGCCCGACATCGCCATCTGCAACGTGCGCGGGATCGGTGTCGCGGTGAGGGTCAGGACGTGGACGTCGGTCTTGAGCTGCTTCAGCCGCTCCTTGTGCACGACCCCGAAACGCTGCTCTTCGTCGACGATGACGAGGCCGAGATTCTTGAACTCGACCGATTTCGCGATCACAGCATGGGTGCCGACGACGATGTCGATATGACCGCTTTCGAGCCCTTCGCGCGTCTTTTGCGCTTCACCTGCCGGAACTAGGCGAGAGAGGCGGCCGATGTTGACCGGGAAGCCTTTGAAACGCTCGACGAAATTCGTGTAATGCTGGCGTGCGAGCAAAGTCGTCGGCACGACCACCGCAACCTGCACCCCGGCCATCGCCGCGACGAAGGCGGCGCGGAGCGCGACCTCGGTCTTGCCGAACCCGACGTCGCCGCAAACGAGCCGGTCCATCGGGCGGCCCGATGCCATGTCGGCGAGCACATCGCCGATCGCGCGGTCCTGATCGTCAGTTTCCTGATAGGGGAAGCGGTCGGCGAACGCGGGATAGGCGGCATCCTGCGCGAGTAGTTCGCCCGAGCGCAAAGCGCGCTGCGCCGCGGTTGCGAGCAGCTCGCCCGCGATCTCGCGGATGCGCTCCTTCATCCGCGCCTTGCGGCGCTGCCAGGCTTCGCCGCCGAGCCGATCGAGCGCGACGCCGTCGCTCTCGCCGCCATAGCGCGAGAGGACATCGAGATTTTCGACGGGGACGTACAGCTTGTCGCCGCCGGCGTAGGTGAGCGCGACGCAATCGTGCGGGCTGCTCCCGACCGGGATCTGGGTCAGTCCCTCATATCGCCCGATGCCGTGATCGAGATGGACAACAAGGTCGCCGACGCTGAGCGTCGCGAGTTCCGCCAGAAACGCATCGGCGCTCTTGCGGCGCTTCTGCCGCCGGACGAGACGCTCGCCGAGGATATCTTGTTCGGTAAGCAGGCTGATCGCGTCGCTCGCAAAGCCATGGTCGAGCGGCAGGACGACCATCGCGGTCGCGCCGCCGCTTTCCGCCGAGGCGGTGCCGAGCGCCTCCTGCCAGCTGTCGGCGGGGGCGAGCGAAGTGACGCCATGGTCGCGCAGCAGCCCCGACAGGCGCTCGCGCGCGCCGCCCGAATAGCTGGCGATGATTGTACGCCGGCCCTTGCGCCGCTCGTCCGACAGATGGTCGGCAACCTTGTCATAGACGTTGAGGTCGGCAGTGCGCTCGGGGGTGAAATCGCGCGCGGCGAAGGTTTCGAGGTCGACCACCGTTGCGCTTGGGGGCACGTCGAAGGGGGTGACGATATGGATTGGGCGATCCGACGAGGCTCCGGCCCATTCGTGTTCGGCCAAATAGAGCGTCTCGGGCGTCAGCGGGCGATAGCTGCCCGGCGATTCGCGTTCGGCGGCAACGCGGTTGGCGTGATAGTCGCTGATTGCTGCGAAACGCGTCTCGGCGGTCGCCTCGGTGCGGTGGCCGCGCAGCACGGGAGTTGCGGGATCGATATGGTCGAACAAAGTTGCCAATCGTTCCTCGAACAGCGGCAACCAATGGTCCATGCCCGCCTGCCGTCGGCCCTCACTCACTGCCTGATACAGCGGGTCGCCCGTCGACTGGCCGCCGAACAGGTCGCGATAGGCCGAGCGGAACCGCTTGATCGTCGCTTCGTCGAGCAAGGTCTCGGATGCCGGGAGAAGCTGCAACGCCTTGGCGGGGCCGAGGCTGCGTTGGTCGGCGGGGTCGAAGCGGCGGATGCTCTCGATCTCGTCGCCGAAGAAATCGACGCGCAGGCCCGTTTCTTCGCCGGCGGGGAAGAGATCGAGGATACCGCCGCGCACTGCGAACTCGCCCTGATCGGCGACGGTGTCGACGCGGCTGAAGCCGTTCGAGACGAGCAGTTCGGCAAGCGCGTCGCGGTCGATCCGCTGCCCCGCCGCGAGCGTCGTGGCGAGCTGGCGGATGCGGAAGGGCGTCAGCGTGCGCTGAGTGATCGCGGCGACGGTGGTCAGGATCAGTTCGCCCCGTTTCGGCGGCAGTTGCAGCGCGGAGAGCGTCGCAAGCCGGTCGGCGCTGACGCGCATCGACGGTCCGGCGCGATCGTAAGGAAGGCAATCCCACGCCGGAAAGCGGTGGACGGCAAGGTCGGGGGCGAAGAAGGGCGCGGCGTCGGCGATCGCCTGCATCGCGCTATCGTCGGTCGCGACATAGACGAGGCGCTTGTCGCTTGCGCGCGCCAGGTCGGCGAGGAGCAGCGGCAGGAAGCCGTCGGCTGCGCGCGCCAGCGTCAGCGGAGTCGGCGCCGATCCGATCGCGGCGAAAATGTCGGCGGCGGGAATCGTCATGGCAGCGGGATATAGTCCAGGCGGCGCATCGCGGCGATCATCTCGGGTCGATCGAGATGGGGGGGCGGCTGACCGGTGCCCAGCGCCCACGCCATGATGTCGACATCATCTTCCTCGACGACGATCTCGTACCAGGCGATCTCTTCCTCGCTCCAACCCGCCGAATAGCGGTCGAAAAAGCCGCCGATCATATAGTCGGCCTCGCGCGTGCCGCGGTGCCAGGCACGGAATTTCAGGCGTTTGAGGCGGTCTTGCATGGCGGGCCTTTTAGCCTTGTCGGGCGATGTATCAACCGCCGTTTCCCCAACCCGTTTGCATCGAGCGAAGTCGAGATGCCCATCGGTCGCGCGCTTGCCTGCGAGGTGTCTCGACTTCGCTCGACATGAGCGGAAATACGAGGCTAGACACGCCGGGCGATGCGACCCGAAATCCTCAATCCGCTCTTTGCTGCGCTCACCGACCTGAAAGGCGTCGGACCGCAGCTCGCCAAGCCGCTGACGCGGCTGGGATTGGAGCGCGTCGTCGACGTGCTGTTCCATTTGCCGACCGGATTGATCTCGCGCTTCCCAGTCGAGCGGCTCGACCAGGCGCAGGCGGGGCAGACGATCATCGTCGAATTGACCGCGCAGGATTATCGCGCGGGCAGGTCGCCCCGAGCCCCGTTCGGAGTCGAGGCGTTCGACGATGCGGGCGACCATGTCCGGCTCGTCTATTTCGGGCGGACGTCAGGGCTCGCGCGCAAACTCTTTCCCCTGGGCGAGAAGCGCCGTGTCTCGGGCCGGCTCGACCTCTATGGCGACATGCGACAGATCGTGCATCCCGATCAGGTCGTCGAGCCGGGCGACGAGGCGGGGATCGCCGAGCATGAGGCCGTGTATCCGCTGACCGAAGGGCTCACCAACGCGCGACTGTCGCAGCTGGGGCAGATCGCGCTCGAACGGCGTCCCGAGCTTGCCGAATGGATCGACGCGCCGTTGCTCGCCAGCCGGAACTGGCCCGCGTGGTGCGAGGCGATGGAACGCGCGCATGCGAGCCCGCGCGACGAAGCGGCGCGCGACCGGCTGGCTTACGACGAGATTTTTGCCAGCCAGGTCGCGTTAATGCTGATCCGCCAGGGCCTTCGCACGCGCAAGGGCCGCCCGATCGTCGGCGACGGTCGGCTGACCGAGGCGCTCAAGCTGCCGTTCGGGCTGACCGGAGCGCAGGAGCGCGTCGGGCGCGAGATCGCAGGCGACATGGCGCAGGACACGCCGATGCTGCGAATGCTGCAGGGCGATGTGGGGTCGGGCAAAACGCTCGTCGCGCTGCGCGCGATGCTGGCGGCGGTTGAGGCAGGGACCCAAGCGGCATTGCTTGCGCCGACCGAAATCCTCGCGCGCCAGCATTTTGCTACATTGCAACGGATGCTCGCGGGCCTGCCGGTGAACCTCGCGATCCTGACCGGGCGCGACAAGGGGAAGGCCCGCGAATCGACGCTGATGGGGCTTGCCGACGGCAGCATCGATATCCTCATAGGCACCCATGCGATTTTCCAGCAGGCGGTGACGTACAGGGATCTCGCGCTCGTCGTCGTCGACGAACAGCATCGCTTCGGCGTCGCGCAGCGGTTGATGCTCACGCAAAAGGCCGCCCGCCCGCCGCACCTGCTGGTGATGACCGCAACCCCGATCCCGCGCACGCTGCAACTCGCCAATCACGGCGAAATGGACGTATCGCAAATCGACGAGATGCCGCCAGGGCGCACGCCAATCGATACGCGCGTCGTTTCGGTCGATCGGCTCGACGAGGTCGTCGATGGGCTCGACCGCCATTTGGCGAGCGGCGCGCAGGCCTATTGGGTCTGCCCGCTCGTTGCCGAGAGCGAGATCAGCGAGCTTGCGGCGGCCGAGGAGCGCGCGGGCCTGCTGCGCGCGCGGCTGGGTGAAAAACGTGTCGGACTGGTGCATGGGCGGATGAAGGGGCCGGAGAAGGATGACGTCATGGCGCGCTTCCAGGCGGGCGAAATCGGCGTCCTCGTCGCGACGACAGTGATCGAGGTCGGCGTCGATGTCCCCGCCGCCAGCCTGATGATCGTCGAACATGCCGACCGCTTCGGGCTCGCCCAGCTCCACCAGCTGCGCGGCCGCGTCGGGCGCGGCACCGCGAAGTCGGTGTGCCTGCTGCTCCGCTCGCAGAATCTGTCGGAAACCGCGCGCGAGCGGCTCGCGCTGATGCGCGATACGAACGACGGTTTCGTAATTGCCGAAAAAGATCTCGAACTACGCGGTGGCGGCGAACTGCTCGGACTCAAACAATCGGGCGATGCCGACTACCGGCTCGCGGCACCCGAACAACTCGTCCGTCTGCTGCCCGTGGCGCACGACGACGCACGCCTATTTGTCGAGCGCGATGGCGGAATGGACGGCGCACGCGCGGAAGCGGTGCGGCTCTGCCTGTATCTGTTCGAACGCGACGCGGCGGTGCCGCTGTTGCGGAGTGGTTAGTTGACGTCGCCCCGCGCGCCCATGGCGCGGATCATCGGCAGATAATCCTCGACCGAAATCGACTTGTCGAACTGCACGCCGGTCTTGCCGCCGATCGACCAGACGACCTTGGCCGCGATGCGGCCGACGATCGGCATGCGGAATACGACGAGATCGCCGATCTCCAGCCCGCGTTCGAAACGCATCAGCATGCCGTCGGCGCTGATGTTGACGCAGGTGCACATTTCCTGCCGTCCGTCGGGCATGACGAAGGGCAGGCGGCAATAGACGTCGCTACGCGGAGCGATCCGCTGGTCGAGGCCTACATAGTGGGCCTTGCTGGTGTCGATCTTGCGCATATTCGTGGACCTTGTTGATTTGGCCATGACGATCCATCCGATTGCTGAAGAAGTGGTAAATGCGTTTGTGAGCGTTACCGGATCACAAGGCCATGTTTTTTTGATCCGAGGCTGAGCGGCACGGGATCGGCGCCCGGCTGGATCAGCTGCTGCGGGTCGCGAACGACTGCGCCATCGACCTTCACCGCGCCCTCTTCGAGCTTGCGGCGCGCCTCCTTGTTCGACCCTGCAAAGCCCAGTTCGCGCAAGGCATCGACAACGCTGATCCCTTCGGCGGGCGCGACGGCCTGCGGAAGGTCGCCACCGATCTGTCCCTTTTCAAAGGTTTGCGTCGCGGTCTCGGCGGCGGCCTTCGCGGCGTCCGCGCCGCGGCACATCGCGGTCGCTTCGTTGGCGAGGATCTTTTTCGCCTCGTTGATCTCGGCGCCTTCGAGCGCTTCCAATCGCGCGATCTCGTCCATCGGCAGGTCGGTGAACAGCTTCAGGAACTTGCCGACGTCGCGGTCGTCGCAGTTGCGCCAATATTGCCAATAGTCAAAATGGGACAGTTGTGCGGGATTAAGCCACACGGCTCCAGCGGCGGTTTTGCCCATTTTGGCCCCCGCGGCGGTGGTCAGCAGCGGAGTCGTCAGGCCATACAAATCGGCGCCATCCATCCGACGGCCAAGCTCCATGCCGTTGACGATATTGCCCCACTGGTCCGATCCGCCCATCTGCAGACGGACGCCCATGTCCTTCGACAGGTGCCGGAAATCATAGCCTTGCAGGATCATGTAATTGAATTCGAGGAAGGTCATCGGCTGTTCGCGCTCGAGCCGCAGCTTGACCGAATCAAAGGTCATCATGCGGTTGATCGTGAAGTGCGTGCCGACTTCCTGCAGCAGCTCGATATAACCGAGCTTGCCCAGCCAATCCTGATTGTCGACCATCACCGCATCGGTCGGGCCGTCGCCAAAGGTCAGATATTGCTGAAAGATGCTGAAGATCGAGGCGATGTTCGCGGCGATCGTCGCGTCCGATAGCATCTTGCGGCTTTCGTCGCGGCCGGTCGGGTCGCCGATCCGCGTGGTTCCGCCGCCCATCAGCACGACGGGCTTGTGCCCCGTCTGTTGCAGGCGGCGCAGCATCATGATCTGGACGAGGCTGCCGACATGCAGGCTGGGCGCGGTCGCGTCGAAGCCGATATATCCCGGCACGACCTGTTTCGCGGCAAGCGCATCGAGCCCTTCCGCGTCGGTCGTCTGATGGATATAGCCTCGCTCGTCGAGCAGGCGCAGCAGGTCGGATTTGTAACTGGTCATAGCGGCCTCTTTGAAAGCGGGGCGCGCTTAGCATGGGGTTTGATATTTGGATAGCATGCGCAAAGAGCTGATCTGTCACCCGGCGACGCCGGGGAAGGCCGTGCGCGCGGTCGCGGTCGAGGTCAGCCTGTCGTTCGAGGACGGTTTTGCGCTGCGCTTCATCGTCGACGGTGCGATCGCCGCGCTGGTTCTGCCCGACGGGCAGGGCGAACTTGTCATCGCCGACAGTGCAACCGATGGATTGTGGGAAAGCACCTGCTTCGAAGCCTTTTTGACCGAGGAAGGCGAACCCGATTACACCGAGTTCAATTATGGCCCCGACGGGCGGTGGGCCTGTTACCAGTTCGACGATTATCGCTCGCTGCTGCGTGCCGACGATCTCGCGCCGTGGAAAATGGCGGCGGAGAAGGACGATCAAAGCTATGCGCTGCGCGTCGAACCCGGCATCTTTCCCGACAATGGAGCCAAGCTCGCGCTGTCGGCGGTGATCGAGGAAGTCGACGGCACCAAAAGCTATTGGGCGCTGGCGCACCCGCCGGGCAAGCCCGACTTCCATCATCCCGATTGCTTTGCGCTGACGCTTGGGGCACCCGACGCGGCATGACTGTTCTTTTCGGTATCGACCGCCTGCTCGCCGACTCGGCGCTCCGCAAACCGCTCGAAGGCAAGCGCGTCGCGCTACTCGCGCACCCCGCATCGGTCGCTGCCGACCTGACGCACAGCGTCGACGCGCTCGTTGCTGCGGGGCTCGATATCACTGCGGTCTTCGGGCCGCAGCATGGCGTGCGCGGCGACCTTCAGGACAATATGATGGAGTCGCCCGACTTCACCGACCCGGTCTATGGCATGCCGGTGTTCAGCCTCTATGGCGAGGTGCGGCGGCCGTCGGGTCAGTCGATGCACACCTTCGACGTGATGCTGGTCGATCTGCAAGACCTCGGCTGCCGCATCTACACCTATGTCACGACGCTCCTGTATATACTCGAGGCTGCGGCGCAGCATGGCAAGGCGGTGTGGGTGCTCGACCGGCCCAATCCGGCGGGGCGCCCCGTCGAGGGCACTTTGTTGCAGCCCGGCTGGGAAAGCTTCGTCGGCGCGGGACCGATGGTGATGCGCCACGGGATGACGATGGGCGAGATGGGGCATTGGTTCATTCGCCACTTCGGGCTCGACGTCGATTATCGCGTTATCGGGATGGAGGGCTGGGACCCGAAAGGCCCCGGCTTCGGCTGGCCGGAGGGCCGCGTATGGATCAACCCCAGCCCGAACGCCGCGAACGTCAACATGGCGCGCGCCTATGCCGGCACGGTGATGGTCGAAGGCGCGACCTTGAGCGAGGGCAGGGGTACGACGCGCCCGCTCGAACTCTTCGGCGCCCCCGACATCGACGCCAAGGCGGTGATCGCGGAAATGCAGCGCCTCGCGCCGCAATGGCTCGGCGGGTGCAGGTTGCGCGATATCTGGTTCCAGCCGACCTTTCACAAGCATGTCGGGCAACTGAGCAGTGGCGTGCATATCCACGCCGACGGGCCGTGGTACGACGATGCTGCGTTCCAGCCGTGGCGGGTGCAGGCGTTGGGCTTCAAGGCGATCCGCAGCCTCTATCCGGACTATCCGATCTGGCGCGGGAAGGATTTCAAATATGAATATACCGACGATGTGCTCGCGATCGACGTGATCAACGGCGGTCCGGGCCTGCGCGAGTGGGTCGACGATGCGGGCGCGGTGGCGGGCGATCTCGATGCACTGGCGATGCCCGACGAGGCGGCGTGGCGGGACGAGATTGCCGATCTGCTGATTTATTGAGGGGGCAAAGAAATGCCGACGATATGGCAGCGAAGCTTGACGGCTGCGATCAGCATTGCGCTTGCGTTTCCGATCGCAAGCTGCGCGGCTGAGCCGTCAACGGCATCCGTTGTCGAGCGTGAGGTCGTTACGCTGCCGTTCCCCGGCGGGACCAATATCGAACGTCTGAAGCAATCTCATCGTGATGTCGTTGGCCTGCTGCGGAAACGGGCAGCAGAAGAAGGGCGCGACCCGAAATATCAGCCTCAGGTCGGCGTTTATTCTATTTTTCCTATCGACTCATCGCGCCCGCGGATCATCATTGGCGCGGTGACACCCCGCAAGGGCGTATTCTACGTCATGCCTTTGGGCAATTATGCAACGCTCGACGATTATAACAATGGCCGGATCGAGCGAAAAGACAAGATCGACCTGTGCCGGATGGAAATGCGATGGGACCGCCTTCCGGGCGGGCCGATCGCGCCCGGGCTGAACTGGGCGGGCATGTATATGTCGGACCTTGGTTGCAAGCCGCCGCCGGCGGATCAATTGGCCATGCTGGATGAGTGGAAAGGCCGCAAAGCCAAGCCCGACTATATCGTCGAAGACAAGGTTTCGGCAGGCGAGCTCAGCGTCACGTTGATCCGGGAAGTTCGGCCGAAAGCTTCGGCATATCGGCCTTTCGATCCCGTCGCTGCTTCGTCGAAGATGATGAAAGCCGGGGATGGTGTGACCTGGGCGATACCGTTGATCGACGATAACTGGGCGGCATCGGTCGTGGCGACGCGGCGCGGACGATTATTTGCCTATTTTTCTGACGATTTTTATGCGGGGGACTTCCAAGATCTGATGTGCGTTGCTGATGGACTTTCATGGGCCGAAATCGTGGCAGAGCCGGGCCTGCTCGGGACGCGGACCACCCGGCGGTTCTGCCAAGACCTGATGAGGCAATATAGCGATCGCCGCAGCGGAGAGATGCGGCGTCTCAATGAAAAATTGCCGCCGCCTACCATCCAATCGATACCCATGACGCCCCGAAACTGACGGAGAGAAAGCAATGATGCAGCGACGGCAATTTCTGGGCACCGCGGCAATCGGCGTGCTGGCAGCGACCTTACCCGCCCCGGTGCTCGCGGCCGACACGGCGGACCTTTCCAACCTCGCCGCGAAGGCCGTTCCCATCGGCAGGGCCGAGCGCATGGCGCGGATCGCCATAGCGAAAGAGCTCATGCGCGCGAACGATATCGGCGCGCTGCTGATCGAACCGGGGTCTAGCCTCATCTATTTCACCGGCGTGCGCTGGTCACGGAGCGAACGGCTGACCGCTGCGGTGCTGACGCGCGAAGGCGAAGTCGCCATCATTACGCCCTTCTTCGAGGAACCGTCGGTGCGCGAGAGCCTGGGCATCGAAGCCGAGGTGCTGACGTGGAACGAGGACGAGAACCCGCTCGCCACCGTCGCCGCCTGGCTTGGCAAGCGCGGGCTGACCAAGGGGCGCATCGGCGTCGAAGAAACGGTGCGCTATTTCGCGGTTGATGGCCTCGAAAAAGCGATGCCGCAGGCGACGGTGGTCAACGGCGCGCCGGTCGTGCGCGGTTGCCGCATGCACAAATCTGCCGCCGAAATCGCGCTGATGCAGATCGCCGCCGACATCACGCTAGCCGCCTATCGCCACACCGCCCCGCGCGTCGAGGCGGGGATGACGCCGGCCGATATTGGCGCGATCATGAAGGGCGCGACCGAGGCGCTTGGCGGCAAGAGCGAGTTCGAGCTGATCCTCCTCGGCGAGGCGAGCGCCTATCCGCACGGGTCGGGCAAGCCGCAGGCGGTGAAGAGCGGCGAAGTCGTGCTCATGGACTGCGGCGCGACGGTGCACGGCTATCAATCCGACATCTCGCGGACCTTTGTTTATGGCAAGGCTAGCCCGCGTCAGCGGCAGGTCTGGGATCAGATGCGCAAGGGGCAGGATGTCGCTTTCGCCGCCGCCAATCTCGGCACGCCCGCCGGCAAGGTCGATGACGCGGTGCGTGCTTATTATGAAAGCCTTGGCTGGGGCCCCGGCTACAAGCTGCCCGGCACCTCGCACCGCACTGGGCACGGTATCGGCCTCGACGGGCACGAGCCGGTCAATCTGGTGCGCGGTGAAACGACGAAGCTCGCGCCCGGCATGTGTTTCTCGAACGAGCCGGGCATCTATATTCCCGGCGAATTCGGCATAAGGCTCGAGGACTGTTTCTATATGACCGACAGCGGGCCGAAATGGTTCAGCGAACCGCCGCCGTCGATCGACAAGCCGTTTGGCTAGTCGGGCAGCTTCGGCCGCTGGACCAGGCTGACGAGAACGAACGAGATGATCATCAGCAGATACCAGCTGCCAAGCTTTTCGAACCCAACCATGTGCCAGCCATCGTTCTGGCTCGGATAGGTCCAGGCGCGCGCGAAGGTGCCGATATTCTCGGCGAACCAGATGAACAAAGCGACAAGGCCCCAGCCGACGAGTAGCGGCATGCGGCGATGGACGTGGAGGGGTCGGAACCACACCTGACAACGCCAGAACAATAACGCGGTGGCCGCGAACAGGAACCAGCGGCTGTCGTACAGCCAGTGGTGGGCAAAGAAATTGACGTAGATCGCGACTGCCAGCGCGTAGCTCGACCAAACCGGCGGATAGCCGGTGTAGCGAAAGTCGAAGATGCGCCACACGCGCGCGATATAGCTGCCGACCGCAGCATACATGAAGCCGGAGAAGAGCGGCACCGCGCCGATGTGGAGCAAGCTCGCCTCGGGATATTGCCACGATCCGGCGGCGGTCTTGAACAGCTCCATCACCGTGCCGACGATGTGAAAGATCAGGATGACGAGCGCTTCCTTCGGCGTCTCGAGCCGAAAGGCGAGCATGCCGAGCTGGATCAGTATCGCGCCGATCGTGATCGCGTCGTAGCGGTGGAGCGCGGCGTCGTCGGGCCAGAAAAGGTGCGTGCCGAGGAGCAGGGCGAGCATCAGGCCGCCGAACAGGCACGCCCAACCCTGCTTGAACCCAAAGACGAGGAATTCGACGAACCAACCGCGCGGCCCGGGCGTGACCGCCATCGCCTCCAGCCGCGAGCGGACGGCGTGGAAGCGACTGTGCCCGCGCGGTGGTTCAGACATGCACGGCGACGTAGGCGATAAGTAGCGCGGCGGGCATCAGTAGCAATTGGGCGAGGATGGTGCCTGCGAGACGGCTCAGCGAAATGAGCATGATCGCGCGGCGGAACTCGCCTTCGCCGACTTTGCCCTCGACGGCATCGTCGGTCATCACCGATAGCTGCGGGTCGATGAAGGCGAAAAGCAGGATCGTCGCAAAGCCGTTGATCAGTGCCGATAGCTGCGATGCTGTGACACGGAATTCGGGCGCCAGATAGCCCGCGTAGAGCGAGGCAACGACGCCGACCGCTAGCAAGGATTGCGCGAGGCAGTTGGCGATCAGCACGCCCCAACTGATCCCCTTCGGCATGCTCCAGCTCTTGAGATGTGCGAGGCTGGGGATGCGCAGCGATTGGTGCGCCGTGCGCAGCCCGCTGCGACTCATCGCTTTCAGCGCAAGCTTCGTTGTCGAGCGGTTGGTCTGATACCAGCCGATCGCCGTAGCAAACATGCGCTGCCCGGTGGGCACAAGCAGGATTCCGATCAGCGTCGCGACGCTCGCTGCAGCGAGCACAAACTGCATGTCGATGAACAGCGAGGCGCCGCTGCCGTCGTGGATCCGCGTCTCGATCCTTTTGGCGAGAAAGGGGCCGAGGAAGCTGTTCGACGTGCGCGAGAAGAGCACGAGGATGTTGAACAGCGCGAACGACATCGCGATGCGCCGCGTGCGGACACCGGCGATGCGCGCAGCATAGGCAAGCGCGCCGATCAGGTTGATGAAACCCGTGAGGAGCAGGATGGTGACGAGGGGGAGGTCGATCATTGCGGAGCCCAATACGGAGAAATCCGTTCGTGTCGAGCGAAGTCGAGACACCCTGGGGGCAGGCGCCGACGAGGGGCATCTCGACTTCGCTCGATGCGAACGGAATTAGGGGATAGGCAAAAAAGGGTCACGGCCAAAGTTGGCCACGCCGCGTCAATGCTTGCGCGTCAGCTCGCGCATCGCATCGTCGAGCCCTTCGAGACTGAGCGGATACATGCGGTCGTTCATCAACTGTTTGATCAGCTTTACCGACTGGGTGTAGCCCCAATGCGCCTCAGGCACCGGGTTGAGCCACACCGCGGCGGGATAGACATGGGTGATCCGCTGGAGCCACACCGCGCCCGATTCCTCGTTGAAATGTTCGACGCTGCCGCCTGGATGGGTGACTTCATAGGCGCTCATCGACGCGTCGCCGACGAAGATCACTTTATAATCATGGCCATATTTGTGGAGGATATCCCACATCTGGTGGCGTTCGGACCATCGGCGCTTATTGTCCTTCCACACGCCTTCATAGGGGCAATTGTGGAAATAGAAGAATTCGAGATTCTTGAATTCGGTCGTCGCGGCGCTGAACAATTCTTCGCAGAGCTTGATGAACGGGTCCATCGATCCGCCCACGTCGAGGAAGAGCAGAAGCTTCACGGCATTGCGCCGCTCGGGGCGCATCTTGATGTCGAGCCAGCCCTGCCGTGCGGTGCCGTCGATCGTGCCCGGAATGTCGAGCTCGTCGGCCGCGCCCTCGCGCGCGAATTTGCGCAGGCGGCGCAGCGCGATCTTGATGTTGCGGGTGCCGAGTTCCTTGGTGTTGTCGAGGTTCTGGAACTCGCGCTTTTCCCACACCTTCAGCGCGCGCTTATGCTTGCTCTCGCCGCCGATGCGCACGCCTTCGGGGTTATAGCCCGAATTTCCGAAGGGCGAGGTGCCGCCGGTGCCGATCCACTTGCTGCCGCCCTCATGGCGCTTCTGCTGTTCCTCGAGCCGCTCTTTCAGCGTCTCCATGATCTTGTCCCAGTCGCCGAGCGATTCGATCGCGGCCATTTCCTCGGGCGTCAGGAATTTCTCGGCGACCGCCTTCAGCCAGTCGGCGGGAACGTCGACCGGGTTCTGGCCGTAATCCGAAATGATGCCCTTGAAGACCTTGTTGAACACTTGGTCGAAACGATCGAGCAGGCCCTCGTCCTTCACGTAGATCGCGCGGGACAGGTAATAGAATTGCTCGGGGCTGCGGTCGATCACCTCGCGGTCGAGCGCCTCCAGCAGCATCAGATGCTCTTTCAGACTGGCGGGGATGCCCGCGGCGCGAAGCTCGTCGAGAAAGCCGAAAAACATGGGGTAGGATTATCCTGTCGGGGCGGCGGGCGCAATCACTTTACGTTTACGGAAAGCGATGCCCCAACCGCCCCTTGTGTGTTATCCGAATAAAACCCCTTGCCAAGAATGCGCTACAAATGTAGCACGCTACAAATGTAGCGCATGAGGTGAGTCGCATGTTGTCCAGTTTGCCGCCGCGGGAACGCGAAATCGTCGATATCCTATACGAGCGCGGGGCGTCGACCGTCATCGAGATTGGCGAAGCCTTGGCCGACGAGCTGTCGGGTTCCGCGATCCGCGCGATGCTCAAGCGGCTGGAGACCAAAGGCTTCGTCGCCCGCGAACAGTCCGACCGCGGTTTCGTCTATGCGCCGAGCGTGTCCGACAAGACCGCGCGCAAGTCCGCGCTGTCACAGGTCGTGCGCGTCTTCTTCAACGGATCGGCGACGAGTGCTGCCGCGGCGCTGCTCGGGATGCAGGACGAGATGAGCAATAGCGAACTCGACGAACTTGAACAGATGATCGCTAAAGCGCGCGAAGGGAAAGCGTGATGTTGACCGCCGCCATGTTGCTGGGCCTTGCCTGGAAATCCGTCATTGTCGCCGCGCTGACGCTCGGCCTGCTGCGCCTCGCGCGCTGGCGTTCGGCCGGCGAGCGGTCGATGATCGCGCATGCGGGCCTGATGGCGCTGCTCGCGCTGCCGGCCGCTATATTGCTGCTGCCGCAATGGGCGCCGCTGCCCGCGGCCTGGTCCTTCGAACCCGCCGTGCCGATCGTGCAAACGGCAACAACGGGGGGGTCGGCGATCGATCCGGCACCCGCTGCGACGTCAGTCCCTGTCGTGGTGGAAAGTGCCGGATCGACGCCGATCGTCTTTTCGTGGAGCGACCTTGCACCCTTTCTCTATCTTGCCCCGCTCCTGCTGTTATCTGGAGTGATGGCGGTCGCGGTGGTGCGGTTGTTCGCGATGCGCGGGCGCGCCGAAATATTGGTCGAGCGATCGTGGCTGTCGGCGCTCGCCGAGGCGCAGCGGCGGATGGGGTTCAAGCATGGCACCGCGCTGCTGGTCAGCAACGAATTGCGCTCGCCGATCAGCTGGGGCGTGCTGCGTCCGACGATCGTGCTGAGCCCGAAAGCCGTGGCGGCGTCGGGTGAGGCCGAGGCGATCATCGCGCACGAACTGGCGCATGTCGCGCGGCTCGACTGGGCGAAGCTGCTCGGCGCGCGTGTCGCCTGTGCGGTCTTCTGGTTCAATCCGCTGGTGTGGATGCTGGCGCGCGAGAGCCACCAATTGCGCGAGGAAGCCGCCGATGACGCGGTGCTGATGGCCGACATCGACGGTCCCGACTATGCAACCCTGCTGGTCGGCGCGGCGCGGCACGACAATCAGGGCGCGCTGCTCGCCGCGCATGGCGTCGCGCCGGGCAAGGACAGTTTGAAGCGCCGGATCACACGCGTCCTCGACGGCAGCCTGAGGCGCGGTCCGGCGAGCGCGAGCTGGATCCTGATGAGCCTGGTGGTGCTCGCGGGTATCACCGTGCCGCTCGCTGCCTTCTCGGCGACCGCTAAGCCCGCACTGACGGCGGACGTCCACTCCGCCGTCGCCTCGACGATCAGGAAGACGACGACCGTGACATCGCAGTCCGCCGCAGCTGCAAAGGCAACCCAGACCGATGATACGGGCCGCGCAGCAGCGACGTCGAAGACGCTCAGCGCCGAACAGCTGGTGAGCATGCGCGCGGTCGGTGTGACCCCCGAATATGTCGCCCAGATGCGCGAGCATGGCGGCTCGCTCGATGCCGACGAGATCATCTCGGCGAAGGCGAGCGGGATCGACCCGGCCTATATCCGGCAGATGCGCGACGTCATTCCCGGCGCCGATTTCGACGAACTGGTCGGCGCACGTCATGTCGGCGTCAATGCCGCCTTCGCCCGCGACATGAAATCGCATTTCCCCGACGTCGGCATCGACGACCTGATCGCGCTGAAGGCGATGGGGGTCGACTGCGATTTCGTCACCGACATGCAACGGTCGGGGGTGAAGATGCGCCGCGCCGACGATGCTATCGAACTGCGCGCAACGGGGTGGGTCGGGGCGACGAAACCGCGGCCTGCGAGGGCGCCCCGTTCGGCCACGAAAGCGGTGCGCGGCGAGAATGTCGCGGTGGTCGATATGGAACGTGGCGTTATCGAGGCGCGGGCCGCCGACGGCCGGACCGCCCAGATTGCATTCCCCGTGAAACCCGAACCGCCGGAGCCGCCCGTCCGCGACTGACGCCCGGCCATTCGTCCGCAGCTGCGGACGCTTAATCGAAACCCTGTTTGGAAACGCCGTTGCGGCGGCGAGCGATGGCGCTCGCCCGGCGCACGGAGGGAGGAGTGCACCAAATGAAAGCCCTGTATCTTACCGGCGGCGCCGCGCTGCTGTCGATCCTCGCCTGTTCGGCGCCGAGCGCCGCTGCTGATCCGCTCGTGTTGAGCGACGTCAGCTGGGTTGCCGAACCGGCGGGCGGAAAGAGGGGTGCGCCGCGCGTCCGCATCCAGCACAAAAAGTCGAGCAGTGATCAGACGTTCGACGGCTCGCGCCCCTATTTCGCCGCCGCCGAGGCTGCGCTCGGCCGGACGACGCCGGGGCCGGTCAGCTTTGTCGTGACGCATGATGCGGGGACGCTGGCGTGCACCGGCACGCTGACGCGCGCGTTCGACGGGAAAGGCGAATGCCGCTTCACCTCCGACCCCGCGTTCGAGGGCGCGCTGGGTGACCGCGGTCTAGCGCCGGATCGACGTTCGACGCTGCTCGCGATGCTCCTCGTCGATGCGACAATTGAGCTGGCCGACGGGCTGACGCGCGAAGGGGTGCGACCGAAGGACGCCGACGACCTAATCGCCGCTGCGGCACTTGAGGTGCGGCCCGAATATATTCGCGACCTCCGGTCCGAAGCACTGGTCCTTGCCGACGTCGAGGATGCGATCGCGTGCAAGGCGCTTGGCGTCGATGGCGCCTATGTGCGCGGGCTTGCCGCGGCGGGATACAGGAGGCTTAGCGCAGATGAGGTCGTCGGGATGAAGGCGATGGGTGTGACGGGCGAATATGCGCAGGCGATGAACCGTGCCGCGGGGGGAGTTTCCAAGTGAAGCGTTGGAGCAGTCTGATAGCGGTTGCGGCCGCGCTGGCCACCCCCGCGCTGGCGCAGGAGGCCGCGGCGCCGAACGGCGATACCCCACCTCCGGCACCAACCGAAGTACCGGCGGGCGGGATCAGCAGCGCAGCGCGGCAGGTCTATACGCCCGCCGACTTCGCGCGCTATTCGCCCAACAACGCCTATGACATGCTGATCCAGGTTCCGAGTTTCCAGATCCGCGACAACGAGAATTTGCGCGGGCTGGGGCAGGCGACGGGCAATGTCCTGTTCAATGGCGAACGGCCGTCGAACAAGGGCGACGACATGTACACTCAATTGTCGCGCATTCCCGCAGGCAATGTCGAACGGATCGAGGTCGTCGACGGCGCGACGCTCGATATTCCGGGACTGTCGGGACAGGTCGCCAATGTCGTCTATCGCGCCGATGCCTTTTCGGGGCAGTTTTCGTGGAAGCCCGAATTTCGCGCCCATTACACCGATCCCCTGTTCACCCGCGCCGACGTGTCGGTGCGCGGCCGCAGCGGGGCGGTCGAATATGAGGTCGCGCTGAATAACGACGATTCGGCGCGCAGCGGCGCGGGTGGGCCGACGCTCCTCTATGACGGCGCGCGCAACATCACCGAGCGGCGCAAGGACATCTGGAACACGCATTATGACACGCCGAAGCTGTCGGGGCGAATTATGTGGGATCCGGCGGGCGACACCGTCGCCAATCTCGGCGGCCATTATCAGCGCAAATATGACCGCTATTATGAGGATGGCCTGCGCACCGGACCGGGCCTGCCCGACAGCATCCGCACGGTATATGAAAATGCCGACAGCTGGAATTATGAGTTCAGCGGCGATTATCAATTCGGCGTCGGACCGGGAAAGCTGAAGCTGATCGGGCTCCGCCGGTTCAGCCACGAGCCGTACCGGCAGGAGATCATCACGACCCCCGACGGCGGCGTCGCGACGGGCGACCGTTTTGCTCAGACCGGCGACCTTGGCGAGACGATCGGGCGCGGCGAATATCAGTGGAAGATGTTCGGCGGCGACTGGCAATTGTCAGGTGAGGCGGCGTTCAACACGCTCGACAATGTAGCGTCGATCGCGGTGCTTGATCCAACGGGAGCATGGGTAGACCAGCCGTTCGAGGGCGGCACCGGCGGGGTGAGCGAGGACCGCTATGAAGGTCTCCTGAGCTTCGGGCGCAAGCTGACCGACAAGCTGAATTTCCAGATTGTCGCGGGCGCCGAACATTCGACGATCACCCAGACCGGCATGAACGGCCTGACGCGCAGCTTTTTCCGGCCCAAGGGGTCGATCTCGCTCGCCTGGACGCCAACCGCCGATTTCGACGTGTCGGTAAAGATGCGGCGGCGCGTGCTGCAATTGTCCTTCTATGACTTCCTGGCGCGGGCTTTCCTGAACGACGGCAACCAGAATGAGAGCAACAACGATCTCAGGCCCCAGCAGGATTGGTCGTATGAGGCCGAGATCAACAAGAAGTTCGGCGCGTGGGGCTCGACCAAGCTCATCCTCATCTATCGCGACGTCGAGGACCGCGTCGATGTGATTCCGATCGGCACCGATGGCGAGGCGGTGGGCAATATCGCGAAGGCGAAGGCGGGCGCGATCGACTGGACGGCGACGATCAACCTCGACCCCGCGGGGATCAAGGGAATGAAGCTCGAGCCCCGGATGTTGCTACAGAAAAGTTCGCTGCGCGATCCCTTCACCGGCGAGAAAAGGCAGTGGAACGGCTTTACTGACACGGTGATCAGCCTCGGCCTGCGCCACGACATCCCGGCGAGCGACTGGGCGTGGGGCGGCGATGTCGAATATTCGCACTATCAGCCGAGTTATCGCCGCAACCAGACCGACAGAGTATGGGAAGGCCCGGTGTGGGCGTCGGTTTTCGTCGAGCATAAGGATGTGCTGGGCCTGACTGTCCGGGCGTCGATCCGCAACATCGCCAATGCGCGATCGAGGCGCGACCGGACGGCCTATACCGGGGTTCGCGGCGAAAGCCCGGTCAGCTTCATCGAGGAACGCGACCGGCTGATCGGGCCGATCTTTTCCTTTTCGGTGCGCGGGAAGTTCTGACCGGCTAAGGGAGTTTGATGGTGGCGCGCCGGATCAAAATCTATTTCGATGGCGGGTGCCGGCCCAATCCCGGGAAGATGGAAACCGCCGTCGTGACCGGCGGCGCCGCGACGGTCGTGCGCGACGCGGGGATCGGCAGCAGCATGGATGCCGAGTGGCTGGCGTTGATCGCGGCGCTGCGGCTGGCGCAGCAGCTGGGGCTGACGAATTTCGTCCTCCTCGGCGACGCGGCGGCGGTGGTGGAACAGGCGAATGGCGCCGTGCGCGCGCGCGGGGAGGGGGCACACCATCTGGCTAATTTCCGCGCGCTAGTCGGCGAGGGGGCGATGCCGGCCGTGCGTTATATCAAGCGGACGCAAAATCTGGCGGGAATTGCGCTGGCGCGCGGGTGATAGCGCGCCGAAGGGCTGTCCATCGGCATCACGAGTTGTTAAGCGCGGCTGGCCTATTCTTGGTGGACCCGATGGGAGACCCGCACGTTGAAGCAGACCTATCCCTTGCCCGTCCACCACAGCTGGCCGCTCTATGAGCGCGACCGTTTTTTCGAATTGGGGCAGATCCATGGCTGCGACACGCTGGATCCGGTGCCAGATATTACGTATATCGTGGGATCGGCGCGGCCGGGGCAGATGCAGCCGGGGGTGTGGGAATGCGACCTTGTCGACAACAACCGGCTTAGCTGGTCGGGCGAGATTTATGACATTTTCGGCATCCCGCGCGATGCAGCTATTACGCGCGAGGAAACGGTGGCGCTCTATTGCGAAGGGTCGCGGGCGGCGATGGAGAAATTGCGCGCCTATGCGATCAAGCACCGCCGCGGCTTCACCCTCGATGTCGAAATCCAGCCCGCCGCGGCGCCGCGGCGGTGGATGCGGCTGATCGCCGCGCCGGTTTGTGCGGGCGACCAGGTCGTCAAATTGCAGGGCCTGAAGTTCCTTGCGCCGGGCGCGCACGACTAGGAAAATCGAGGGCGAGGGGATCGGTCGGGCCTGAGAAACTACCGTTCTGGCAGCAAGTGGGGCAGTCGGAGTTGACGTCATGCCCCCTTGGACGCAGCGATATATGACAGACGTCGGGGGCGCCAAAGGCCCCGCTGCGCCTGATTCTTCCATCATTCCCGAAGGCATTTGCCCCGAATATGAAGTTTTTTAATCGGTTTGCGTCGACCGCGCACGATATGGCCATCGATCTGGGTACCGTTAACACCGTCGTTTATGTGCGCGACAAGGGCATCGTCCTCAACGAACCGTCGGTCGTTGCGTTGGAAACCCGCGATGGCGTGCGCCGCGTCAAGGTCGTCGGCAACGAAGCCAAGCCGATGATGGGCAAGACCCCCGACAATATCCAGGCGATCCGTCCCTTACGCGACGGGGTGATCGCCGACATCGATGTCGCCGAACAAATGCTGAAGCATTTCATGGACAAGGCGCAGGGCGGCGCCAGCCGGTTCAGGCAGCGGAGCCATGTCGTGATCTGCGTGCCGTCGGGATCGACGATGGTCGAGCGCCGCGCGATCCGCGACGCCGCGACCAATGCCGGCGCGGTGTCGGTGCGGCTGATCGAGGAATCGCTCGCCGCGGCGATCGGCGCGGGGCTGCACGTCACCGAACCGCGCGGGGCGATGGTCGTCGACATCGGCGGCGGCACGACCGAGGTCGCGGTGCTATCGCTGAGCGGCGTCGCCTACAGCAATTCGGTGCGCGTCGGCGGCGACAAGATGGATGAGATGATTTCCTCTTCGATCCGCCGCAAACATAATCTGATGGTGGGTGAAATGACCGCCGAGCGCGTCAAGTTGACGATCGGATGCGCGACGCCGCCGGTCGGCGACGGCATGGTCATGGGCGTCAAGGGCCGAGACCTGGTGACCGGCCGCCCCGCCGAGGTGCAGGTGACCGAGGCCGAAATCGCCGAGGCGCTGGCCGAACCCGTCGGCCAGATCGTGAGCGCGGTACGCGCGGCGCTGGAACAGACGCCGCCCGAACTGTCGGCCGATATTATCGATGAGGGCATTACGCTGACCGGCGGCGGGGCGTTGCTGCGGCGGATGGACGAGGCGATCGCGAGCGCGACGGGGCTGCCGGTGGTGGTGGCCGACGACGCGCTGATCTGCGTCGCGATGGGCGCGGGACGCGCGTTCGAGGATCCCGCCTATCATGGCGTGCTGATCACCGCTTGAGCTGAAAATTTCTGCCCGATGGACTGCTCCAAGCGGGGCACAAATGACCGCTTTGGGGTGGTGAGCTGACGTTAATCCTCCCTGTGGCGAAGCCATGGGGAGGGGGACCGCCGCCGCAGGCGGTGGTGGAGGGGCCGCGACCTCGCGCCATTGGCCCCTCCGTCAGCGCTTCGCGCTCCCACCTCCCCATGGCTTCGCCACAGGGAGGATATTATTTCTGCTTTCGGTCGTTGGCGGCCGTCTCTAAACTCGTGGCGCGGGTCGGGCGTAGGCATCGATCGCCGCGAGGTGGCGCGCTTTGTCGGCGTCGCTCAGGAACGATCCGGTGAAACTGTTGCGTGCGAGCGTGAGCAGTTCGTCCCTCGACAGGTCGAGCGCGTCGGCGACGGCCTGATAATTGGCGTTCACATAGCCGCCGAAATAGCTGGGATCGTCGCTGTTGACCGTCGCCGCGAGCCCCGCATCGAGCATCGTGCGCAGCGGGTGGTCGGCGATGTCGCCTACGACGCAGAGCTTCAGGTTCGAAAGCGGGCAGACGGTGAGCGTCATGCCCTCGGCCGCGAGGCGCGCGACGAGCGCGGGGTCTTCGAGGCTGCGGTTGCCATGGTCGATGCGGTCGACTTTGAGGAGGTCGAGCGCTTCGAGGACATAGGCGGGCGGGCCTTCCTCGCCGGCATGCGCGACGATCTTGAGCCCGAGACCGCGGGCGCGCGCAAAGACGTGTTCGAATTTCGCGGGCGGATGGCCGACCTCCGACGAATCAAGGCCGACACCGTCGATGCGATCGAGGAAGGGCAGGGCTTCGTCGAGCGTCGCTTCGGCCTCGGCTTCGCTGAGGTGGCGGAGGAAGCACATGATGAGCTTCGACGTCATGCCGTAGCTCGCCGCCGTATCGTCGAGCGCGCGGGTGATGCCCGCGACGACGGTTTCGAAGGCGATACCGCGTGCCGTATGCCCCTGGGGGTCGAAGAAGATTTCGACGTGGCGGACCGCGTCGGCATTCGCGCGCGCGAGATAGGCGGCGGTCAGGTCGTAAAAGTCCTGCTCGGTGTGGAGGACGCCCATCCCCTGATAATAAATGTCGAGGAAATCCTGGAGGTTCGAGAAGGCGTAGGCGGCGCGCACTTCCTCGATCGACGCAAAGGGGATAGCGACATGGTTGCGCTGCGCCAGTTCGAACATCAACTCGGGCTCGAGCGACCCTTCGATATGAAGGTGAAGCTCGGCCTTGGGCAGCGCGGCGATGAAAGTGGCGCGCTCCTCGGTTGATGCAAAACCATCAGGCATCGGGTTTTGGCTCCTCGCGCAGGATGATCGCCGCCTCGGGCTTGTGCCGGCGGATTTCGTCGACCGTCAGCCCGTCGACCTCGTGCGGGAAGATCAGCCACTGGTCGGTTTCGTGGACGAAGAAATCGGGGCGGAGGTCGGTGACGTTGCGACCGGGCTTATACCAGACCGTCGCGATGCGGATATCGCGCGGCATATTGTTGCGGCAGCGCGCTTTCAGTTCGGCGATGAAGGCGCGGATGCTGCGGCCGCTGTCGAAAACGTCGTCGATGATCAGCAACCGGTCCTCGGGGTTCAGCGTGTCGATCAAATAGCCCAAGGCGAAGACTTTGACGTGTGCATCCTGCTTGTCGATGCCGTGGTAGGAGGAGGTGCGGATCGCGATATGGTCGCAATGCTGGCCGTGATAATCGAGCAGTTCCTGCACTGCGATGCCCACCGGCGCGCCGCCGCGCCAGATGCCGACGAGGTGCGTCGGTTTGAACCCGCTGTCCAGCACCTGCATGCCGAGGCGGAAGGAGTCGGCGAGCAGGTCGTTCGCGCTGATGAAGATTTTCTCGCCGCTCATGGTGCAGGCCTAATCGCGGGCGCGGAGCGGGGCAAGGCGGGATCCACCCATTGACCCGCCGTTAACCATTGCCCGTCATAGCTTCGCGATCATCCAGGGACGTGGGCAAGCCAATGAAATATGATCCGATCAACCCGGTTGCGCAGATCCTCGACCAGTCGGTCGCGAGCGATTGCGGCGAGCTGGCTGTCGGGTGCAGCGATGCCGCAGGGCGGATCAAGCTCGCGACCGATCAGATGGACCGCCAGATCGGCGAACTCGGGCGGCTCGAAGAATATGTCGTCAGCCTCGAGGCCGACCAGCGCCAGATCGCCGATTCGACCGACGAGGCGAAAATCCTGTCGGCGCGCGCATGCGAACAGCTCGATACCGGCGCCGAGCGCGTCAATGCGGCGGTCACCGAATTTCGTTCGGTGATCGACCTCGTCGCGCGGCTCGGCACGCATGTCACCAATTTCGCCGCGGTGATGGCGCAGGTGCAGCAGGTCAGCCAGTCGATCGAGTCGATCGCCAAGACCACCAACATGCTGGCGCTCAACGCTGCAATCGAGGCCGAACGCGCCGGCGATGCCGGTCGCACTTTTGCCGTCGTCGCCGCCGAGGTGAAGAAGCTGGCGCAGAATACGCGCGGCGCCACCGACGAAATCCGCCGCAGCATCGGCAGCCTCGCCGCCGAAGCAAGCGGGCTCGTCACCGAAATCCAGTCGGGGGTCGAACAGTCGAGCCGCGCCGAGGCGCAGTTCGAAACGATCACCGACGCGCTGCACGACGCGACGCATCTCGTCGCCTTGCTCGATGACCAGAGCGACCGCATCGCGCAAAGCTCGGCCATGGTGCACGCCAATGGCGCGAAGGTGCGCGAGGCGCTCGACCGCGTCGTCACCTCGGTACGCGACAATAGTTCGACGTTAGTGGGAACGCGCGATTCGATCCTGTCGATGGAGCATGTGTCGAACCGTATGTTCAACGCCGTGATCTCGGCAGGCGTATCGCCCCAGGATTCGGCGATCGTCGCCTTGGCGGCCAAGGTACGCGACGAATTCGTCGGGCTGGCCGAACGCGCGGTTGCGCGGGGCGAGCTGTCGATGGAACAGCTGTTCGACACCAATTATGTGCGTGTGCCGAATTCGAACCCCGAACGCTTCCGCACGACGCTCTGCGACTGGGCCGATGCCAATTGGCGGCCGCTGTTCGATCGCATCGTCGCCAGCCATCCCGAGATAAAGATGTCGTCGGCGGGCGACATGAACGGCTTCCTGCCGACGCATATCACCGAATGCTCGCGTGCGCCGACCGGCGACCTCGAACATGACACCGCGCATTGCCGCAACGGGCGTCTGCTCTATGACGAGACTGACGCCGCGGCAAAACGCAGCACCGCGCCCTTCTTCATGACGGTTTATCGCCAGGAAGGCGATGGGATCAATTATCTGACGGTGCGCAACGTCTATATGCCCGCGGTGATCAACGGCCGCCGCTGGGGTGATGTCGAGGTGGCTTACCAGCTGTAGGGCGCGCCGATAAAAGCGTTGTTCCCCCGCGAAGGCGGGGGCCCATCTCCTGACCGAGCAAGATAGAGCCAACGGGAGATGGATCCCCGCCTTCGCGGGGATACGCAGTCTGGTTGGGGCTAGTCAGCTGCCCTGACGGCGCGCCATGAACGCCAGCTTTTCGAACAGCATCACATCCTGCTCATTCTTGAGCAGCGCGCCGTGGAGCGGCGGGATCGCCTTGCCGACGTCGCGGTTCTGGAGCACCTCGAGCGGCATGTCTTCGTTGAGCAGCAGCTTCAGCCAGTCGATCAGCTCGCTCGTCGACGGCTTTTTCTTCAAGCCGGGCACGTCGCGGACTTCGTAGAAGATGTCCATTGCGCGCGACACGAGCGTCTTCTGGATGCCCGGGAAATGGACGTCGACGATCGACGCCATCGTGTCGCGGTCGGGGAATTTGATATAGTGGAAGAAACAGCGGCGCAGGAAGGCGTCGGGCAATTCCTTTTCATTGTTCGAGGTGATGACGACGATCGGACGTTCCTTCGCAGTGATCGTCTCGTCGGTCTCATAGACATGGAATGCCATGCGATCGAGTTCCTGAAGCAGGTCGTTCGGAAATTCGATGTCGGCCTTGTCGATCTCGTCGATCAGCAGGACGGGGAGCTTGGGCGAGGTGAACGCCTCCCACAATTTGCCCTTACGGATATAGTTGCGGATGTCGTGGACGCGCTCTTCGCCAAGCTGGCCGTCGCGCAGGCGCGCAACCGCATCATATTCGTAGAGGCCCTGCTGCGCCTTGGTGGTCGATTTGATGTTCCAGGTGATCAACGGCGCGTCGAAAGCTTTCGCGATTTCTTCGGCCAGCACGGTCTTGCCGGTGCCGGGTTCGCCCTTCACGAGCAAAGGGCGGCGCAGCAATGTCGCGGCGTTGACCGCGACCTTCAGGTCGTCGGTGGCGATATAGGCGCTGGTACCTTCGAAACGCATCGGCTCGCGGCCTTTCCCTTAACGTGAACGTCAAGCAGGCATAGCGGGGGCGGGGGAGCGGTGCAAGCGGCCGCTTCTTCTCCCCTCCCGCTTGCGGGAGGGGGCGGGGGAGGGCGTGTTCCAAAGGCTCGCGCTATTCGACATGCCCTCCCCTAACCCCTCCCGCAAGCGGGAGGGGGACTTGTCGCGCTCAATCGCTTCGTCGGTTTAGGTTATCGTCCGGCTCGCGGCGCGCGTCGCCATCAGATCCCACAGGCCGCTGTGCTGAGTGATCAACTGCTGCGCGCCGAACACCATCGCGCGTTCGACCGCAGGCGTGTCGGCGACCGTCGACGCGAGCCGCGCGGTGTCGCGAAGGTCGGGGAGGGTGCAGGTCGGCGGGCTGAGGTCGAGTCGCTGCGCGCTGATGTCGAGCAGGACGCGGATCGTCCGCCAGTCGAGCGTCAGTGCGATTGCGGCACCGACCGCGCAGCCGTGCCGGTCCGACTCGGCGAGCATGTCGATTGCCTTGCGCTGCGCGGCGACCGCGGCTTCGCATTGCGCCTGGCCCTGCGTGCTCGGCACCGGGCCGACCGCGGAGGCGATCTTGGTCAGGAAGGCGCGTTCCTGGACGAAGGCATCGGCTGCTTCGCTCATCCACCGGCGCGAGGCGGGGTCGACCGCCTTGCGCGCGGCATTGTCGATCACGCCCGGATAGCGGCCGTGGAGCAGGCAGAGGAAATGGACCGCATCGGCGAGGTTGCGCATCGCGTCGGGGCCGTTCGACAATGCGCCCGAGCGGACGTGCGAGTGCGCGCCGGTGCCGTCGCTGGCGACCAGCGAATCGAGCATTTCGGCGACGCCGCGCGTCGGCAGCTTGGGCTGGGTCGATGGGCTCAACGCTTGATCCTCGCTGTGGCGGGGGCGCTGCGCCCCAAGCCAATGGAATTACAGCGATCGATCATAAGCCCACGTCGTAAACGTCGCGTTTATAAGCGGCGTTTGATTTGTGACATGAGTGTTTCAGTCAGGGACAAATACGCCGCCCAGACGCGAAGAGACCGGCAAACCCCGGGGAAGGCTTGCCGGTCTCATCTTTATGGCGCCGGGGGGACGCCATTGAGCGGAGCGGCCGGACTGATGGGAGAGGGAGCGTCCGGCCGCTCTGCTCAAGCTGCGAGTGCGAGCTCCTCGGTCTTTTCCGCCTTCGGTGCGTCGACTTCGACCGCGCTCGGCGCGGGCTGGGAAGCCACTGCCGCCTTGGCAGGGAAGATCAGGCGCGAGGCCAGCACGACGAGACCAAGGGCGAAATAGCCGATGAAGGTCTGGACCGGGAAGAAGAAGAGCGGCGCGACAAAGGCAAGGCGCAGCCACAGCGGGTTGAAGCCAAAATCCTGGCCAACAGCCTCGCAGATACCGAAAAAGGTGTCGCGGCGGCGGAAGAGGTTGGTGGTTTCGTTTTCCATCTTTTTTGTCTTTCCCTTGGGCGGCGGGCACTGCCCCGCGCCGATGCCGAATGCATCGCAAAGGCCGTGCCAATTTGTGCAGTCCCTCGAATTTCCGGGCTTTTCTGTTTCGCCCCGACGGGCTTTCCGCTAGTTCTTATGAATCCTTTCCCAACGAGTGGGAATGATTGCCATTTGATGGGTCGCGGCTGAACCCTTGATGAAGCGCGCCGCATTGGTGTGACGACGGCTATCTGGCGTTGAAATATGAAGATTTAAAGAGGATCGGGCAAAATATTTGTGCGGTGCAGCATGTGCGCGGGGCGGCGCCAGATCGTGCTCTGCGCGCCTTCGTTTGGCCGGGGTGGCGAATGGCCGGAGGCGACCAGTAGTGGACATAGGGTCCTCCCTGTGGCGAAGCCATGGGGAGGGGGACCGACGCCGCAGGCGTTGGTGGAGGGGCGGCAACGGCAGCGCCATTGCCCCTCCGTCAGCGCTCCGCGCTGCCACCTCCCCATGGCTTCGCCACAGGGAGGATATTTGCATCATCGTCATCCCGGACTTGATCCGGGATCCACTGCGGCGCTGAAGTCATGGATCCCGGATCAAGTCCGGGATGACGAAGAAGAGGGAACGTCCGCTCACCACCCCTAAGCGGACGTAAAAAGGGCGGCCCGTTGCCGGACCGCCCTTGAATTCTCGCTCTTGATCCGCGCTTACTGGTCGAGGAACGACCGCATCTTGCGCGACCGCGACGGGTGCTTCAGCTTGCGGAGCGCCTTCGCCTCGATCTGGCGGATACGTTCGCGCGTCACGCTGAACTGCTGGCCGACCTCTTCAAGGGTATGGTCGGTGTTCATGCCGATGCCGAAGCGCATGCGGAGAACACGCTCTTCACGCGGCGTAAGCGACGCCAAAACTCGCGTAACCGTTTCCTTGAGGTTCGACTGCACCGCGGCGTCGACCGGGATGACGGCATTCTTGTCCTCGATGAAATCGCCGAGGTGGCTGTCTTCTTCGTCGCCGATCGGCGTTTCGAGGCTGATCGGCTCCTTGGCGATCTTCATCACCTTGCGGACCTTTTCGAGCGGCATCGACAGACGCTCGGCCATTTCCTCGGGGGTCGGCTCGCGGCCACTTTCGTGGAGGAACTGGCGGCTGCAACGAACCAGCTTGTTGATCGTCTCGATCATATGGACCGGGATGCGGATCGTGCGTGCCTGGTCGGCGATCGAGCGGGTGATCGCCTGGCGGATCCACCAGGTCGCATAGGTGCTGAACTTGTAGCCGCGGCGATACTCGAACTTGTCGACCGCCTTCATCAGGCCGATATTGCCTTCCTGGATCAGGTCGAGGAACTGCAGGCCGCGGTTCGTGTATTTCTTGGCGATCGAGATCACGAGGCGCAGGTTCGCCTCGACCATTTCCTTCTTGGCGATACGCGCCTCGCGCTCGCCCTTCTGGACCATGTTTACGACGCGGCGGAATTCGGTCAGGCTCATGCCCGCGGCTTGCGCGATTTCGGAAATCTCGATGCGGATGCGGTCGACGGCGCCGGCCTCGTTCTCGGCGAAGGCGGCCCATTTCTTGTCGATCGACGAAACACCATCGATCCAATTCTCTTCGAGCTCGCGCCCGACATAATTGTCGAGGAACGACTTGCGCGGCACTTTGTGGCGTTCGGCAAGGCGCAGCATCTGACCGCCGAGCGCGGTCAGGCGCCGGTTATAGCTGTAGAGCTGGTCGACGAGATATTCGATCTTGGTGTTGTGGAACTGCACGCTCTCGACCTGCGCGGTGAGCTCCTCGCGCAGCTTGTGGTACTTCTTCTCCGACGCCGACGGGAATTCCTCGCCGCCCGAAAGCGATTCGAGGCGCGCTTCCTGCAGCTTCGAAAAGGCTTTGAAGCTCTTGGTGATGTTCGCGAATTTTTCGAGCGCGTCGGGCTTCAGCAGCTCTTCCATCGCCGCGAGGCTGAGGGTGTTGTCTTCCTCATCCTCCTCAAAGGTTTCGCGTTTGCCCGACGAGCCTTCGCCGTCCTCGTCATCCGAATCGGCGGCGGGCTCTTCCTCGACCTCATCCTCGTCCTTGAACGACACGCCGGCGGTCTTTTCGCTGATTTCGCCGTTGTCTTCGGCGCCCTCTTCCTCGAGATTCTCGGGAACCGGGTCTTTCGAGAGCATCGCTTCCAAGTCGACGATCTCGCGCAGCTGCATCTCGCCATTGTTCAGCGCGTTCGACCAGTCGATGATCGCGTTGAAGGTCAGCGGGCTTTCGCAAAGCCCGAGGATCATCGTGTCGCGGCCCGCCTCGATGCGTTTCGCGATCGCGATTTCGCCCTCGCGGCTGAGCAGCTCGACCGCGCCCATTTCGCGCAGGTACATGCGAACGGGATCGTCGGTGCGATCGACCGTTTCCTTCTTCTTTTCGATTGCGGGGTTCGAAACCGAACCGGTGCCGGCGCTGACATCGACTTCGTCGTCGGGCTCCTGGTCGGCCTCTTCCTGCACATCTTCGTCGCTTTCGACGATGTTGATGCCCATGTCGGAGATCGCCGACATGATATCCTCGATCTGCTCGGACGACATCTCGTCCTGCGGCAGCGCCGCATTCAGCTCGTCATAGGTCAGGTAACCGCGCTTCTTGCCGCGCGCGATCAGCTTTTTGACGTCGGCCTCATTGAGGTCGATCAGCGGGCCGTCGGTGTCGGTATCGGTTTCGGCGGTGTTCTTGGTGGCCATTTTTGTTCCTGCCTAGGGGCAATAAGTGGTTTCGGTTCTAGGCGCTGCCTTCGCGCAGCGCCTGGAGCCGGTGCATCAGGTCTTCATCCATCGCTCGCAGCCGCTGCTGCTCCGCGATCGACTGTTCATCAAGTCTGGCCCTGGCGATCTCATCGGCTCGCAACCGGCGCATTTTCAGCTCCGCCTGCGTGTTTACGAGAGAGATAAACTCGGAAAGTTCCCTCTGCGCCCGATCGTGATCGATAGCCTCATTCTTTTTCGGCGAGCGATTGAATGAGAAGTGCATTCCATCGGCTCGGAGCAATGTCGTCGCCCTATTATACACTTTCATTGGCTCCAATATGGCAAGCAACCCCTCGCAATCAAGCCCTTCTTGCCGCATTCCGATGTCAAGCATCGCATCGAGCAGTTCGGCATCGGCCGGATCGCCGATCGACAGCCTCGCTAACTCTTCGTCATGGCGTCGAATAATGCCCGGATAGCGAAGCAATCCACCGATCAGGGCGGCGATCAGCGGGGCCGCGATCCCCGCCTGTCCGATGGAACGCGTCTCATCCGCCGGAGGTTGCAATCGCGGGTCGGGACCGAAGCGGCGATTGCCCCCGCCATATTGTCCGCCGCGCGGTGCGTTTGGCGTCCATGGTTGGCGCTGCGTGCGCTCGGGCTGCTTGCGCGCGAACAGCGTATCGAGTCGCTCGCGGAAGGCTTCGCGATAGTGATGGCGGACGTCGGCGTCCTCGATCGCGTCGGCGTGCGCGAGCAGGCGCGTCTTCAATGCGGCGCGTTCCTCGGGGGTGGCGAGCGGCCCCGCCGCGACCTCATGCGCCCAGAGCCGTTCGACCAGCGGCTGCGTCTCGTCCAGGATGGCGTTGAACCCCTCGGCGCCGCGCGCACGGACGATATCGTCGGGGTCCTGCCCCGCGGGCAGCGTCGCAAAGGCAAGGCTGAAGCCGGGGCGGAGCAGGGGGAGCGCGCGCATCGCGGCACGCATCGCCGCTTTCTGCCCGGCACTATCGCCGTCGAAGCAGAGCACCGGCACTGGCACCATCCGCCAGATCAGCCCAAGCTGCGCTTCGGTCAACGCGGTGCCGAGCGGCGCGACCGCGTCGGCGATCCCGGCTTCGGCGAGCGCGATGACGTCCATATAGCCTTCGACGACGATGATCCGGTTCGTCTGCCGCGACGCCGGCGAGGCCTTGTCGAGATTGTAGAGGACACGGCCTTTGTCGAACAAAGGCGTGTCGGGCGAGTTCAGATATTTGGGCTCGCCGTCGCCCAAGATGCGCCCGCCGAACGCGATCACGCGCCCGCGCGCGTCGCGGATCGGGATCATCAGGCGGCCACGGAAACGGTCGTAGGGTTCTTTATCCTCGACCGCGATCAGCATCCCCGATTCGACGAGCATCGCGGTCGGGAATTTCTTGAGCGCTTCTTTCAGCGCGCTGCGGCTTTCGGGCGCCAGGCCGAAGCCGAACGCCTTGCGCGTCGCCTCCGAAATGCCGCGTTTCGCCAGATATTCGCGCGCCGGGGCGCCATTGCTGCTGCCGAGCTGCTGCGTGAACCAGTCGGCGGCGCCCTGCACGACATCGCGTAGGCTCGCCGCCTCCTCGGCCTTTTTCGCGGCGCGCGGGTCGGCGGCGGGGACCTCCATGCCGGCCTCGGCGGCGAGTTCCTTCACCGCGTCCATGAACGACAGGCCGCGCTGGTCGGTCATCCAGCGGATCGCATCGCCATGCGCGGAGCAGCCGAAGCAGTGGTAGAAGCCCTTTTCGTCGTTGATCGTGAAGCTGGGCGTCTTTTCGTTATGGAAGGGGCAGCAGGCTTTATATTCGCGGCCGGCGCGCGTGACCTTCACGGTTCGGCCGATGAGGGTCGACAGGGTGACGCGCGAGCGCAGTTCGTCCAGCCATTGCGGGGTGAGGGTCATGCGCGTGGCATGCCCACCCCCGACCCCTCCCGCAAGCGGGAGGGGAGAAGAATTGCGTATGGCTTCACTTGTCCCCCTCCCGCTTGCGGGAGGGGTTAGGGGTGGGCAGAAGGGCAAGACCGCGCTCGATCTCACTCACGACGCCTTCGACGTTCGCCATCACGTCGCTGTTCGTGAAGCGAAGCACCCGATAACCGTTTTCGGCAAGCCAATGATCCCGGTGCTCATCATAATCTTGGCGCACGTCATGCGAATATCCATCGAGTTCGACGATCAATTGCGCTTCGCGGCACAGAAAATCTGCGAAATAGGGGCCGACGGGCATTTGTCGGCTGAATTTCCATCCACCGACTTTTCGTCCTGACAGGCAATGCCACAACGTTCGCTCCGCCGGCGTCGCGCTATTTCGCAACTCCTTCGCCCGCAGTGTATCTCGTGGCTGAAACTGTCCGTCCATATATCTAGCGATATGCCCACCCCCGACCCCTCCCGCAAGCGGGAGGGGGGAAGCAAGATCGCTGTCGTCTGGTTCCCATCCCGCTTGCGGGAGGGGCTAGGGGAGGGCCTGTCTCAGCTCAACGCCGCCTTCACCCACCCGCTCGCCTTGCTCATATCAAGCTGGCTTCCAAGCCGGTCTTTCACCGCGGCCATTACCTTGCCCATGTCCTTCAGGCTTTCGGCGCCCAACTCCACCACGATCGCCTTGATCGCGGCCATCGCGTCATCGTCGCTCAGCTGCGCGGGCAGGAAATCCTCGATCACGACGACCTCGGCCGCCTCGATGTCGGCGAGTTCCTGGCGGCCGCCCTGTTCGTACATGGTGATCGATTCGCGGCGCTGCTTGACCATTTTCTGCAAGACGTCGGTGACGAGAACATCGTCGTCGGCCGGCGCGGTGCCGGTGCGAAGCTCGATGTCCTTGTCCTTGATCTTGGCCAACATCAGCCGGATGGTGCCGAGCCGCGCCTTGTCGCCGGCTTTCATCGCCGCGACCTGCGCAGCCTTGATGTCATCACGAATCATACGTGTCCCCATGCGCTGCAAATTTCGGAAAGGCCCTCTCTAGCGAGAAGATTCCTAATCCGATAGCTTGTGAATCACTTTTTTGCCGCCTACTTGGTCGGCCGTTTAGCCCCCCGTCCGGAGCATGTTGAATGGCACCTGCCAACCCCTCTGCCGCGCCTGCGGTCCAGCCCTCGGGCGCCACCGGCGTCCTCGTCCTTGCGGACGGCACCGTCCTGTGGGGCATCGGCTATGGTGCCAGCGGCGCCGGTGTGGGCGAGATTTGTTTCAACACCGCGATGACCGGCTATCAGGAAATCCTGACCGACCCCTCTTATGCGGGTCAGATCATCACCTTCACCTTTCCGCACATCGGCAATGTCGGCGCGAACCCCGAGGATATGGAGCGCGACAAGCGCGCCGCGATCGGGTGCGTCACGCGCGAACTGCCGACGCTGCCCAGTAATTTCCGCAGCGTCCAGACTTTGCCCGACTGGATGGCGGCGCAGGGGCTGATCGGGCTGGCGGGCATCGACACGCGCGCGCTGACCCGCCGCATCCGCGACGGTGGTGCGCCGACCGGCGTGGTCGCGCACCATCCCGAGGGCAAGTTCGATATCGACAAGCTGCTGATGCTCGCGCAGGGCTGGCCGGGGCTGGAGGGCATGGACCTCGCCAAGACGGTGACGCGTGAACGGCAGGGCGCTTGGGATGCGGGGGTTTGGCATCTGGGTTCGGGCTATGATGTGTCGGATCACAAGCGCGCGGGCGATCCCGCGCCCCATGTCGTCGCGGTCGATTATGGCGCCAAGGACAATATCTTCCGCAACCTGGTGAAGGCCGGCGCGCGCGTCACCGTGGTGCCCGCGAAGACCAGCCTCGAAGAGATTGTCGCGCTGCGCCCCGCGGGGGTGTTCCTGTCGAACGGCCCCGGCGATCCGGCGGCGACGGGCGAATATGCGGTGCCGGTGATCAAGGGGCTGCTCGAACGCAATGTCCCGATCTTTGGCATTTGCCTCGGCCACCAGCTGCTCGCGCTCGCCGCGGGGGCTAGAACCATGAAGATGCATCAGGGTCACCGCGGCGCGAACCATCCGGTGCAGCGCGCGGAAGACAGCGTGGTCGAGATCACCAGCATGAACCACGGCTTCGCGGTCGACGCCTCGACGCTGCCCGCCGGCGTGGTCGAGACGCACAAGAGCCTGTTCGACGGATCGAACTGCGGCATCGCGATCACGAGCAAGAATGCGTTCAGCGTGCAATATCACCCCGAGGCGAGCCCGGGGCCGCAGGACAGCTTCTATCTGTTCGAGAAGTTTGTGGGTGGGTTGAAGTGATTGCCCGCGCCGTTCCGACAATCATGTCCGTTCTGTTGTTGACGGGATGCGCCACGAGTCCAGCAGCTTCCCAAGCGGATAGGCTGAAAGCTGGGCTGGTGCGTGTGGAGACGCAGTGCGGTGCAAAGCCGGGTACCTTGAAACTCAATAGTGATAACTTGGTCGCCGTGATGCCGGCATCCGATGCAAAATACGAAACGATTGAGTGTGTGTTTCGAGAGCTGAAGAAGCCCGAATTCGCAGACCACATCAAACTCGGCTTCGTCGGCAACGAAGCATACGCAGCAGAAGAACAAAAATAATGCCCAAAAGAACCGACATCCAATCCATCCTCGTCATCGGCGCCGGTCCGATCGTTATCGGTCAGGCGTGCGAGTTCGATTATTCGGGGACACAGGCGATCAAGGCGTTGAAGGAGGAGGGCTATCGCATCGTCCTCGTCAACTCCAACCCGGCGACGATCATGACCGATCCCGAGCTGGCCGACGCCACCTATGTCGAGCCGATCACGCCCGAGATCGTCGCGAAGATCATCGCGAAGGAGCGCCCCGATGCGGTGCTGCCGACGATGGGCGGGCAGACCGCGCTCAACACCGCGCTGGCTTTGTTCAACGACGGCACGCTGGCGAAATATGGCGTCGAGATGATCGGCGCCGATGCCGAGGCGATCGACAAGGCCGAGGACCGCATCAAGTTCCGCGACGCGATGGACAAGATCGGGCTGGAAAGCGCCCGCAGCGGCATTGCGCATACGCTCGACGAGGCATTCGCGGTGCTCGAACGCACCGGCCTGCCGTCGATCATCCGCCCAAGCTTCACCATGGGCGGCACCGGCGGCGGTATCGCGTATAACCGCGAGGAATTCGAGCATATCGTCCGCGGCGGCCTGATCGCGTCGCCGACCACCGAAGTCCTGATCGAGGAATCGCTCCTCGGCTGGAAAGAATATGAGATGGAGGTGGTGCGCGACCGCAAGGACAATTGCATCATCATCTGTTCGATCGAAAATGTCGATCCGATGGGCGTGCATACCGGCGACAGCATCACCGTCGCCCCCGCGCTGACGCTGACCGACAAGGAATATCAGATCATGCGCAACGCGAGCATCGCGGTGCTGCGCGAGATCGGCGTCGAAACGGGCGGGTCGAACGTCCAGTTCGCGGTCAATCCCAAGGACGGCCGCCTGATCGTGATCGAGATGAACCCGCGCGTGTCGCGTTCGTCGGCGCTCGCGTCGAAGGCGACGGGCTTCCCGATCGCCAAGGTCGCGGCGAAGCTCGCGGTCGGCTACACGCTCGACGAGATTATGAACGACATCACCGGCGTGACCCCGGCGTCGTTCGAGCCGACGATCGACTATATCGTCACGAAGATTCCGCGCTTTGCCTTCGAGAAATTCAAGGGCGCCGAGGCGACGCTGTCGACCGCGATGAAATCGGTCGGCGAGGTGATGGCGATCGGCCGCACGATCCACGAGTCTTTGCAGAAAGCACTGCGCGGGCTGGAGACGGGGCTTTCGGGCTTCAACTTCGTCGACCGCCTGAAGGGTGCGAGCCACGACACGCTGCGCAGCGAGCTGGCGAAACCGACCCCCGACCGGCTGCTCAACGCGGCGCAGGCGATCCGCGAGGGCCTGCCCTTGTCGGAGATCAACCGCATTGCGGGTTACGACATGTGGTTCCTCGAACGCATCGCCGAGATCGTCGCCGCCGAGCAGGAGGTTTGCGAAAACGGCCTGCCGCGCGATGCCGAGGGGCTGCGCAAATTGAAGGCAATGGGCTTTTCGGACAAGCGCCTCGCCTATCTTGCGCTCCAGTCGGCGAACCTGCGCCCCGGATCGCGGCAGGCGACCGCGCGGGGAAGCGGGCTGATCCACGAAGCCGTGAAGGCGATGACCGGCGGCGTCACCGAAGGCGAAGTGCGCGCGCTGCGCCACAAGCTGGGCGTGCGGCCGGTGTTCAAGACGATCGACACCTGCGCCGCCGAATTCGCGGCCAAGACGCCCTATCTCTATTCGACCTATGAAGCCCCGACCTTTGGCGAACCCGAGAATGAGGCGAACCCGTCGGATCGGAAAAAGGTCGTCATCCTCGGCGGCGGACCGAACCGGATCGGGCAGGGGATCGAGTTCGACTATTGCTGCTGCCACGCCTGCTTCGCGCTCGAAGAGGCGGGGTATGAAACGATCATGATCAACTGCAACCCGGAAACGGTGAGCACCGATTATGACACGTCGGACCGCCTCTATTTCGAACCGCTGACCGCCGAGGATGTGCTGGAAATCCTGCACGTCGAAATGTCGAAGGGCGAGCTGGTGGGTGTGATCGTCCAGTTCGGCGGGCAGACGCCGCTCAAGCTCGCGCAAGCGTTGTCCGACGCGGGCATCCCGATCCTGGGCACGTCGCCCGACGCGATCGACCTCGCCGAAGACCGCGAGCGGTTCGCGGCGCTGGTCAACAAGTTGAAGCTCAAGCAGCCCGAGAACGGCATCGCGCGCAGCCGCGAAGAAGCCATCGCGGTGGCGACGCGCATCGGCTACCCGGTGCTCACGCGCCCATCCTATGTGCTCGGCGGCCGCGCGATGGAGATTGTCGACGATCAGGCGCAGCTCGAAAATTACATCGAGACCGCGGTGCAGGTATCGGGCGATTCGCCGGTGCTGATCGATCGCTATCTGCGCGACGCGATCGAGGTCGATGTCGACGCCTTGTGCGACGGCACCGACGTCGTGGTGGCGGGCGTGCTCCAGCATATCGAGGAAGCCGGCGTCCATTCGGGCGACAGCGCCTGCTCGATCCCGCCGTACAGCCTGCCCGCCGACATCATCGCCGAAATCGAACGGCAAACCGAGGCGCTCGCACGCGCGCTCGAAGTCCGCGGCCTGATGAACATCCAGTTCGCGGTCAAGGGCGACGAGGTGTATCTGATCGAGGTCAACCCGCGCGCCAGCCGCACCGTGCCCTTCGTCGCCAAGGCGGTGGGTTCGCCGATCGCCAAGATCGCGGCGCGGGTGATGGCGGGCGAGAAGCTGGCCGACCTGCCGAAGATCAACCGCGACATCAAACATGTCGCGGTGAAGGAAGCGGTGTTCCCCTTCGCACGTTTCCCCGGCACCGACCCGGTGCTGTCGCCCGAGATGAAGTCCACCGGCGAAGTCATGGGAATCGACAGCAATTTCAACCTCGCTTTCGCCAAAGCCCAGCTTGGCGCGGGCGACCGCCTGCCTACGACGGGCCGCGTCTTCGTCTCGGTGAAGGATAGCGACAAGCCGCGCGTACTCGATGCCGTCCGCCGGCTGACCGGGTGGGGCTGGCAGGTGATCGCAACCGGCGGCACCGCAGACTATCTTGCCGAACAGGGCATCGAGGTCGAACGCGTGAACAAGGTCGCCGAAGGGCGCCCGCATATCGTCGACCGGATCAAGGACGGCGATGTGCAGCTGATCTTCAACACCACCGAGGGATGGCAGTCGTTGCAGGACTCGCAGTCGATCCGCGCCTCGGCGCTGGCGGCCGACATCGCTTATTATACGACCGCGGCGGCCAGCGATGCAGCCACTCAGGCGATCGGTGCGTTGCGCTCGCACAGTCTTGAAGTGAAGCCGCTTCAGGACTATTATTGAGGCACCGCTCCACCCCCCGACATTGACGGATCAGCGGCGCAGCCGCCCGGCGAAACTTCGCTGGCGCTGGATTATTGACGAAGGACAACAGGATAATGGCAAGCGTTGAAAAGGTGCCGATGCTGGCAGAAGGCTATGAGAAGCTGAGCTCGCAGCTCACGGCACTCAAGGCCGAGCGACCGCTGATCGTCGATGCGATCGAGGAAGCGCGTGCGCATGGCGACCTTTCGGAAAATGCCGAATATCACGCAGCGAAGGAACGTCAGGGCCAGGTCGAAGCGACGATCGGCGACCTCGAAGACAAGCTTTCGCGCGCGCAGGTGATCGACCCGACGATGTTGTCCGGCGACCGCATCGTGTTCGGCGCGACCGTTACCCTCGCCGACGAGGACGACAAGCCGGTCAAATATCAGATCGTCGGCCAGGCCGAAGCGGATGCGAAGGATGGCAAGATCAGCTATAATTCGCCGCTCGGCCGCGCGCTGATCGGTCGCCGCGTCGACGACGAGATCGAAGTCACCGTGCCTGCGGGCGACAAATATTATCTGGTGAAGAAGATCGAATTCATCTGATGGGTTTTGGGCGATGAAGCCGCACGAAGCGCCGCTGGTTACGGGCTATGCGCTCGTTTGCGTCATCGTCTTTGTCCTGTTGTCGATCACCGGATTCCAGGTCGACGCGATCGTGCGCGCGGGGTTCATCCCTGCGCGTTTCGGCAATGAGCTGATCCTTCCGCCGGGGACGATGGTTCCCTTTGTACTGACCCCGCTTTCGTCGGCTTTGCTGCACGGCGGGGTGCTGCACATCGTCTTCAATGTCATCGTGCTGCTCTTCATCGGGCGCCAGCTCGAAGCGCCGCTGGGATCGAAGGCGATGGCGGTGTTGCTGCTCGTCGGCGCCTATGGCGGCGCGCTCGCGCAGTTTCTTGCCGATCCGCAATCGGCCGTGCCGATGATCGGCGCCAGCGGCGCGATATCGGCACTGATCGCGGTATATGCGCTGATCTTCAGCCGCTCGCAGGCACCCGCTATCGGCCCGATCCCGGGGCACTGGGTGCGGGCTTTATGGCTCGCGGCGGCGTGGATCGGGCTCCAACTATTGATCGGCCTCGCTGGTGGCGGCGGCTTTGGCGCGATCGCGATATGGGCGCATGTCGGCGGCTTCCTCGCCGGCTTGCTGCTCGCACGCCCGCTGCTTCGCTGGCGTTTCGGGGCGCGCTAGACCCCGAGCAACCCACCCGCCAGCAGCATCGCGACGCGCACATCGATCCCGCAACCTTCGGCGCGTTTCGCTGCGACGAAATCGGCGATGCCGTCCAGCGCGACGCGGTGGACAATGATGTCCTCGCCATCGACCCCGCCGCCTTCGCCGACCTTGGTCAGCCCGGTCGCGACCAGCAGGGTGAAGCTTTCGCTGACCATGCCGGGCGAGCTGTAGAATTCGCCGACGGTGCGCCAATGGTCGGCGCGGTAGCCGGTTTCCTCTTCGAGCTCGCGCTCTGCCGCGATTTCGGGCGCCTCGCCGGCAGTGTCGTCGCCGACGAGTCCGGCGGGCAGCTCGAGGCACTGGACTTTCAGCGGCACGCGATATTGTTCGACGAGGATGACGTGGCGGCCGTCGACATCTTCGTCGATCGCAAGGATCACCGCGGCATGAATGCCACGCGAGCGCGAGACATATTCCCACGTTCCCTGCTGCTTCACGGTGATGAAGCGGCCTTCCCACCGCGTCTCGATGGGGGTGTCGGGGGCGGGGCGGGTCATATCTGTCCTTATCGTTGTCGCGAGCGCAGCAGGGCCAGTCGCGGCGGTGGAGGCCACGCCCGATTGCCACGCGGCTTCGCCGCTCGCAATGACGACAGGCCTAAAGTTCGATCAGGCGGTCGGGAAGTTCGTTGGGATTTTCATCGCCCTTAGGGAAATGCTCGGCGAGCACGATACCCATCTGACGCACCGCCTCTGCCATGCCTTCGCCGGGCTTGCCGGCGCGCACGCGCTCGATCAGCGCCGCCATCGCTTCGCCCCACACGCCGGGCGCGACCTTGGCGGCGATCGCCTCGTCGGCGACGATGTCGGCGCGATGCTCTTTCAGGCTGAGGTAGAGGAGGATGCCGGTGCGCCCGATCGTCTTGGCCTCGGTGCCGACCTTGAACAGGTCGATCGCGCGGGCGCGGACGCGCTGCGCCTTGATTGCGCGCGGGGTCAAAGCCATGCGCAGCGGGCGCCAGAGCAGGATCAACCACATGCCGATCCATTTGAGCACGCCGACGGCAATCACCGTTCCAAGCCATTGATTGGCGGTGAGCTCGTGACCCCAGCCGCCGGTCAGCCGGTCGTAAAGCCCGCGATAAAATTCGGGGAACAGCGCGATCGCCGACATGGCGATGAAGGCGATGACGCTCGCCCACACCAATGCCACATCGTCGTAATCGTTCGACTTGGCCGCAACGACGGTGACGATCTCGCCGCTCGTATGCGCCTCGGCCGCGGCAACCGCGGCGGTGACGATATCGTGGTCGGCTTCGCTTACATGGCTAATCTTCTGTGGCACGTCCTGCGCTCCCTACCAGCCGCCCGAGGCGCCGCCGCCCCCGAACGAACCGCCGCCGCCCGAAAAGCCGCCGAAGCCGCCGCCGCCGCCCCAACTCGATCCACCGCCGCCCCAAGAGGAGCCGCCGCTGCCGCCGCCCCAGTCGTCGTCGCCCCAGATGATGATCGGTGCGCCGCCCCACGGGCCGCTGCGGCGATGCTTTTTCCCACGCCCCATGCGCGACAGCATCGGCAGGACGAAGAAGATCAGGATGATGAAACCGACGAAGAACAGGCCGCCGAAATTGCCATCGCCGGAGCGGTCGCGTTCGGCCTTGTCGGCGGCGGCCGCGCGCGCCGCAGCTTCTTCGGGCGGCAGCTGGATCTGCTGCGCGATCGCATTGACCCCGTCCTGAATCCCGCCGGGCATGTCGCCCGCCTTGAATTTGGGCGTCACGACGTCACGGATGATCCGGCCCGATAGCGCGTCGGTCAGCACGGGTTCGAGCCCCAGCCCGACCGCGATATTCATCCGCCGCTCATTCGGCGCGATGAGGAAAACGACGCCGTCGTCTCTCGCTTCGTCGCCGATGCCCCAGGCGCGGCCCAGCTTGTAGCCGTAATCGGCGATGTCATTGCCTTCGAGGTCGTTGACCGTGGCGACGACGAGCTGGTGCCCGGTGGTCTTCTCCAGTTCGAGCAGCTGCGTGTTAAGCGCCGCTTCCTCGGCAGGGGGAATGATGTCGGCCTGATCGACAACCGGATTGCCTACGAGCTTTGGAAAGGTCTGCGCGGCGACCGGTCCCCCCAGCAACAGCAGCCCTGTGAGGGCCGCTGTTACCAGTGGACGCAAAAGGGTGGGCAGGGTCACCTTATTGCCCGAAATCGACCTTCGGCGCCTGGTTGGCGTTGGGCGTGATCGCCTTGTACGGCGTCATCGGCTGCGCGCCATGAACGATCTTGGCGCCGATGATGTCGGGGAAGGTGCGGATCGTCGTGTTATAATCTTGCACCGCACCATTATAGTCCTGGACTGACACGTTGATCCGGTTTTCGGTGCCCTCAAGCTGGGTCATCAGGTCGGCGAAACGCGCCTGGCTCTTGAGGTCGGGATATTGTTCGACGGTGACGAGCAGGCGGCCGAGCGCGCCCGACACATTGCCCTGTGCCTGCTGGAACGCCTGAACCTTGGCGGGATCGTTGAGATCGTCGGTGCTGAGTTTGACCTGCGTTGCCGACGCGCGCGCCTGGATGACGCCTTCGAGCGTCGATTGTTCGATCTTCGACGCGCCCTTGGCCGTTTCGACGAGGTTCGGGATCAGGTCGGCGCGGCGCTGATACGCGGCTTCGACGTTGGCCCATTTGGCTTTGGCGGCTTCTTCCTTGGTCGGAACGCTGTTGATGCCGCAGGCGGACAGGCTCATCGCGGCGACAGGCAGGATCAACCAGCGAGCGGAACGATAGGTCATAGTCAAAAACTCCCTCCGGCGGCGTTTTGCCGCAACAATACACATAATAGGAAGCCGCTTGCCTTTGTGCAATCGTCGCGGCACCTTTCAAGGCAAGGCTCAACAATCCGGGGTACGACAAGATGCTGAATGAATTCAGGGAATTTATCGCGCGCGGCAATGTGATCGACCTCGCGGTCGGCGTGATCATCGGCGGCGCGTTCGCGACGATCACCAAGTCGCTGACCGAGGATATCATCATGCCGGTCGTCGGCGCGATTTTCGGCGGGGTCGATTTCTCGAACATGTTCATCCTGCTGGGCGACGTGCCCGCCGGCGTCTCCCCGACCGACTATGCCAAGCTGAAAGAGGCCGGGGTCGCAATGTTCGGCTATGGCGCCTTCATTACGGCGACGATAAATTTCCTGATTCTGGCGTGGATCATCTTCCTGCTGGTGAAAGCGGTGAACAAGGTCGTGCGCAAGGGGCCCGACGCGCCCGCTGGGCCGAGTGAGGTCGACATCCTCACCGAAATTCGCGACGAATTGCGAAAGAAATAAGGGATCCGGGCCGGTTACGGGACGAATAGCCTGCCTGCGCTCTTTCCAAGTGCGGGCGGGCTTCCTATATAAGTCGTGCCGGTTTCGGCCGGCTATGAGGATAAATGGTGTCGTGGAATAGACACAGCGGACCCGGGGGCAGTACCCGGCGGCTCCACCACAAACCCGTGTTTCTTGATGGGCGCGCGGGTTTCTGACGGGGCCGAACCAGGATCGACGTGTGTTCAAAGACGATATTTTCTTCCGGGCTGAGTAACCCGTTCAAGGCTCAAAACCAATAGGTGCTAACGATAACGAAGCACTCGCTCTGGCTGCCTAACCGATAAGCCTCACGGCCTAAGGTTAGACAAATAGAACGCGGTTCGGACCGAACCGGGCAACAGAATCGGATACCAGCGGCTGGGGACGAGCCGGGCAACAGAATCGTCCCACCTTTTTCATTACATCGCCAACCATCGTCATTCCCGCGAAAGCGGGAACCCGGTTCCTGCGTCTGACCGGCAAGCGGAGCCCGAGGACGATGCGTTGGTCCGCTGGGTTCCCGCTTTCGCGGGAATGACGATGGTGGTGGTTAGTGCGCGCTTTCGCAGTGACGATGATCACCGAGCGCCTCGATGACACGGCAATCGGCGGCGACACCGCCGCGGCAGCGGCCGATAATACGCGCGAGTTCGTCGCGCAGCGATGTGAGCTGAGCAATCTTTTCCTCGACCTGTTCCAAATGCCGTGTCGCGATCCGGTCGGCCTCGCCGCAGTCGCGCGCCGGATCGTCCGACAGGTCGAGCAGCGAACGGATATCGTCGATCGTGAACCCCAGATCGCGCGAATGGCGCACAAAACTGAGCCGCGAGCGGTGCGCGTCGCCATAGCTGCGGTAATTTGCTGTAGTGCGACCCGGCGCGGGCAACAGCCCGATCCGCTCATAATAGCGGATGGTTTCGATATTGGTCCCGGTCGCCCGCGACAGTTCGCCGATTTTCATCGCTTGACCCTGTAGTTGCTACAGGGTGCATATAGGGTGCCGACTCGAAGATGACAGGAGCTTTCGACGTGGCCGATCAATGCTGTGCCGGCAAAAGCGGCACGACCGCGCTCAATGACCGCAAGTGGCGGCGTATCCTGTGGATCGCACTGCTGATCAATGCCGCGATGTTCGGCGTCGAAATCGTCGCGGGCGTCGCGGCGGATTCGCGCGCGTTGCAGGCCGACGCGCTCGATTTTCTCGGTGACAGCGCCAATTATGCGATCAGCCTGGGCGTCGCCGGCATGGCGCTCGCGTGGCGTGCGCGCGCCGCCTTGCTGAAAGCCACAACGATGCTCGTCTTTGGCCTGTGGGTCTTTGGCTCGGCGGTCTGGGGCTTCGTCAGCGGATCGGCGCCGCATGCCGAGACGATGGGGCTGATCGGCGCGCTCGCGCTGGCCGCCAATGTCGCGGTCGCGCTGATGCTCTATCGTTATCGCACCGGCGACGCGAACATGCGTTCGGTGTGGATCTGCTCGCGCAACGACGCGATCGGCAATGTCGCGGTGATGGGCGCGGCGCTCGGCGTGTTCGGCACCGGGCAGAGCTGGCCCGACCTCGCGGTTGCGGCGATCATGGCCGGGCTCGCGATCTGGGGCAGCGCCGAAGTGTTCCGGCAGGCGCGCAGCGAGCTTGCCGCGATGCCCGCCGGCGAGGCCGCATAGGCCGTTTTCAGCAAAACGATCCTATCGAGCATGGGATTTGAGGGGTAAGCAGCGTGGGCGCGTATCCTGTTTTGAAGGGACTGCGGAAAGGCCCATGGACGACGAACTTCGGATCCTGAACGCGGCGGACATACCGCCGGCACTCGATGCCCTCGACGCGCGCGTCCTGACCGCGCTCGCGGCGCGGCGGCGCGAGGCGGTCGCGATGCGACGCGCGATGCTGGTCGCTGCGCTCGTGTCGCTCGGCGGCGGTGTCGCCGCGGGCAGCGCCTTTGTTCCGGACGCGGTGGCAGCGGGTCCGCTTACGCCGCTCGTACTGGACAGTCCGTTGGCGCCGTCGACTTTGCTGAACGGACGCTGATGGCGCTGCGCCGCATCTGGATCGTCGGTCTGATCGCCTTTCTGGCGGCAGTAGCGGGGGTGTTTGTCGGACGGATGCTCGTCGATGCGCCGCGCGCGAGCGAGACCGAACTCCACGCGATCCTGCACCGCGAGGCGAAGCTCTCGGACGAACAGGAGCGAAAACTCCATGCGATCGAGGGGCGCTTCGCGGCGCGGCGCGACGCGCTCGAACGCGATATGCGCGCGGCAAATATCCGGCTGGCGCAGGCGATCGAGGCCGAACATGGCTATGGCCCCCGCGTCACCCAGGCGATCGACGAGACGCACGAGGTGATGGGCGAACTACAGAAGGAGACGCTCCAGCATCTGTTCGCGATGCGCGCCGTGCTCGATCGTCATCAGGCCGAGATGTTCGACAAGACCGTGGTCGAGGCCCTGACCGCCGATGCAAGGTGAGCCTCGACCTATCGCAATGTAGCGACCGCGAACTCGCCGCGCTCGCCCGCACCGGACGGGAGGATGTCTATCGCGAACTGCTGGCGCGATACAAGGCGCCGGTCTTTCGCCTGATCCGACATCATGTCGGCCACGCCGAGGAAGCGATGGACCTGTCGCAGGAAAGCTTTGTCGCCGCCTTCGCCGCGATCGAACGCTATGATGGCGACCGGCCGTTCCGGATATGGATTTCGCGTATCGCGCTCAACAAATGCCGCGACTGGGCGCGCCGGCGCGCCGTGCGGTCCTTTTTCACTCGCGCGCTGCCGCTCGAAAATGCGCATGACGTGGCAATCGAGGCGCCAGCGCCCGACGTCGAAGCCGGCGACCGCGCGGAACTGGCGCGGGTACGGAAGGCGATGGCCGGATTACCGCATAATTTGCGCGAGGTGCTGGTGCTTCGCGGCGTCGAAGACCTCAGCCAGTCGGCAACGGCGCAATTGCTCAAGGTCAGCGAAAAGACCGTGGAAACGCGCCTTTATCGCGCGCGCTTGAAACTGCGGATGCTGCTCGACGAAAATTGAGATGAGGGGCGGGCCTTCGCTTCGCGTATGTCCCTAGAGACAGATAGGGGCAGCCGGGATTTTTATGCGGATTAGCAGGCGTAGGTTCGTGAATGGGGCACTGGGCGGAGGCGCGCTGGCCGCGTTGGCGTCATGGTATCCAGCCTGGGCGCAGCCTGTCTCGTATGGCATCGCTTCGACGCTTCCGACCGTTTCAGGAACGGACATCACGCTGCGTATCGCGCGGCAGACGATGCGCGTCGATGGCAAGGTCAGCCGGGCGATCGGGATCAACGGCACGGTGCCGGGGCCGCTCGTGCGGCTGAAGGAAGGGCAGCAGGCCCGGCTCACGGTCATCAACGATCTCGACGAGGACAGCTCGATCCACTGGCATGGGCTGATCCTGCCGTTCCAGATGGACGGCGTGCCCGGCGTCAGCTTTCCGGGGATCAAGCCGCGCTCGACCTTCGTCTATGAATTTCCCGTCAAGCAGTCGGGCACCTATTGGTATCACAGCCATTCGGGGCTGCAGGAACAGATCGGCCATTATGGGCCGCTGATCATCGACCCGGCGGGTGCCGACCCCGTCGGTTACGACCGCGAGCATGTCGTCGTGCTGTCCGACCACAGCGAGCTGTCGCCCGAGGCGATCTTTCGCAAGCTCAAGGTCAATCCGGGGCATTTCAACATGCAGCGGCAGACTTTGTCGGGGCTGCTTGACGGCAAGGACCAGTCGCTAAAGGAACGCGTCCGCTGGGGCGCGATGCGGATGGATCCGACCGACGTCGCCGACGTCAACGGGTCGACATATCGGTTTCTGGTTAATGGTTACGGGCCGCGCGACAATTGGACCGCACTGTTCGCGCCGGGCGAGCGTGTCCGGCTGCGCATCGTCAACGCGTCGGCGATGTCGATCTTCAACGTTCGCATACCGGGGCTTCGCATGACGGTGGTGCAGGCTGACGGCCTCAACGTCGTCCCGATCGAGATCGACGAATTCCAGATCGGCGTTGCCGAAACCTATGATGTCGTCGTCACGCCGGCCGAAGACCGCGCCTATAGTTTCGTGGCCGAGGCCAGCGACCGATCGGGCATGGCGCGCGCGACGCTGGCGCCGCGCGCCGGGATGGCGGCCGCGGTTCCGCCGCTGCGGGGGCGCCCGCTCGCGACGATGAAGGACATGGGCATGGGCGCGATGGCGGGTGGCGACGCGTCGTGCGCGGCCGAGCATGCGGCGATGGGACATTGCGCTCCGGCGGACGCCTCTCCCGACCATGCCGCGATGGAACACGGCGCCGCCGCCGGCGGCATGAACCACAGCATGCGCGATTTTTCGGTCGCGCCGCAGGTCAAGCGCGACCCGAGCGTCCAGTCGATTTCGCCGATGCCCGTCGACCGGATGGGCGAGCCCGGGCAGGGGCTGGAGGATGCCGGGCACAAGGCGCTGACCTACCGCGACCTGATCGCGCTTGATCGCAACCCCGATGTCCGGGCGCCCGAACGCGCGCTCGACATCCACCTGACGGGCAATATGGAACGCTTCATGTGGTCGTTCGACGGTGTGAAGATGTCCGACCATCACGAACCCATCCCTTTCATCGAGGGCGAGCGCGTGCGCGTGAACCTGATCAACGATTCGATGATGAGCCATCCGATCCACCTGCACGGCCATTTCTTCGAGCTGGTAACGGGCAAGGGCGACCGCGCGCCGCGCAAGCATACGGTGATCGTCCAGCCGGGCGGCATCGCGACCTTCGATTTCACCGCCGACGCGCTCGGTGACTGGGCCTTCCACTGCCACCTTCTCTATCACATGCACGCGGGGATGATGCGGGTGGTCAGCGTTCGCCCGCGTGGAGCGGCGGCATGATGCGCGCCGCGATTCTGCTCGCCGGCCTGTCGCCGCTCGCCGTCGCCGCGCCTGTCGCGGCCCAGTCGCATCATGGCGGGCACCAGCAGCCAGCGCCCGCGAAAACGGATGCCGATCCCGCCTGTTCGCCCGAGCATGCGGCGATGGGGCATTGCACCCCCAAGGATCTTCAAGCCGACGGACCAGCGGGCGCCACCGGGACCGATTTGCCCGCGGGCGATGCGCCCGCACCATCGCCGCCCGGCGACTGGTATGCCGACCGCTATTTTTCCAAGGCCGAGATGGATCATTCGCGCCACGCTATGATGATCGAGAATGGCGGCCAGAAGACCGCGTTCATCGCCATCAACCTCGCCGAATATCAGGCGCGCAAAGGGCGCGACGGTTTCCGGTGGGAGGGTGAGGGCTGGTATGGCGGCGACATCAATCGCCTCACAGTAAAAAGCGAAGGCGAAGCGGTCTTTGGCGAAGGCTCCGAAAGCGCCGAACTGCAATTTCTCTACAGTCGTGCCATCGGGCCCTATTTCAATGCGCAGGGCGGCATCCGGCAGGATCTGGGGCATGGACCTGACCGCACTTACGCAGCGATCGGCTTCGAAGGCTTGGCGCCCTACTGGTTCGAGACCGAAGGCGCGCTGTTCCTGTCGGACAAGGGCAATCTGCTCGCACGGATCGAAGGCTCCTACGATCAGCGCATTACCCAGAAACTGATCCTGCAGCCGATGGCCGAAGTCAATTTTGCGCTGCAGGACGTCCCCGAAAGCGCGATCGGTTCGGGTCTTTCCGATATCGAGCTCGGCCTGCGGCTCCGCTACGAGATCGTTCGCGAGTTGGCGCCCTATGTCGGGGTCGAATGGGCGCGGAAGGTCGGCGACACCGCGCGCTTCGCTCGCGCGGCCGGTGACGATCCCGATAGCGTCAGCCTGGATGTCGGGGTGAAGGCGTGGTTCTGACCGCCCAGGGCATCGGACAAATGGGCTAGAGAATTAGAAATAGAAGAGAAATGGTTGTGACCCGGGGCGATTAGATATTGTCTCGCCGCGAAATTATGCCCATTCAATACATTATGGCCTCGCCGGTTTCACATGTGAAAATGAGGCTTCAACAGTTTTGAGGGGGCGCATGCGAAAAGCTGGAATGCAGTGGCTGATCGCTACGGGCCTTGTCGGCGGGCTTGCTGCCTGCGCCCCGATTGCGACGCAGACCGCTCCGCGGCCGGCGGTTGTGGTGCCCGATCGCTGGTCGGACGGTACGGACGCGCAGCCAGCCGGCGTCGTCAAATACTGGACCCGGCTCAACGATCCCTTGGTCGACAGCCATGTCGAGCGCGCGCTGGCGAACAACCGCGACATCGCACAGGCCGCCGCGCGCGTGGCGCAGGCGCGCGCCGGTGTGCGCGCCGCGCGCGCCAGCTTCCTGCCACAGATCGACGCCTCGGGCGGCGTCCGGCGCGATGTCGGCGACCTTGCCGACGACCGGTTGCAATTCTCGCTCGGCGCCGACGCGCAGTGGGAAATCGACCTGTTCGGCCGGATCGGCAACAATGTCGCGGCGTCGCGCGCCGATCTTGCGACGGCGGATTATGGCCTCGCCGATCTACAGCGACTGATCGTGGGACAGGTCGCGCAGGTGACGGTGTCGGCGCGCGCGCTGGCGGTGCAGCGCTCGATCGCGCGCGAAACGCTGACGATCCAGGACGAAAATCTGCAAATCGCGCGCTGGCGCCTGCAGGCCGGCCTCGTGTCCAGCCTCGACGTCGAGCAGGCGGCTGCGCAGCGTGCGCAGACCGCGGCGAGCATCCCCGCGCTCGAACGCGATTTCGCGCAGGCGGCAAATACCATCTCGACATTGATCGGCGAGCCGCCCGGTGCGGTGCGGGCGGCGCTCGCGGCCGATTTCCGCCCGATCCCCATCCCGCCCGAGACGGCGGGGCTCGACACGCCGGCGGCGATCCTACGTAACCGGCCCGACGTGCGTCAGGCCGAAGCGGCGCTGCTCGCCGACACCGCGCGCATCGGCGTCGCGCGCGCGCAGTTGCTGCCGCTGGTGCGGCTGACGGGCAATATCGGGACCTCGTCGTTCGGGATCGGCAATCTGTTCGACGTCGTCACCGGCGGTCTCTTCGCCGGGGTCAGCCAACTCATTTTCGACGGCGGACGCGCCCGTGCGCAGATCGCCGGGGCCGAGGCGGCGGCACAGGCGTCGCTCGCGGCGTGGGAGCAGGCGATCCTCGGCGCGCTCGAGGATGTCGAAAGCGCGGCGGTCGCGTTGACGGCGGCGCGCGAGCGGGTCCTGCTTTTCAGCACGGCGCTCGAGGCTGCGAATAATGCCGCCTTGCTAGCGCGTAGCCAATATCAGTCGGGACTGATCGATTTCCAGACGTTGCTCACGGCCGAGAACCAGCTGCTCGGCGCGCGCAACGCGCTCGCCGCCAGCGAGGCCGAAAAGGCCAACGCCTTTATCGTGCTGAACCAGGCGCTTGGCGGCGGGGCGATAGATATGAATTTGGGTCCGGACGGAGGAATGACAGAATGACCGATGCCGCGACCCATCCGCAGGAACTTGATGAATTCCTCGGTGCCAAGCCGCAACCGCGCTGGCGGCGCTGGATGAAATATTGGTTGCCGGCGTTGCTGGTGCTTGTGGTGCTCCTCGGCGTCGCGACCTGCTCGCGGGGCAGCGGCGAGCCCGAATATATCACCGAAAAGGTGGCCGAGCGCGCGCTGGTGCTCAGCGTGACGGCGACGGGCAATCTGCGCCCGACCAACCAGGTCGAGGTCGGGTCCGAAGTGTCGGGTAAGATCGACAATATCTATGTCGATGTGAACGACCGGGTGACCAAAGGGCAGGTGCTGGCGCAGATCAACACCGACGTGATCGAGGATCAGATCACGCAGGCGCAGGCCAACCTGAACGCCGCGCGCGCGCAGGTGGCGCAGGCGCAGGCGACGCTCGACGTCGACCGCGCGCAGCTCGCGCGGCTGGAAAATGTCTTCCGCATCTCGGGCGGCAAGGTGCCGTCGCGGGTCGAGTTCGATCAGGCGAAGGGCGCGGTCAAACGCGACGTCGCGGCAGTTGCCGCGGCGAATGCAAACGTCCGCGCGGTCGAGGCGCAGCTGTCGACTGCGGTCACCAACCGCAATCGCGCGGTGATCCGCTCACCCGTTTCGGGCGTCGTGCTCGCGCGGCAGGTCGAGCCGGGGCAGACCGTCGCGGCGAGCTTCAACACCCCGACCTTGTTCATCCTCGCCGAGGATCTCTCGGCGATGCAGCTTCGCGTCGAAATCGACGAAGCCGATGTCGGTCAGGTGCGCGAAGGGCAGGGGGCAAGCTTCACCGTCGACGCCTATCCGGGCCGCCGCTTTCCCGCGCGCGTCGAACGCGTCGATCAGGCGTCGAGCAACACCGCGTCGCAGGCGAGCCAGCAGACCGCCGCCGCTACCGCGGGCAGCAACGCCGTCGTCAGTTACGAAGCGCGGCTCGCGGTCGCCAATTCCGAGGGCGTGCTGCGACCGGGGATGACTGCCACCGCGACGATCGCCACCGGCAGCACAGGCAAGCAATTGCTCGTTCCCAACGGCGCACTGCGCTTCCAGCCCGACGCAAAGGAGAAGGGCGAGGCGAGCGTGCTCAATCCCGAAATCGGGCTCGAAAAGAATGAGCAGCGCGCGACGATCGGGGCGGGCAGCCGCCAGCGCGTCTGGGTGTTGCAGACCGACGGCAAGCTGAAGCCGATCGACGTCGTCACGGGCGAGAGCGACGGACGCCTGACCGCGGTGACGTCGAAGCAATTGCGTGCAGGCATGAAAGTCGTGACGGGCAAGGCGGCCGCGCCCCAGTGACCGCCAATCCGTCCTCGCCGCCGCTGATCGAGCTCGAAGGCATCACCAAGACCTTCGGCAAGGGCGAGGCGGCCTTTCAGGCGCTGAAGGGCGTCGACATGCGCGTCGAGCGCGGCGATTTCGTCGCGGTGATGGGGCCTTCGGGGTCGGGCAAGTCGACGACGATGAACGTCCTCGGCTGTCTCGACGTGCCGACGAGCGGCATCTTCCGCTTTCGCGGGGTCGAGGTGCAGGCGCTTGACCGCGACCAGCGCAGCCTGCTGCGCCGCCGATATCTCGGCTTTGTGTTTCAGGGCTTCAACCTGCTCGCGCGCACGTCGGCTGTCGAAAATGTCGAACTGCCCTTGCTTTATCGCGGCGAGAAAAAGGCGGTGCGCCATGCCGCCGCGATGCGCGCGCTCGATCAGGTCGGGCTCGCGCCATGGGCCGTTCATACTCCTGCCGAACTGTCGGGCGGCCAGCAACAGCGCGTCGCCATCGCGCGCGCGCTCGTCACCGAGCCCGCGGTGCTGCTCGCCGACGAGCCAACGGGCAATCTCGATACCGAACGCTCGATCGAGATCATGCAATTGCTCACGCGGCTGAACGGCGAAGGCATCACCATATTGATGGTCACGCACGAAGAGGAAATGGCGGCGTTCGCGCGCACCGTCGTGCGGTTCCGCGACGGCCTCGTCGAAAGTGTCGAGCATCGTGAACGCGCGATTGCCGGGGAGGCCGGCTGATGCTCGGCATGTTCGGTGCGACGCTGCTGCTCGCCTTCCGCGAAATCCGGCGGCACTTGCTGCGCTCCTTCCTGACGACGCTCGGGATCATCATCGGCGTTGCGGCGGTGATTACGATGGTGACGCTGGGCAATGGCGTTACCGCGTCGATCCAGAGCCAGATTTCCTCGCTGGGGTCGAATGTGTTGATCGTCTTTCCGGTCCGCGGCGATCGCGGCGCGCCGCGGCCGTTCAAGCAGGACGATATCGACGCCGTGCGCAGCCAGATCGCCGGGGTCGAGGATGTGTCGGGCAGCGTATCGTCGAGCGCTACCGCCTTCCACAATGGGCAGAGCTGGCAGACGAGCGTGCAGGGCGTCGAAAACGCCTTCCTCCGCGCCCGGTCGGTCGAGGTCGAGGAGGGCCGTCCCTTTTCGAACGAGGAAGAGAGCGCGGGCAAAAGCGTATGCCTGATCGGGCCGAAGGTGCGGCAGGCGATTTTCGTCGCGGGCGCGAGCCCGCTCGGCGCGAAAGTCCGCCTCGACAATGTGTCGTGTACCGTGGTCGGCCTGCTCAAGGAACGCGGCGAGGGCGGCGGGCCCGACCAAGATAGCGACAATGTCGTGATGATGCCGCTGAAAACCGTGCAGCGGCGCTTCACCGGAAACGACGACCTGCAATATTTCGTGATCAAATATGACGGCGCCTATGCGAGTACGACGATCCAGGCCTCGCTTGTCGCCCTACTGCGCGAACGGCGGTTGCTTCAGGGGACGGCCGCCAATGATTTCAACGTCGTCGATACTGCGCAGGTCAATCAGGCTCTGGGCGCGGCGACCGGGGCGCTGACCGCAATGGTCGCGGTGATCGCGGGGATCAGCCTGCTCGTCGGTGGGATCGGCATCATGAACATCATGCTCGTCTCGGTGACCGAACGGACGCGCGAGATCGGCATTCGCCTCGCCATCGGTGCGCTTGCGCGCGAGGTCCAGCTTCAGTTCCTGACGGAAGCCGTTGTCCTCTGCTGCTTCGGCGGGGTCGTCGGCATCGCGCTCGCCTTCCTGCTGTCGTGGGGCATGGCCGGGGTGATCGACGTGCCCTTCCTGTTCAATCCGCTGGTCAACGCGCTGAGCTTTCTCTTTTCGGCGTTGATGGGGATCACCTTTGGCTTTTATCCCGCGCGACGGGCGTCGAAGCTCGACCCGATCGACGCGCTGCGGCACGAATAGCGGCGGCAGCGCGGTGACCGCCGCCGCCGCCCGGTCTCCCGACGCGCTGATGACCAGGCCGGGACTGGGCGGGCAGGTTGCGCAGCATCATTCTAATGGCTTCAGACCGCCGTTGGCGCGGCATTGTCGCGGTCGGGGGCGAGTTGGCGGCTGTAGAGCCAGCCGATGCCGATCAGGCTGAACCCGAGCGCGACGAACGAGCCGATCCGTGCGAGCCCTTCGAGCCCCGAGGCGTCGAACAGGAAGACCTTGCCCGCCGCGCCGATCATCAGCACCAGCGACGCGATGCGCCAGTCGTGGCGCTTGGCCCTTATGCCCCAGAGCAGGAAACCAAGCGCGAGCGCGAGGATGAGGATCGAACGCAGGATATTTTCCGCGTCGGTGACACCCGGCTGCGCGAGCAGCGATCCGTGGAAGAGCTGGCGAAGCGTCGCCCATGCAAAGCCGAGCGCGAGCAGCATCGTCGCGATCTGGATCGCGCGATCGAACGATGCGGGCGCCTTGGCGAAAAACGCCGGCATCCGCATCAGCCCGAGCCACGGCAGCAGAAAGAGCGGGGCGAGGAGGTTGACGAACGGCCAGGCTCCCACCGCCTGCGCCGACCACAAGGGATTGTGCAGGATGAGGCCGTAGAAGAGGGCATGCGCAGCGCCCGCGACGACCAGCGGACGGGCAGCGCCATTCAGCCCGCGTCCCATCGCGAACCAGCCAGCGCCGATCAGCAGCGCTTCCCAGATCAGCCGCTGGAGGATGCCCGTTGCGGCGAAATCGTCACCAGCCACTGCCGCGAAGCCGAGGCGGTAGAGCGAATGGATGGCGACGCCGCCGACTATGGCGGCGAGGCTGATGGCCGCGATCCACAGCCAGCGAGGGAGCGCATCGCGGGTCAGCCACACCGGTATCGCGAATAGCAGAGCGGGGAGCAGCAGACGCAGCAGCAACGGCTCGATCGTGAGCAGCGCGACATCGAATTGCATCGGGACGCCGACGAGCGACAGCGATGCTTTTGTCGACCAGATGCCAATCGGGAGGGCGGCCCAGGCGAGGCTGAGCGCGGCAAGGCTGGCGGCCGCGCCATCGACGCGGTTGAAGGCGATGCGATGGGTAGCAAGAAGCGTCGCGGCTCCGCCTAGTGCCGGAACGAGCATCAATATGTTGGCGGGGAGGAACTGCGCGAACGCGCCGTAAGCGAACAGGGCCGCGGCAATCTGACCCAGCCGGCGGACGATCGCGCCTTCTGCGCGAAACGCGAACAGCAGCGCGGCGGCGGTCAGGCCGGCCCAGCGGAGGATCCCCATGCCGTCCGCGCCATCGGCGCCCTCGACCAGTCGCGGCAGTTCGACCAGAGCGCGCGGTGTCGCGACCAGCGCGATGAGCGCGGCGCCGACGAAACCCGCCGCGACACGTTCGATGCGCGGATCGAGCGCGGCCTTGCCGAAGAAGAGCAATGCGGTTGCAACCGCGGCGATGCCAAGCGGCGCCAGCCAGGCGGGAATGACGAGGATAATAGCGAGCGCGAGAAGGGTGCCCGTCGCCGCTGCCAGCCACGCGAAGCGGTTTTCGCCTGTCCGCCCTTCAACGCTCCAGCCGCGCACGATTCCGGCGGAGGCCAGCAGCGCGCCGCCCAGCGCTACCAGCGCGAGTGTCCCGTCGCTGACGCCCCAAAAATGCCATTTGGTGAGGGGCGCGCCCGCAAGCGCGATTACGCAAAGCTCGAGCGTCGGGCGCAGGCTTTTGGGGAGCGCCCACATCCGCAACAGCAGCGGGAGGGCATGGACAGCCAGCAACGACAGTCCGATCAGGCCGAACCAGAAAAGCGTCGGATCGGGCCACGCCACCAGCAGCGCGAGCGAAAGCAGCAGGCTGATGGCCGGAACGATCGCAAAATCGCGTTCGCGCCAGGCCAGCCATTGTCCCGCGGCGGCGATCAATATGAACAGGCCCCAATGAAGCGGCGCGAAGCCCCCATAGCCGACGAGCAGCGCCAGCTGGACCGCACCGACGACCGCAGAGGCGGTGCGTAGCAATGTCGAGCGTGGCCCGTCGAACGCCATCATCGGCAGCGCGATGGCGAGGAGAAGGACGAAGCCGCCGATCGAGAGCGACGCGACGACATCGAGCGCGGTACTCGCAAGGACCATCCACAGCCCCCATCCGATCCCGCCGATCAACGCCGCGAGCGCGAGCCACGGCCAGCGCCGCGCGCGCGCGACCCCGGTGAGCCCCGCGATCGTCAGCGCGAGATAGACCGCGAGCATCGGAATATTGGGCTCGACCGCCCCGACCATCGCCGGCGCCGCGAGCCCGCCCGCAAGGCCGAGCAGCGCGCTGGGCGGCCCGAAGCGGAGTGACAGGCCGAGCGCCGCGGCGGTGATCAGCGCGAGCGACAGAAAGGCGAGCAGCGGCCCGATCAGCTGATAGACGTTCGCGGCGACCATGATCGCGGCATAAAGCGTCGCGATGCCTGCGCCCGAGAGCGCCTGCGGGACGCGCACGTCGCGTAACTTTTCCTCGTTCCGCCAAGCATATTCGGCGCCGCCGATCAGGCCGAGCCCGAACAACAGCCCTGCGACGATCTGGACGCCCGGCGTGAAGACGCGCGCGAAGAAGCCGGCATCGATTGCATAGCGGACGATCAATACGCCGGCGATCGCGAGGGTGAGCCCGCCGGCCCAGATCGGCAGCGTCTTTCCGAACAGATTTTCAAAGCGCGACGCGAGGCTGAGCGGCGGTCCGGACGGGGCAGGTGCGGGCTCCGGCTTCGGGGAGGGCGCGGCGGCGGCTGCGGGCGAAGGCGGCGCTTCAATGGTGCCCGGCGTCGCCACGGGATCGGATGACAGCGCGGCGGGCGACGACGCATCGGCGGGGATAGCGGGCGTGCGCTGTGCGGGAGCGGCGATGTCGGGGACGGCCGTCGCCATCTCCGTAACGACGTCATCCCGGGTCGGGGGCGGCGCGGCCCCGCGCTGCAATGCCCCGATCCGTTTTGCCGCCTCCATCAGCGTAGCTTCGGCCCGCTTCAGCCGACCGCGCGTGTCCATCAACAGGACGAACAAGATGACGATGGCAAGAAATGCGAGGAAGTCGAACAAGTTGATCCCTTCAACCTGCCTCGTAGCAGGCGGCGCGTGCAATTTCGATCCGTTTGCTGCGGCCCCGAAATTTGGACGCGCGGGTGACGACCTTCGCCGTTTCCGCCGCTTCTCGACCTTAAAGCGGCAGCTCGGTCGTCGCCTTGATCTCCGACAGCGCCACCGTCGAGTTGATTTCCTGCACCCCCGGCAATTTGCTCAGCTGGTCGAAGAAGAAGCGTTCATAGGCGTCGATGTCCTTGGCGACGATCCGCAGCATGAAATCGGTCGTGCCCATCAGCACATAGGCATCGAGCACCTCGGGGAATCCCTGGATCGCCGCGCTGAATTCGTCGAGGTTGGCGCGGCCGTGGGCGTTGAGCTTTACCTGCGCAAACACATGCGCGTTGAGCCCGACCTTGCGCCGATCGATGATCGCGACGCGCTTCTTGATGAACCCCTCGCGCTCGAGGCGGTCGATGCGGCGCCAGCATGGCGACACCGACAGCCCGACGCGCTCGGCAATCTCGGCCGTCGTTTGATTCGCGTCACGCTGCAATTCGCGGAGAATTTTCATCTCGAAAGGGTCAAGATCGGTCATTTTGACCTTGTATGTCATTTTTGCGGATCATAACATGCAAAAATCTGCACGGCCGGTCGATAATCGATCAAGATTGCCCAGCACCGAAATGCGACAAAGGCGCTCCATCAAAGGGGAGTGTTTTCATGGTTGTCCGTCTTGCCCGTTTGGCCCCGCCGCTCGAATGCGTGCGGCTTTATGATCTCGAAGCGGGGCTCGACGGATTTATTGCGATCCATTCGACCGCATTGGGGCCGGGGGCGGGCGGCTGCCGCCTGTGGTCCTACCCCGATATGAAGCAGGCGCTGGGCGATGCCGTGCGGCTTGCCGAGGGCATGAGCTACAAGAATGCGCTTGCGGGCTTGCCGCTCGGCGGCGCGAAGGCGGTGTTGCGGAAACCTGAGGGCGAATTCGACCGGGTGGCGCTGTTCCGCGCTTTCGGCCGCGCGGTCGAAAATCTGGGCGGCCTGTATGTCACCGCCGAGGATGTCGGCACATCGGTCGAGGATATGCAGGAGGTTGCGTCGGTCTCGCGCCATGTCGCCGGGCTGCCCGCAGTGGCGGGACGCGCGGGAGGCGATCCGTCGCCCTGGACGGCCAAGGGCGTGTTCGAATCGATGCAGGTCGCGGCTGAATTTGCGCTGGCGCGCGATCTAGCGGGGCTGACGGTCGCGGTGCAGGGCACCGGCAATGTTGGCGCCGACCTTTGCCGCCGACTCGCCGAAGCCGGTGCGCGGCTGGTGATCGCTGACGTCAATCCGGCGCGCCGCGACCGACTGCGGGCAGTGCACGGCGCCGAGGTTGTCGATGTCTCCGAGATCGCGTCGGTCGATGCCGACATCTTCGCGCCTTGCGCGCTCGGCGGCGCGCTCGACCGCGAGACGGTCGGCAAGCTCAAGGCCAGGCTCGTCTGCGGCGCGGCGAACAACCAGCTTGCCACCCCCGATGTCGCGGCGCTGCTGATGGAGCGCGGGATCGCTTACGCCCCCGACTATGTCGTCAACGCGGGCGGGATCATCAATGTGTCGGCCGAATATCTGGGCGAGGACGAGGAGGATGTGAAGTTTCGCGTCGCCGAGATCGCGCCCCGCGTCGGCGCGCTGCTCGAGCGCGCCGCGCGCGAAGGCCGCTCGCCCGCGCTCGTCGCCGACGAGATGGCCGAAGAGGTGATCGCGGGTGCGCAGCGCGAGGCGGCGTGATGCATCGTTTCCGTGTCAACGCGATCGTCGATCCGCAATCGCTGCCGCGCGTCGCCAACCATTTCGCGCAGCGGTCGATCGTGCCCGCTGCGATGACAATGCGGGTCCTGCCGACGCATATGCATATCGAGATCGACGTCGCTGGGTTGGACGCGATGCAGGCGGAGGTCATCGCGGCCAAGCTGGGGGAGGTGGTTGCGGTCATGCGATCCGAACTTGAAAGCGTCGAAAGGGCGGTTTCGGCTTCCGATCGGGCGCGGCCAGCTCTGACCGCCGTGGGCTGACCTTCAACTTTTTCTTTCGCGGGGGTGAGGCAGGGGTGTCTTGCCTCGCCTCGCTGTGCGTGCAAGTGCCGCGCTGACAAATAGCGGGAGACGAAGGCGATGCAGTTCGACGTGGTGATTGTCGGTGCCGGGCATGGCGGGGCGCAGGTGGCGATCATGCTGCGGACGCAGAAATTCACCGGAAGCATCGCGATCATCGGCGACGAGCCCGAACTGCCTTACGAACGTCCACCGCTGTCGAAGGAATATTTCGCGGGCGAAAAGGAATTCGAACGCATCCAGCTGCGCCCTGCCAAATATTGGGACGAACGCGAGGTGACGATGCTGCTCGGCCAGCGCGTCGTGTCGGTCGATCCGGCGGCGCATCTTGTCACCACCGATAGCGGCGAGACGATCGGCTATGGGAAGCTTGTCTGGTCGACGGGCGGGACTCCGCGGATGCTCCCGATTCCCGGCGGCGACCTGCCGGGCGTGCAGGGGGTGCGCACGCGCGCCGATGCCGATGCGATGAAGGCTGCGTCCGACACCGCGAAACAGATCGTCGTGATCGGCGGCGGCTATATCGGGCTCGAGGCCGCAGCGGTGCTGCGCAAAGCGGGCAAGAAGGTCGTGCTGCTCGAAGCGCAAAACCGCGTGCTCGCGCGTGTTGCGGGCCACGAACTGTCGCGCTTCTTTGAACGGGAACATCGCGATCACGGCGTCGACTTGCGCCTCGGCGTCGGTGTCGACGCGATCGAAGGCGACGATCATGTCACCGGCGTGCGCCTGTCTGACGGCGAGGTCGTGCCCGCCGACCTGGTCATCGTCGGCATCGGCATCGTTCCCGCGGTCGAACCGCTGATCGCCGCGGGTGCTGCGGGCGGCAACGGGGTGCTGGTCGACTCGTTCTGCAAGACGAGCCTGCCCGACATTTATGCGATCGGCGACTGCGCGGCGCATGAAAATCATTTCGCTGAGGGCGTCGTGATCCGGCTGGAATCGGTGCAGAATGCCAATGATCAGGCCAATGTCGTCGCAAAGGGCATCGTCGGCGACGAAGCGCCCTATCATGCGATCCCCTGGTTCTGGTCGAACCAATATGACCTCAAGCTCCAGACCGCGGGGCTGTCCACCGGGCACGACCGCGCAGTGATGCGCGGCGATCCCAGGGCGCGCAGCTTCTCGGTCGTCTACCTCAAAGACGGCAAAGTGATCGCGATCGACTGCGTCAACGCGACCAAGGATTATGTCCAGGGCCGGATGATCGTCACGGCGGGACTGCGGGCGACGGCGGAGCAACTCGCCGACACCGAAACGCCGTTGAAGGCGCTGCTTCCGGCCTGACGCCTACTAGCTGATCGTCACGCCGACCTTTCGGGCGGCAGTGGTTCGGGCGCGGTCGCCGGCGGCGGTGTCGTCAAGGCCGACGGCGCGGCGCGGGCCCTGGCTGGAGCGGCGGCGGGTTTTCGGGCGGCGGTGGCGGCAGCGTCGAGCGCAGATACCAATTCTCTGCCGTTCCGGTCGTGGTGCCGCCGCGGAACAGGAAATATTCATAGGCGAACAGATTGTCGGCGAGCTTCATGTCCACCCGCCCGATGCGCCCATCGCTCATCCGGGCGGTGTCGCCATCGTCGATGCCTTCGCCTTGCTGGACCTGTCCGGTGACCGTCCCGGCGCTGATCTGGAACCGGTCGTCGCCATTGCCCTGATCGACGCCGCCGTTGATCCGGCCCGAATCGATCACGACGACGTCGTTTCCGCCGCCGAAGGTCACATTGCCGGCGATGACCCCGGTCCCGCCGGTCGGGAGGGTAAGCTGGTTGTTCCCACCTGTATCGGGCAGGCCGCCGAGCGAAGTCCCGCTGCTGCAAACATGGCTATCGTTACCGGCCGTGTGGGCGTGAAAACACATTGCGCGAGGGCGGGGAAGGCTTGCGCTAGTGCGACGCCCGCGACCGACGCCAGCAGAAGCGGCTTCAGAGTGGATTTGAGGGGCCTAGGATATCAATCCCTTTTTGCCCCCTGCCGGCCAGTCTATAAAGTGAATGTTGCCAAATTACTAAGCATCAAAAGTAATGGGCGGCTCGTCGCCCAATGCGCGCTTCAACGTCGCCTTGATGTTGCGCAACAGACGGCGCAGGGCAATGATGACGATGACGGCGGCAACCGCGAGCAGGATAGCGATGACGATCGCCAGCGGCGGATAGGCGATGGCGAGTGCGAGCAGGCCCCCCGTGGCGACATCTTCGCCGGTCGAGACCACTGCGTTGCTGAACGGTTCGGGGCTGACGTTGACGACCGCGCGCGTCGTCGCCTTGGCCCCGTGGCTGAGCAAGGCGCCGCCCCCACCGAGCAGAAAGGCGATGACCTGCCACGCCGGGTCGGACGTATCGACCAGCGCCAGCGCCAGCAGCGCGCCGCCCAGCGGGCGGATGATGCTGTGGATCGTGTCCCAGATCGAATCGACCCACGCGATCTTGTCGGCAAGGAACTCGGCGATCGTGCCGACGGCGGCGACTCCGAGCACCCAGGGATTGGCGAGCACCTGCAGGGCGGCGAGATGTTCGGGCAGCGGCAGCCAGCCGAAATGCATCGCGATGCCGGTCGCCAATATGGTGAGGTAGAGCCGCCAGCCGGCGAGCAGGCTGAGGCTGCCGGCGACGCCCAAAATCTCGACGATTCCCAATATCCTGTTCCCCGTGCCGGATCCCTTGTCGGGCGTCATCTTGCACCCGTCCGCGCGCGCTCGCAATGCCGGGATGACAAGGCGGCGCGCGCTGGTTATCGCTGGTTTCATGAGCGATACACAGCCCACCCCGCCCACAGAGACCTTGCCCGACGGCGCCATCCCCGCGGCGACACTGGTCATCATGCGGCCGTCGGACAGCGGCGGTCCCGACGAAATTCTGATGGTCAAGCGGTCGACCACCATGGCCTTCGCGGCGGGCGCGGTCGTGTTTCCCGGCGGCCGCGTCGACCCCGACGATTATCGCGTGGCGCGCCTCTATGGGCTGGGCGTCGACGAGGCCGACGGCGCGGCGCGGGTCGCGGCGCTGCGCGAGACGCTGGAAGAAACGGGGCTGGCGGTCGGCTGGCCGGGGCTGACGGAAAGCGATGTCGCCGATGTGCGGAAAGCGCTGCTCGGCGGAACGCTGCTCTCTGACATATTGGCCGCGCGCGGCGACCGAATCGCGTTGGAATCCTTCGTCCCTTTCGCGCGCTGGTGCCCCAATTTCAAAGAGGCGCGGACGTTCGACACGCGATTCTATGCCGTCGCGGCCCCGCCGCACAGCCATGAACTGACGGTGGAAGAGGCCGAGCACAGCCATATCTTCTGGGCGAGCGCGAAGGAAACGCTGGCGATGGCCGATCGCGGCGATGTGTCGGTGATCTTCCCGACCCGCCGCAATCTCGAGCGGCTGGCGCTATCGACAGATTTTTCCGGCTTTTCAGCACACTCCCGACAGTTTCCGGTGGAACTTATCACGCCCTGGATCGAGGAACGGGACGGAGGGACCCTTCTCTGCATTCCGGAGCATCTCGGATATCCCGTTACGAGCGAATCCTTTGAGCGCGTACGGCGCGGATAAATGGCGTGGTTCGCAACAACTTTTCCCATATTTATTATTTACTAAGATTTGCCGGGGTAGGGCAAAACGTCGTTGCAATTGCTGAATGCGGTGCCTAAGAAGGCCCTGCAGAAGCAGACCGGGGAGAAATCTCCGGTGTGATTCGACAAAAGTAATCCAGTGGACGGAGAATATGATGAACCTGCTTAAGAAAGCCGCGATCTCTCTCGCAGCTACCTCGATGATTGCGGCCCCGGTGGCTGCATCGGCTGCTCCCGCAGCCCGCGCTGCTTCGGCCGTTGACGGCCAGAGCGAACTCGAAGGCAGCACGAGCTGGATCATCGCTGTCCTCGCTCTCGCTGCTGTCGTCGGTGGCATCATCATCGCGTCGGACAACGATGACGATGCGCCGACCAGCCCGTAATATCGGCTGATCGATACTGATACCAAAGGGCTCTGAGCTTCGCTCGGGGCCCTTTGTGTATTGGGTTTCGGGGTGTATTGGGCTTCCGGGAGTGTGCCGCCGAAATTTTGTCGGTGCGGAACCGATCTCTCTCCGAATTAAAGCGTGATCTTCCGCCTGGCCCGTGACCGCCCCAGCGGAATCGCTTCGCGGGCACGATTCACGCCCGCCGCATCGATGGGTGCGAGCGTCAGCGCATAGCCTTTCCCCGGCATTTCCTCCGTGACGCCTGCATCGGCCAGGACGGCACCCCAAGGGTCGATCGCGATGCTGTGGCCAAAGGTCTGCCGTCCGTCTTCGTGCGACCCGCCCTGCGCCGCTGCCACGACATGACAGCCGGTTTCGATCGCGCGCGCACGCATCAGCACATGCCAATGCGCCTCGCCGGTCGACACGGTGAAGGCGGCGGGGATCGCGATCAAGGTCGCGCCGCGATCGACGAGGGCGCGGTAAAGTTCGGGAAAGCGCAGGTCGTAGCAGACGCTGAGCCCCAGCTTTCCCAGCGGCGTGTCGACGACTACCACCGCATCGCCCCCGGCATAGGCCGCCGATTCCTGCCAATTTTCCCCCGACGGCAGGGTAACGTCGAACATGTGGATCTTGTCATAGCGCGCGCTGATGCTGCCGTCGGCGGCGATGACATGGCTGCGGTTCACGCGCCGTTCGCCGTCGTCGGACAGCAAAGGCATCGATCCCGAATGCAGCCATATCCCGTGCTTTTGCGCCTTCGCCTGCAGTGCGGCGGGCCAGGGGCTGTCGGCTTCGCAGGTCATGTGTGCGCCCGATCGCGCGCGGTCGCGGTCGAGGAGCAACGACATTTCGGGGAAAAAGGCCATCACGGCACCGCGCGCGGCGGCTTCGCCCATCGCGCGGTCGATCGTCGCCAGATTGGCGGCGGGGTCGATGCCGCTCGTCATCTGGACGAGCGCGGCGAGGGGAGCGGCGTGCGAAAAATTATCCATCATATCTGGCTAAGCCCGTGGCGTCCGCAGGACAAGTCGCGTGACAGTTCAGTGGCCAGCAAGGTTCGAAGGCGATAAGATGGGCCAATGTCCAATATTTTTGCGCGCCAGCCGCTTCAGTTCGCCCGTTCTTTCCTTTTCGCCGGCACCGCCGCGCTCCTGCTGACGCCGCTCGCCGCGAACGCGCAGGGCGGCGCCCCGACCGCTACCGCGCAAACCCAGGCGAAAAACAGCGACTGGCTTTATGTCGGCAGCGACATTCCGCGCGATACCGCGTGGCAGTTCGGCGTGCTGCCCAATGGCGTGCGTTACGCGGTGCGCAACAATGGCGTCCCCCCGGGGCAGGTGTCGATCCGCGTCCGCATGGATGTCGGATCGATGTTCGAAACCGAGCAGGAGCGAGGCTACGCCCATTTGCTCGAGCATCTGACCTTCCGCGGGTCGGAACATATTCCCGACGGCGAAGCCAAGCGTATCTGGCAGCGGTTCGGCGTCACCTTCGGCAGCGATTCGAACGCGCAGACGACCCCGACCCAGACTGTCTACCAACTCGATCTGCCGAGCGTTACGCCCGCCAACCTCGATGAAAGCATGAAATTGCTGTCGGGCATGGTCCGCGAACCGCGCATTTCCGAACTCGCGGTGGCCGCCGAGCGCGGCGTCGTGATGTCGGAACTCCGCGAATCGGACGGCCCGCAAAAACGCATCGCCGACGCGACCAATGCGCATCTGTTCGCCGGCCAGTTGCTCGGCGACCGCTCGCCGATCGGCACGACCGCATCGCTGGGCAAGGCGAGCGCGACCTCGGTCACCGCCTTTCACAATCGCTGGTATCGCCCCGACCGCGCGGTCGTCGTCATCGTCGGCGATGCCGATCCGGCGGTCCTCGCTGGGTTGGTCGCGAAATATTATGGCGACTGGAAAGCCGACGGCCCCAATCCTGCCGATCCCGATTTCGGCAAGCCCGATCCGAAAAAACCCGCCGCGCGCGAAATCGTCGAGGCGAACCAGCCGCTCGCGCTGACGCTGGCGATGGTGCGGCCGTGGAAAAAGCGGATCGACACGGTCGAGAACACCCGCCGGCTCTACCTCGAATTCATCGCGCAGGCGCTGGTCAACCGGCGGCTGGAAAACCGCGCGCGCAGCGGCGGCAGCTATCTGGTCGCGACGGTCGAGCAGCAATATGTCAGCCGCAGCGTCGATGTGACAATGGCGTCGATCGTCCCCTTGAGCGACTGGAAGGCCGCGCTCGCCGACGTGCGCGGCGTCATCGCCGACGCGGTGAAAAACCCGCCGTCGCAGGCCGATATCGACCGCGAAGCCAATGAGATTCAGGCGTTCCTCGTCAAGGAACTCGAAAATGCGCGCAATGAGCCCGGCGCGAGGCTCGCCGACGACATGGTGCGCGCGGTCGACATCGGCGAAACGGTGACGAGCCCCCAGGGCCAGGTCGATATGTTCAAGGCGATTCGCGCCTCTGCCACGCCGAAAGTGATGCTCGATATCAGCAAGGCGATCTTCGCCGCGCCCGTAACCCGCGTCGTGCTGACGACGCCGACCGCGGCGGGCGGCGACGCCGCCGTCCTCGCCGCGCTGAAGGCCCCGGTCACCGCGCGCGACGACCGACTGGCGACGCTTAAGGCCGATTTCAAACAGCTTCCCGCGATCGGCCAGCCGGGGACTATCACCGCGACCAGCAGCCTCCTCGGCCTCCGTGCCGAGCGGATCGAGTTCGCCAATGGCGTGACCGCGCTGGTATCGAATAACAAGGTCGAGCCGGGCAAGGTGCGCGTCAATGTACGTTTCGGCACCGGCAACCGCAGCGTCGCCGCCGATGCACCGAACCTGCTCTGGACGGGTGATTATGCGCTCGTCGCGAGCGGGATCGGCCCATGGGGTCAGAATGAGATCGACCAACTGACCAATGGCCGCCAGATCCAGATGAACTTTGCTATCGACGATGATGCGTTCGAGCTGTCGGCCGAGAGCAATCCCGCCGATTTGACTGACCAGATGCGCTTGATCGCCGGAAAACTTGCGCAACCGCGCTGGGACCCGTCGCCGGTCGAGCGGCTGCGCATCGGATTTCTCACAGGATATGATCTTAACGACGCGACGCCGAACGCGGTGCTCGACCGCAATCTGCGCGGCTGGCTGACCAACAATGACGCGCGCTGGGCTGCGCCCGACAAGGCGCAGATTTCGGCGCTGACCCCCGCCGCCTTCCGCGCCTTCTGGGAACCGCGGCTCGCCAGCGGGCCGATCGAGGTGCAGGTTTTCGGCGATCTCGAATCGGTCGACTATAAGAAGATCCTGGCCGAAACGTTCGGCGCGCTGCCGCCGCGTCAGACTCTCGCGCCGCCTGCGGGCCAGCGCGTCGATTTTGCCAAGCATGTCACCGTGCCCGAAATCGCCTATCATCGCGGCGAGCAAGGGCAGGCGGCGGCGATGACCGCCTGGCCGACCAGCGGCGGCCTGGCCAATCCGCGCGACGCGCGCGGGCTCGAGGTGCTCGCGGCGATCTTCAACGACCGGTTGTTCGACCGCCTGCGCGCCGAGCAGGGGGCGAGCTATGGCCCGGTCGTCGACAGCCACTGGCCGACGGGCTTCGACACCGGCGGCTATCTGCTCGTCGGCAGCCTGCTTGCGCCGAAGGATCTCGACCGCTTTTACGGCATCGCCCGCGATATTGCGGCCGACCTCGTCGCCAAGCCGATCACCGCCGACGAACTGGCGCGCAACGCCGGGCCGATCCGCGAACAGGTCGCGCGCGCCTCGACGGGCAATGTCTATTGGATGTTCCTGCTCGAAGGCGCGACGCGCGACCCGCGCGTCACCGCGTCGGCGCTGTCGATCCAGGACGATATCGCGGCGGTCACCGCCGCCGACGTCCAGCGGCTCGCGCGGCAATATCTGACGCCCGATCGCCAATGGTCGCTGGCGATCCTGCCCAAGGGCATGACGTTGGCCGATGCGTCGGCATTGGGGGCTGCCCCCGCGCCGGCCCCTGTGCCGGCGGCGGCGGCGGGTGGGCGCTAAGCGCGGTTCCACCTGCGCCGCGCGATCGGTTCGCCGTCATCGTCGACGCTTGGCGGGGCGATCATGATCGGGGTCTTGCGGCCACATCGGGTGTCCGCCGAACGCTAGCTATCGCCGCCGGGTGTCCGCACGATCGTTCGCAATTTCCGTATGCGCGGTTCGCGTTCGAGCTGACCCTTGGTCATGATGTCATGGCGCATCTTGGCGCGGACGTCGTGGATCGACGCGATCACCGGCCCCATCGCGACGCCCAGGTCGATCAGTACCGCTTCGGCGAGTTGCAGCGAACTTTCGAGCGTTTCGGGCACCGCATCGCTTGCTCCGGCGCGATAGAGGGCGGCGGCATGATCGGCATCGCGCGCGCGGCTGATGATCGGCAGATCGGGATATTTCTGGCGCATCTGCTTGGTCATGCGCAGCTGCTGCACCGGGTCGTCCATCGTCAGCACGATCGCGTCGGCGTTTTCGATGCCCAGCTTGTCAAGGCTGCCCAGACGCGCGACGTCGGCAAAGCGGACCGAAAAGCCATCGCGCCGAGCGAGCGCGACCGTGTCGATGTCGGCGTCGACGGCAATATAGGGGCGGCCGTGGTCGCGCAGCAGTTCGGCAACCGTGTGTCCGACGCGACCGAAGCCAACGATCACGGTTCGCGCGGCGGCCTCTTCGTCCTGGGGCGTGTCGTCGCTCCGCATCTCGATCCGTCGGGCGATATCGTGACCGACGCGCGCGAGCAGTGGGGTGATGGTCAGGCCGATCGCGGTGACGAGCTGCCAGAAACTGGCGGTCTCGGGGTCGATAAGCCGCGCGCCGAGGGCGGCGGTGAGCACGATCAGCGTCGTTTCCGACGGGCTCGACATCAGCAGGCCGACTTCGGCGGCGGTGCCGCGCCGCGCGCCCGAGAAGCGCAGCAGCGCCGCAGTGACGATCGCCTTGATCGCGACGACCCCGACGACCGCAGCGATCAGTTGCGGCCATTGTTCGGCGATCGTCTTGAGGTTCAAGCCCATGCCGACGCTGATCAGGAACACGCCGAGCGCGAGGCCCTTGAACGGCGCGGTGATCGCCTCGACCTCCCCATGATATTCGGTTTCGGCTATCATCAGTCCGGCTAGCAGTGCCCCGACGATCGGCGACAGGCCGACCGCCGCAGTTGCCATCGCAGCGACGATGACGACGAGCAGGCTGGCAGCGAGGAACAATTCGGGGTCCTTGGCGCGCGCCGCCTGCGCAAAGATGCGCGGAAGCAGGAACCACCCCGCGACCGCCAGGATCGCGACGACCAGCGCGCCCTGCCACAGCGTCGTCAGCAGCAGTTCGGCATTGTCGCCCGCGACATTGGGCGCGAAGGCCCCGAGGATGAAGATGATCGGGACGATCGCGAGATCCTCGAACAACAACATCGAAAAGGAGGCGCGGCCGACCGCCGATTTCGTGCCGGCTATTGGCAGCACGAGCGCGGTCGAGGACAGCGCGAGCGCAATGCCCAGGCCGAAGGCCGCAGGCGTCGACAGGCCGCCGAGCAACCACAGGCCGCCGCCGAGGATCGCGCCGCTGAGCAGCAGTTCTGCGGCGCCGACGCCGAACACCAGCTTTCTTAGTTGCCACAGGCGGCGGAAGGACAGTTCGAGCCCGATCGAAAAAAGCAGCAGGATGATGCCGAATTCGGCAAAGAGCGCGATGTCTTCGGTCGAGGCGATTGTGACATGCTTGAGCCACGGGTAATCGCCGGCGAGCGCGCCGAGCCCCGACGGCCCGACGAGCAGCCCGACGAGGATGAAGCCGATGACGGGAGTGATGCGAAAGCGCGCGAAGGCCGGGATCACGATGCCCGCGGCACCAAGGACCACGAGCGCGTTGCCGATGGCGGAGGTTTCTGTTTCGGATACCATTAGGGCCGACCTTATGCAGGCCGGCCCCGATTGGCTAGACGTCTATCTCAAGTAAATCGCTTGATCAGGCGCCCATCTTCTTTTCGAGATTTTCGACGATGGCCTCGAAGAAGCCTTCGGTGGTCAGCCAATTCTGGTCGGGGCCGATCAGCAGCGCGAGATCCTTGGTCATCTTGCCGCTTTCGACCGTCGCGACGCAGACTTTTTCAAGGTCGTCGGCGAATTTGATCAGCGCCGCATTGTCGTCGAGCTTGCCGCGGTGCTTGAGGCCGCCGGTCCAGGCGAAGATCGACGCGATCGGGTTGGTCGAGGTCGCCTTGCCCTGCTGGTGCATGCGGTAGTGGCGCGTGACGGTGCCGTGCGCGGCTTCGGATTCGACCGTCTGCCCGTCGGGGGTCATCAGCACGCTGGTCATCAGGCCGAGCGAGCCGAAGCCCTGCGCAACGGTGTCCGACTGGACGTCGCCGTCGTAATTTTTGCAGGCCCAGACGAACTTGCCGCTCCACTTGAGCGCCGAGGCGACCATGTCGTCGATCAGGCGATGTTCGTAAACGATGCCGATTTCGTCGAACTGCGCCTTGAATTCGGCCTGGAATACTTCCTCGAACAGATCCTTGAAGCGGCCGTCATAGGCCTTGAGGATCGTGTTCTTGGTCGACAGATAGACGGGCCACTGGCGCGCGAGGCCATAGTTGAGGCTGGCACGCGCAAAGTCGCGGATCGAATCGTCGAGGTTGTACATGCCCATTGCGACGCCTGACGACGGGAACTGGAACACTTCCTCGTCGATCAGCGTGCCGTCCTCGCCTTCGAACACCAGACGCAGCTTGCCGGGGCCGGGGACGCGGAAGTCGGTTGCCTTATACTGGTCGCCAAATGCGTGGCGGCCGACGACGATCGGGTCGGTCCAGCCGGGGACGAGGCGGGGGACGTTGCGCATCACGATCGGTTCGCGGAAGACGACGCCGCCCAGGATGTTGCGGATCGTGCCGTTCGGCGATTTCCACATCTTTTTCAGGCCGAATTCCTCGACGCGCGCTTCGTCGGGGGTGATCGTCGCGCACTTCACGCCGACGCCGTGCTTCTTGATCGCGTTCGCGGCTTCGACGGTGATCTTGTCGTCGGTGCGGTCGCGTTCCTCGATGCCGAGGTCGTAATAATGAAGGTCGATGTCGAGATAGGGAAGGATCAGCCGTTCGCGGATCCACTGCCAGATGATCCGGGTCATTTCGTCGCCGTCGAGTTCGACGACCGGGTTGGCTACCTTGATCTTGCCCATGCGTTCAGCCTTTTTCCTTGGGGAGTCGGAGTTGCAGCGGGCCTTAGGCAAAGCAGGGCGATTGATCAACCGCCCCGTCGTTTCCCGAGCTATGCCGCGATGGCAACGATCGCTTTGCCTTATTCGTTGTCAGTGCAGATGCTGCACCCTAGAAGAACGGCCATGTCCAATATCATATCCTCCAACCGCCCCGGTGGCGGCATCAAATGGCACTGGCCCTCGATCCATCCGGAAGGGCGCAAATTCCTTTTGATCGCCGGTATCGTGACCCTTTGTTTCTGGCTGCTTGGCTGGGAAATCATCGGCTGGCTGATGCTGGGCGTAACATTGTGGGTCGGTGCATTCTTTCGCGACCCGGTGCGCGTGACCCCGGTTGGAAGCGATGTCATCATCGCGCCGGCCGACGGGCTCGTCACCCAGATCGCCGAAGTTCCGCCGCCGCCCGAAATCGCCGGACCCGACGGCCTGGGCGCCGCGCCGATGCTCCGCGTGTCGATTTTCATGAGCGTGTTCGACGTCCATATCAACCGCACCCCCGTGGCCGGCACGCTGCGCAAGCTCGTCTATATTCCGGGCAAGTTCGTGAACGCCGATCTCGACAAGGCGAGCGAGGAGAATGAACGCCAGCATTTCGTCGTCGAGCGCGCCGACGGCGTGCGCATCGGCTTTACCCAGATCGCCGGCCTTGTCGCGCGGCGCATCATGCCGTTCGTGACGATGGGCAACGAACTCACCACCGGTCAGCGCGTCGGCCTGATCCGTTTCGGCAGCCGCGTCGATGTCTATTTGCCCTCGGGCACGACACCGCAGGTTCTCCTCGGCCAGCGCACGCTCGCCGGAGAGACCGTCGTCGCGCGGATCGGCAAGGCCGAAACGATCGACGGCATCGGACAATGAGATGACCGAGGACGAGCTGGTCATCCCCGACGCCGCGGGGCGCCGCATTGCCGGGGTCAGCCTGCGCGCCTTTGCGCCCAATGCGATTACCATCCTCGCACTCTGTTCGGGGCTGACCGGCGTCCGCTTCGCGATCGGTGGCGAATGGGCGGCGGCGGTCACGATGATCATCGTTGCCGGGGTGCTCGACGGCATGGACGGGCGCATCGCGCGGTTGCTGCGTGCGCAGAGCAAATTCGGTGCCGAGCTCGATTCGCTGTCTGACGTGATCGCCTTCGGCGTTGCGCCGGCGATGATTCTGTTCCTCTGGTCGCTCGCCGACGCGCCCAAATTCGGCTGGACCGCGGCGTTGGCGCTCGCGGTGTGCTGCGCGCTGCGGCTCGCGCGCTTCAATTCGCGCATGGATGCGGACTTTCAGCCGCACAAGTCTGCCGGTTTCAACACCGGAATTCCCGCACCTGCGGGCGCGGGCCTGTCGTTCGTCCCCGTCTATCTTTGGCTGACGACGGGCAGCGACCTGTTTCGTGAATGGTATGTCGTGATGCCGTGGGCGCTCGGCATCGCCATGCTGATGATCTCGGCGATCCCCACCTACAGTTGGTCGTCGATCCGCCTGCGCCGTTCGTGGCGCCTGTTCGCCTTGGCGGGCGTCGGCCTTCTTGGCGCCGCACTCGTCACCGCACCCTGGCTTACCCTGCTCGCGGTGTGTGCGCTCTATGCGGGGACATTGCCTTTCGGGCTGGCGAGTTACGCGAAGGTCAAGCGGCGCGGCTGAGCGCCGGCTGCATGCGGACTGCGGCGGGGATTGGACGAGGGGCGTCGCGGCGAGCCGGCGAGCGGCGCAGCGTCACTTTGTGAGGCAGCGGACCCGACTGCGGTGCGGTTTCCACCGGGAAGGCGCCTTCGCCCAGCAGCGCCGAGAGAATCGCATTCTCGTTATTCTGGAGCATGGCCAGGATCACCGTGACGCCGATGCCGGCGGCGAGTGTGAAGAGGAGAGCGGCTGCGACCTGAACCATGTCTTGTCCTTTCGGCTTTCGTGTGCGAAACCTTTTGTTAACCAGCGACGGTTTCGTTGGGCTTTTCGTTCCATGTTCCCGTTTTGTTCTCAACACATTTGCGACGAACGGAGTCGCTTTGTCGCCGAGTTGAGTCGGGAGATTCATTCCCGTTCGGTCCGAAAACCTATGCGCACCCCTTGCTTTTGACAGCCAAGGCAGCTAACGGCCCGCCCATTCCACATGGAAGGCGCACATAAACCGGTGCCGGATCGTCCGCTTGCGGACCTTCGGTTCTTGCTTTCCAGAGGACCAACCGGAAGGAGAAAGACTATGGCGGCACCTGTCGTCACGATGCAGAATCTTATCGAGGCTGGCGCCCACTTCGGCCACCAGACCCACCGTTGGAACCCGCGCATGAAGCCGTATATCTTCGGCGCGCGCAACGGCATCCACATTCTCGACCTGTCGCAGACCGTGCCGCTTTTCGCGCGCGCGCTCGATTTCATCGCCTCCTCGTCGGCCGCCGGTGGCAAGGTGTTGTTCGTCGGCACCAAGCGCCAGGCGCAGGGTCCGATCGCCGACGCAGCCCGCGCTTCGGGTCAGCACTTCGTCAACCACCGCTGGCTGGGCGGCATGCTCACCAACTGGAAGACGATCTCGGGTTCGATCAAGCGTCTCAAGATGCTCGAAGAGCAGCTCTCGGGCGACACCTCGGGTCTCACCAAGAAGGAGGTGCTCAACAAGACGCGCGAACGCGACAAGCTCGAAATGAGCCTGGGCGGTATCCGCGACATGGGCGGTATTCCCGACGTGATGTTCGTGATCGACGCCAACAAGGAAGAGCTGGCGATCAAGGAAGCCAACGTCCTTGGTATCCCCGTCGTCGCGATCCTCGACTCGAACGTCTCGCCCGACGGCATTGCGTTCCCGGTTCCGGCGAACGATGACGCAGCGCGCGCCATTCGTCTTTACTGCGATGCGGTTGCCCAGGCAGCGACCCGTGGCGGCCAGCAGGCCCGCGCGAACCGCGGCGAAGATCTCGGCGCCGCTGTCGAACCCGTCGCCGAAGCGGCACTGACCGAAGAAGCAGCCGCTCCGGTTGCTGAAGAAGCCCCCGCCGTCGAAGCCGCGCCGGTGACCGAGGACGAACAGATCCCGGCGGAAGCTGCTGCCGAAACCGAACGTCAGAGCGACGCATAATCGCTCGGGCATGACGGGACGGCGCCGCACAAGGCTGGTGCCGTCCCTGTCATCCCTTTGACTTATCGCCCCGCCATGCGCGCGGGCGTCCCGCGGGCCAGATGCGCTCGCCCCTTTTGAAAGGAACATTCCATGGCTGAAATTACGGCCGCTCTCGTCAAGGAACTGCGCGACCGCACCGGCGCAGGCATGATGGACTGCAAAAAGGCGCTCGCCGAAAACAACGGCGACATCGAAGCGTCGATCGACTGGCTGCGCACCAAGGGCCTTGCCGCCGCCGCCAAGAAGGCCGGCCGCGTCGCCGCCGAAGGCCTTGTCGGCGTCGCCACCGACGGCACGCGCGGCGCGATGGTTGAAGTGAACAGCGAAACCGACTTCGTCGGCAAGAATGAGCAGTTCCAGGAATTCGTCCGCGACGTGACGCAGGTCGCGCTCGCCGGCAGCATCTCGGACATTGAAGCGCTCGGCGCGGCTGCCTATCCGGGCGGCGGCACCGTTGCCGAAAAGCTGACCAGCAACATCGCGACGATCGGTGAAAACCAGTCGCTGCGCCGCAGCGTTATCGTTTCGGTGAACTCGGGTGTCGTCACGGGCTATGTCCACAACGCCGCCGCGCCCGGAATGGGCAAGATCGGCGTGCTCGTCGCGCTCGAATCGACCGCCGGTGCCGACGTTCTCGAACCGCTCGGCAAGCAGCTGGCGATGCACGTCGCCGCCGCGAACCCGCTCGCGCTGAACGGCGACGATCTCGACGCCGACCTCGTCGCCCGCGAACGCGCGATCGCCGAAGAAAAGGCCGCCCAGTCGGGCAAGCCCGCCGACATCGTTTCGAAGATGGTCGATGGTTCGATCGCGAAGTTCCGCAAGGAAAACGCCCTGCTGTCGCAGCTCTTCGTGATGGACGGCAAGACCCCGGTCGCCGAAGTCGTCGCCGCAGCCGGCAAGGATGTCGGCGCAGCGATCACGCTCAAGGGCTTCGTGCGCTTCCAGCTCGGTGAAGGCATCGAAAAGGAAGAAAGCGATTTCGCGGCGGAAGTCGCGGCGGTCGCTGGCGTCTGATAAGAACTGGGCTGTCGCGTCGCGATTGAGCTGACATCCCATTTTTCGTCATGCCGGACTTGATCCGGCATCCACTCCGGCCTTCGAGGGCAGATGGACCCCGGATCAAGTCCGGGGTGACGAAGGTGAGGATATGCAATCGCGGGCGCCGCAGTCCGCTTGGCAATGGCGCGTGCCCGCTCTAGGGTGCGCGCCATTCGCTTATTCATCGATTACATGAGGTTCCCCCGATCATGGCTCTGCCCGGCATGAAACGTATCTTGCTGAAACTGTCGGGAGAGGCGCTGATGGGCTCCAGTCCCTTTGGCATCGACCCCGAAACCGTCGCCAGCATGGCGGCCGAGGTCAAGGAAGCCAAGGAGCGCGGGCTCGAAATCTGCCTCGTCATCGGCGGCGGCAACATCTTTCGCGGCATGGCGGGCGCCGCGAAGGGCATGGACCGCGCGCAGGCCGACTATATGGGCATGCTTGCCACCGTGATGAACGCACTCGCCATGCAGAATGCGCTCGAGCAATTGGGCGTCGAAACGCGCGTCCAGTCGGCGATCGAAATGGACAAGGTGTGCGAGCCGGTGATCCGCCGCCGCGCCGAACGCCATATGGAAAAGGGCCGCGTCGTGATTTTCGCCGCGGGCGTCGGCGCTCCCTATTTCACGACTGACAGCGGCGCCGCGCTCCGCGCCGCCGAGATGAAGTGCGACGCGCTGCTGAAAGGCACCAGCGTCGACGGCGTCTATAACGCCGATCCCAAGAAGGACCTAAACGCGGTCCGCTACGATAGGCTGAGCTATGACCGCGTGCTCGCCGACAATCTGAAGGTGATGGACGCGAGCGCGGTGGCGCTGTGCCGCGACAACCATATTCCGATCGTCGTGTTCAACATCCGCGAACCCGGCAATCTGGCGCGCGTGCTGGCGGGCGAGGGCGTTTCGACCGTCGTTTCCGACGCCGCGGCCTGACCAAATCAAGAGAGGAAAAGACGATGGCGAAATATGACAAGGCCGACCTCGAACGCCGCATGCACGGCGCGGTCGAAGCATTGAAGAGCGACCTTTCGGGCCTGCGGACCGGCCGCGCGCACACGGCGCTGCTCGATCCGGTGACGGTCGAGGTTTATGGCAGCCAGATGCCGCTGAACCAGGTCGCCTCGGTCAGCGCGCCCGAACCGCGCATGCTGTCGGTGCAGGTATGGGACAAGTCGAATGTCGGCCCGGTCGACAAGGCGATCCGCTCGGCGGGCCTCGGCCTCAATCCGATCGTCGACGGCCAGATGCTGCGCTTGCCGATCCCCGAAATGACGCAGGAGCGCCGCAAGGAGCTGTCGAAGCTTGCCGGCAAATATGCCGAGGCAGCCCGCATCGCGGTCCGCAACGTCCGCCGCGACGGCATGGACAATCTGAAGGCCGACGAGAATAAGAAGGAAATCAGCGAGGACGAGCGCAAGCGCCACGAAACCGAGGTGCAAAAGCTGACCGACGCGACGATCGCCGAACTCGACGCCGCCGCGGCCGCCAAGGAAAAGGAAATCCTGGGCTAGTGCTTTTCTGCACGCGCTCTCTTTCCGTTCGTGTCGAGCGAAGTCGAGGCACCTATCGACCTTGCACTACCGCGATGGGCATCTCGACTTCGCTCGATGCGAACGGGGTTTAAGGCTTTCGCATGACGATAGCTAACCACGGCGCGCGCCATGTCGCCATCATCATGGACGGCAATGGCCGCTGGGCCAAAAAACGCCTGCTGCCGCGCGTCGCCGGCCACAAGGCCGGAGTCGAGGCCGTGCGGACGATCGTGCGCGCGGCGGGCGATCTCGGCATCGAGGCGATGACGCTCTACGCCTTTTCGTCCGAGAACTGGAAGCGGCCCGAGGAAGAGGTCAGCGACCTGATGGGGCTGATGAAACGCTTCATCCTGTCCGACCTCGACGAGTTCGCCGCGAACGATGTGAAGCTGAAGGTCATCGGCAACTGGCGCGCGCTGGCGCCCGACGTCGTCAAGCTCATCGACAATGCGCTCGAACGCACGTCGGGCAACAAGCGCACGACGCTTGCGGTCGCGCTCAACTATGGCGCGCAGGACGAGCTGGTCCGCGCCGCCACCGCCGCCGCTGCCGCGGGCCCGATTACCGAGGAAACGATCGCCGCGCATCTCGACACCGCCGACATGCCGCCGCTCGACCTGCTCATCCGCACCTCGGGCGAGGTGCGGCTGTCGAATTTCCTGCTGTGGCAGTCGGCCTATGCCGAACTCTATTTCACCGATACGCTGTGGCCCGATTTCAAGCCGGCCGACCTCAAGGCGGCGCTCGACCAATTTGCACGGCGCGACCGCCGTTACGGGGGACTTTAGGGAATGGCGACAGCGGGTAAATCGGATTTCTGGGCGCGGATCGCCTCGGCGATCGTCCTGTTTGCGATCGCGGGCACCGCGCTATGGTTTGGCGGCATCGCCTTTGGCCTGCTGCTTCTCGTCGGCGGGGCTCTGGTCCTCGTCGAATGGTTCCAGCTCGTAAAGCAAATGCCGCTCGGCACCGGCGCCCGGACCGGCCTTCATATCCTCGGCCCGCTCCTCGTTCTCGGCGCGATGGCGGGACTGTGGTTCATTCGCGATGCGCTCGGCGTCACCGCGGCGCTGTGGGTTTTCGGCATGGTCTGGGCGACCGATATCGGCGCCTATTTCGCTGGTCGTGCCTTTGGCGGCGCGCGCCTTGCGCCCAAGATCAGCCCCTCTAAAACTTGGTCGGGCCTGATCGGCGGCATGATCGCCGCGCTGATCGCCAGCGCCACGATCGGCGACCGCGCGGGCATTGTCGGCGTGCCGCTGTGGATCGGCCTGTTCATGGGGCTGCTCGCGCAGCTCGGCGACCTCGCGCAAAGCTGGATGAAACGCCGCGCGGGGGTCAAGGATTCGGGCAAGCTCATCCCCGGCCACGGCGGGCTGTTCGACCGCGTCGACGGCGTGCTGCCGGTCGCGCTGCTGCTCGGCGCGCTGGCGTTTGTCGGCCAGATCGCCGTGCGGGCGGCGGGCTGAGATGACGCAGCGCCGCCTCTCGCTGTTCGGTGCGACGGGATCGGTCGGGCAATCGACCCTCGATCTCGTGCGCCGCGATGGCGAGACGTGGCAGGTCGGCGTGCTGTCCGCGCACAGCGACGTTGCGGAGCTGGCGAAGCTCGCGAAGGAATTCCGTCCCGACGTCGCGGTGATCGCCGACGAAGCGCGCCACACCGAGTTGAAGGACGCGCTGGCGGGCACCGGGATCGAAACCGCCGCGGGCGCCGATGCGCTCGTGGAAGCCGCACAGCGACCCACCGACCTCGTTATGGCCGCGATCGTCGGCACTGCGGGGCTTGCGCCGACGATGGCGGCGCTGGCCGCCGGCTATGACGTCGCGCTCGCGAACAAGGAAGCGCTGGTTTCCGCGGGCGCGCTGATGATGGCGGTCGCGCGCACGTCCGGTTCGACGATCCTGCCCGTCGACAGCGAGCATAATGCGATCTTCCAGTGCCTCGCGGGCGGACGCATCGATCAGGTGCGGCGGATCATCCTGACCGCAAGCGGCGGCCCGTTCCGCACGATGAGCTCCGCCGACATGGCCATCGTCACCCCGGCACAGGCCGTCGCCCACCCCAATTGGTCGATGGGCGCCAAGATCAGCGTAGATTCGGCGACGATGATGAACAAGGGCCTCGAACTGATCGAGGCGCATCATTTGTTCCCGGTCGGGCTCGACCGCATCGAAATCCTCGTCCACCCGCAATCGGTGATCCACAGCCTCGTCGAATATATCGACTGCTCGACGCTCGCGCAGCTCGGCTCGCCCGACATGCGCATCCCGATCAGCAGCGCGCTCGCCTGGCCGCAGCGGATGGCGACGCCGTGCGCCCCGCTCGACCTCGCCAGCATCGCGCGGCTCGATTTCGAGGCGCCCGACGAGGTGCGTTTCCCCGCGACCGCGCTCTGCCGCGCCGCGATTGCCGAGGGCGGCGCTCGCCCGGCACAGCTCAACGCCGCGAACGAGGTCGCGGTCGCCGCGTTTCTCGCGGGCCGCATTTCCTTCCCCGCGATCGTCGATACGGTGCGCCGCGTGATCGACGCCGCGGCGCCCGCGACTCCGTCATCGCTTCAGGACATATTCAGCGTCGATGCCGCATCCCGCGCGGCTGCCCAGCAATTTGTGGACCAATATGAACATGCCTGACGTACCCATCTGGCTTTATTTCGTCGCATTCCTCGCCGTGCTGGGGCCGCTCGTGTTCGTGCACGAATATGGCCATTATATCGTCGGTCGCTGGTGCGGGGTGAAGGCGGAAACTTTCTCGATCGGCTTCGGACGCAAGGTCCTTGGCTGGACCGACAAGCGCGGTACCGAATGGAAGATCGGCTGGCTGCCGCTTGGGGGCTATGTCCAGTTCGCGGGCGATCGTGACGCGGTCAGCCAGCCTGACGCTGACTGGCAGCAACTGCCGGCGGAGCAAAAGTCGCACACGTTTCCCGCTCAGCCGGTATGGAAACGCGCGCTGATCGTGCTCGCAGGACCGGTGACCAACTTTCTGTTTGCGATTGCGATTTTCGCAATGTTTTTCATGATCTATGGCGCACCGCAGACGCCGCCAGTGGTCAGTGCGGTCGCGCCAGCGAGCGCTGCTGCCGAAGCCGATTTGCGCGCGGGCGATCGCATCGCTGCCATCAACGGCCGGACGATGGAAACTTTCGAGGATATCCGTCTCGCGGTCAGCTACGAGCTTGGTAAACCGGCCATGCTGGATGTTGAACGCGGCGCGGAACGTTTTGAAGTAACATTACGCCCGCGGATCATTTCGGAAAAGGATCCGTTCGGCAACAAGGCGGAACGGGCGATCATCGGCATCATGCCCGGCGCGCCGGTGTACACGGAGGTCGGTCTCTTGACGGCGGTGCGTGCGGGCGCAATGCAGACTTGGGCATTGGTTCGGTTGACTGGCAATATCCTTGGCCAGTTCATTACCGGCCAGCGTTCGGTCAAGGAAATGGGCGGGCCAATCCGGATCGCAAAACAATCCGGCGAAATGGCGAGCCTGGGGATCGTGGCCCTCATCTCCTTCATCGCCTTCATCTCCATCAATCTGGGGTTCATCAACCTCTTGCCATTGCCCATGCTCGATGGTGGTCACTTGCTCTTCTACGCCTATGAAGCGGTTCGGCGGCGCCCCGCGCCGCCGCAAGTGCAGGAATGGGCGTTTCGATTCGGCTTTGCGGCGGTGGTCACGTTGATGCTGGTCGTAACTTTCAACGATTTGGGCTCATTGGGCCTGTGGGACGGGATCGCGCGCTTGATTGGCTAGCGAGTCTGGGGCAGGGAGTGCGCGCGAACCCGCGGTCAGGCGGGTTTGTCGCTTTTAGTTATTTTTTCGGGATGAACAGCGTGGCTTCACACAAATTCTTGGGCCGGACGCAGCTGTCGGTGGTTCTTTTGGCCGGCACGATGCTTGCGACGCCTGTGGCGGCGCAGCAGGCTTCACCGCCGCCAGTCCCCGCTCCGACCGTTCCGGCTCCGGCTCCCGAAGCGGCTCCGACCGCGACGACGGTCCAGTCGATCACCGTTGTCGGCAACCAACGGCTCGAGGCGCAGACGATCCTGTCGTATCTGCGCCTGCGCGTCGGTCAGCAATATGACCGCGCGGTGCTCGATCAGGCGCTGAAAGACCTCGCCGCGACCGAACTCTTCAAGGATTTCCAGATCACCGACAATGCCGGTGCGCTGACGATCCAGGTCGCTGAAAATCCGGTGATCAACCGCGTGATCCTCGAGGGCAACAAGCGCCTGAAGGAAGACAAGATCCGGCCCGAGATCAAGCTCGCGCCGCGCCAGATATTCACCCGCTCGAAAGTCCGCGCTGACGTTGCGCGCATCATCGAACTCTACAAGCGTCAGGGCCGCTTCGCCGCGACGGTCGAGCCCAAGATGGTGTCGCTCGACCAGAACCGCGTCGACGTCGTGTTCGAAATCAACGAAGGGCCGAAGTCGAAGGTCCGCCAGATCAACATCATCGGCAACGAAAAGTTCAGCGACGGCGATCTCAAGGACGAGATGGCGACGAAGCAGGCGAGCCTGATGACGATCCTGTCGTCGAACACCAGCTACGACCCCGACCGCCTCGCTTATGACCAGCAAAAGCTGCGCCTCTTCTACCTGACCAACGGTTATGCCGATTTCCGCGTGATTTCGGCGGTGGCGGAGCTGACGAGCAACAAGCAGGACTTCATCATCACCTATGTGGTCGAGGAAGGCGAACGCTACAAGTTCGGCGACGTAGACGTGAAGAGCGAAATTCGCGACTTCCAGCCCGAAATGCTGAAAAAGCTGCTGCCGATGAAGACCGGCGACTGGTATGACGCCAAGCAGGTCGAGGACACGGTCGAGAGCCTGAGCGAAACCGCGGGCCTGTTCGGCTACGCCTTTGCCGACATCAACCCCGAATTTCGCCGCGACCCCGAAACGCGGACGATGGCGATCACCTTCAATGTCGCCGAAAGCCCGCGTACCTACGTCGAGCGCATCGACGTCAACGGCAACACGCTGACCCACGACAAGGTCGTGCGCCGCGAGTTCCGCCTGAACGAAGGCGACGCCTTCAACAGCTTCGGCGTCAAGCGTACCGAGAACCGTATCAACAGCCTTGGCTATTTCCAGGAAAATCTGGAAATCGAACGCAAGGAAGGCAGCGCCCCCGATCGCATCATCCTCGAAACCAATGTCGAGGAAAAGCCGACCGGCGAACTTTCGCTGTCAGCCGGTTTCTCGTCGATCGAGAATTTCCTGCTCCAGGCGTCGATCCGCCAGCGCAATTTCCGCGGCCTCGGTCAGCAACTCCAGGCGTCGGTCAACTATTCGAGCTATTCGAAGTCGATCGAACTCGGCTTCACCGAACCCTATCTGTTCGACCGCAACATCTCGGTGGGCGGCAGCATCTATCGCCGCGATTTGAACTCGTTCAACTTCATCAATAACGACCGCCGGACGACGTTCCAGCAGGTCACCACCGGCTTGCAGCTCAACGCCGGCGTGCCGCTGACCGAATTCATGTCATTCTTCGCGCGATACAGCATCAACTTCGACGATGTGACGCTTGATAGGGGAATCTATTATTTCGGCGACGAATGCGACCCGCTCGTCGCCGGCCGTTATCTTTGCGACGCGCTTGGCAACCGCACCACGTCGCTGCTCGGCTACACGCTCGCCTATGACGATCGCGACAACCGCCTGCGCCCGACGCGCGGCCAGTCGCTGTCATTGAGCCAGGATTTCGCGGGCCTTGGCGGCAGCGTCAAATATGTCCGCACGCGCCTCAACGGATCGAAGCACTTCAACCTCGGCAGCCGTTTCATCCTCAACCTCTCGGCCGAGGGCGGCTACATCTATCCGTTCGGCGGCCGTCCGACGCCGACCAGCGACAAGGTTCGCCTGACCGACCGCTTCTTCCTCGGCGAGCCGCAGATGCGCGGCTTCGACATTCGCGGCGTCGGCCCCCGTGTCATTCGTTATGGCGTCGATAACAGCGACCCCGCCAATCCGATTGTCGTCACCGACGGCGACAGCGATCGCGGCCAGATCGACGACGCGCTCGGCGGCCGCGCTTATTATCAGGGCCGGATCGAGCTCGATATTCCGCTCGGCACCGGTGCGAAGGAAATGGGGCTTCGTCCGTCGATCTTCGTCGACGTGGGATCGGTGTTCAGCGTCCGCCGGCCGCAGCTGACGACGCTTGCCAATTTCCGGGAAACCGATCCCAATGCGCCCGGTTTCGGCCTCACCAAGTCGCTTTGCCGTAATGCGAACACGGGCGTCACCCAGTTCGCAACGGAAACCTTTACGACGCCGGAGGGCGGCGTTCCGAGCGGCACGGGCCAATACACGACCTGCCCGACCGATTTCTCGCGCCTCGATCCGTTCGAGGAACGCTTCTTTGGTGACACCTGGATGCCGCGCGTGTCGATCGGCGCCGGGGTGAACTGGAACTCTCCTTTCGGTCCCTTCCGGATCGATTTCGCTTACGCCCTTCGCAAAGAAGAGGGCGATGATACCAAACGCTTCTCATTCAATGTAGGAACCCAATTCTAATGAAGAAAATCCTTGTCGCCTCGGCGCTGGCGGTTGCCACGCTGTCGGTCTCGCCCATCATGTCGGCTCCGGCCATCGCGCAGGCCAAGGGGGTCGCCGTCGCCGACGTCCGCGTCGCCGCCGCCCGATCGAACGCGTTCCAGACCGCGTCGACCCAGATCGAAACGACCTACAAGGCGCAGATCGACCAGCAGCAGTCGCGCGGCCAGACGTTGCAGGCTGAAATCAACGTCCTGATCGCCAAATATAACGAGGAATCGAAAAAGACCCCGCAGAACCAGGCGGCGCTGCAGGCAGCTGCCAAGGCCGTCCAGGACAAGCGTCAGGCCGCGCAGACCGAACTCGGTCAGATCGGCGCACCCGTCGACCTCGCCATCGCTTATGTCGAGGACCAGATCAGCGTTCGCATGAACGAGGCGATCAAGGCCGCGATGACCGCGAAAAAGGTCGACCTGCTCGTCAACCCCGAAGCCGTGATCGCGCGCGAAAACAATGTCGACATCACTGACGCGGTGGTTGCCGAACTCAACCGCATCCTCCCGACCGTGTCGACCGCAGTTCCCGCGGGCTATCAGGCCGGCCAGCTCGTCCAGCAGCGCAACCAGCAGTTGATGGACCAGGCGCGCGCCGCGCAGGGTACGCGTCCGGCGACCCCGGCACCGACCGGCACCGCACCGACGACCCGCTAAGTCGCATGTCGGACGGGGAAAACGGGACAGGGGCAATGGGGCCGGTGGATATCCGCCGGATCCTGACGCTGCTGCCGCATCGTTATCCGATGCTGCTCGTCGACCGGGTGGTTTCGATGGTGAAGGACACCTCGATCCACGCGGTCAAGGCGGTGACGATGAACGAGCCCTTTTTCCAGGGGCATTTCCCCGGTCGGCCGATCATGCCCGGCGTCCTCATCGTCGAGGCGCTGGCGCAGGCCGGCGGCATATTGGCGGTCGAATCCTTGGGCCTCGGCGGTTCGGGCAAGCTCGTCTATTTCATGGGCATCGACGGGGTGAAATTCCGCAAGCCCGTCGAACCCGGCGTATTGCTCGACCTCCACGTCACCATCCTTCAGGCGAAGCGGAATATCTGCAAGTTCGAAGGCAAGGCGATGCTGGGCGGCCAGCTGGCGACCGAATGCCAGTTCACGGCAATGATTGCGGATCCGCCGAGCGACTGAAGATGCCCCCCGTGCCCCTGCGAAGGCAGGGGCCCAGCTCCTGCCGTAGTGATGCACCGGCGAATGGCGCTGGAGAAACGATAAACTGGGAGATGGACCCCTGCCTTCGCAGGGGCACGATGTTCTCAGTGTAGTCTTGCATTTTCCACCATTGCCCACTAATGGCGCCAACTTCGCGTCCCCGGACGCACAGACTCACGCGGCTGGTCGGAAACCAGCGGCACAGGAGCCCAAGACATGAAGAACGACATTCACCCCGACTATCACATGATCACGGTCAAGATGACCGATGGCACCGAATATCAGACGCGCTCGACCTGGGGCAAAGAGGGCGACACGATGACGCTCGAAATCGACCCCACCGCGCATCCGGCATGGACCGGCGGCAGCGGCCGCATGCTCGACGCCGCGGGCCAGGTCGCGAAGTTCAACAAGCGTTTTGGTGGTCTCACCCTCAAGCGCTAATGGCGCGCGTCCTCGCGCAAACGGGGATCAGCCCAAAACCTTTGCAAGCGCGCTTTGCCACCCGGCAAGGCGCGTTTTGCGTTTCTCAGGCTCCAGCGCGGGCGTAAAGCGCGTCGCGGTGCCGCGCATCGAAGCCGCTGCGCTCGCCAGATCGGGGTAGAGCCCGGCGCCGGTCGCGGCGAGCATTGCGGCACCCAGCGCGGTGCTTTCGACAAAATCGGGGCGCTCTACCGTCAGGTTCAGCACATCGGCCAGATCCTGCACCATCCAGTCGTTCGCCGCCATGCCGCCGTCGATGCGCAGCTCTGCCCAATCGACCCCGTCGGCGGCAAAGGCCGATTTCAAATCCTGCGCCTGATAGGCCTGCGCTTCCAATGCCGCGCGCGCGACATGCGCCTTGGTCGTCGCAAAGCTCAGCCCGGATATCGCGGCGAGCGCATCGGGGCGCCAGTGCGGAGCGCCGAGCCCGGTGAGGGCAGGGACCAGATAGACGCCGCCATTGTCGGCCACTGACCGCGCCAGCCCCTCGCTCTCGCCCGCATTGGCGAGCAGGCCGAGCCCGTCGCGCAGCCATTTGATCAGGCTGCCCGCGACGAAGACCGATCCCTCGAGCGCATAGGAACGAACGTCGCCTTCCTGCACGAGCACCGTCGCTAGCAGGCGATGGTTCGATACCGGCCGCACCGTGCCGCTGGCCGACAGGATGAAGGCGCCGGTTCCGAAGGTGGCCTTGGTCTGTCCCGGCGACAGGCACGCCTGGCCGATCGTCGCCGCCTGCTGGTCGCCCGCCATGCCGCAAATCGGGATCGCGCCGCCGAACAGCGCCGGATCGGTCGTGCCAACGCGTGTCGTGCAGCCGGTGATTTCGGGAAGCAAAGGCGTTGGCACGCCGAGCAGGGCGCAGAGGTCGGCGTCCCAGCCGCCAGCGCCGTTGATATCCATCAACTGCGTGCGCGACGCGTTGCTCGCGTCGCTGACATGCACACCGCCGGTCAGGCGAAACACCAGATAGGATTCTACCGTCCCGACCGCGAGCCGGTCGTTGGCTTCGTGCAGTTGTGGCCAGTTCTTGAGCGCCCAGCCGATCTTGCTTCCCGAAAAATAGGGATCGAGCAGCAACCCGCTTTTCGCCTGCACCGCGCGTTCGTGGCCCGCCTCTTTCAGCGCCGCGCAATCGGCGGCCGAGCGCCGGTCCTGCCAAACGATCGCGGGCGCCAGCGGCTCGCCCGTCGTGCGGTCCCAGAATACGACGGTTTCCCGCTGGTTGGTGATCCCGATCGCGGCGACATGGTCGGCGCCGCCCGCCTGCGTGATCATCTCGCGCGTGCAGGCGAGGGTGGCCTCCCAGATTTCGGCGGCGTCATGTTCGACCAGGCCGGGGCCGGGATAATGTTGCCGGATCTCGCGCTGCGCGCTGCCCAGCGGAATACCGTCGGCGCCGAAAAGCATCGTGCGCGTTGACGTCGTACCCTCGTCGATGACGATGATCTTCTCGGCCAACGCGTTTCCCCTCATCCGTTCGTCCCCGGATTTGATCCGGCTTGTCGATGCACCATATTTCCCTCTCGCCTTGATGAAGAAAGAACACTCCTTCGACAAGCTCAAGGCGAATGGAATAGGTAAGCGCGCAATTATCTTGCAAAACTGCGCAACCCATGCCATATGGCCACCCAGCGCAGCATGGCGGGATCACTCGCCGCAACCACCGGCAGCGTGATTTCCCGCCCATTTTCAGGCGCGGGCGAGCCGGACCAGCGCTTTGTCCCCAGAGGCACCCTTTCACGCGGGTCGTTTCGAACCCGCGGCCCGTGCGCCGTCCGTTCGATACGAACGGATGCGCCTGCGCGTCGCCCTATGTGAGTATCTTATGACGACTTTTAACGACTTTGGCCTGCACGCCGACATCAATCGCGCGCTTGCCGCCAAGGATTATACCGTCCCGACCCCGATCCAGGTCCAGGCGATCCCGCCGCTGATGAAGGGCCGCGACCTGTGCGGTATCGCGCAGACCGGCACCGGCAAGACCGCCGGCTTCTCGCTGCCGTCGATCCATCACCTTTTGACCTATCCGCACCGCCCGACCCCGCGCGGCTGCCGAATGCTCGTCCTCGCGCCGACCCGCGAGCTTGCCGCGCAGATCGCGCAAAGCTGCCGCGACTACGGCCGCTTTACCAAGCTCAGCGTCACGACCGTCTTTGGCGGCGTGCCGATCAACAAGCAGATCCGCGACCTGTCGGGCGGCGTCGATATCCTTGTCGCCACGCCGGGCCGTCTGCTCGACCTGATCGACCAGCGCGCGCTGCGCCTCGACGATGTCGAAATCTTCGTCCTCGACGAAGCCGACCAGATGATGGACATGGGCTTCATCCATTCGCTCCGCCGCATCGCCAAGCTGCTGCCGTCGCGTCGCCAGAACCTATTCTTCTCGGCGACGATGCCGAAGGAAATCGCGCACCTCGCCGAACAGTTCCTCGAGGATCCGGTCACCGTGTCGGTGACCCCGGCGGCGACCACGGTTGAAAAGATCAGCCAGTATGCGACCTTCGTCGAACAGAAGGAAAAGCAGGCGCTGCTCCACGCGATCGTCGCCAGCGAGGATATCGATCGCGCGCTGATCTTCACCCGCACCAAGCATGGCGCCGACCGCGTCGTGCGTCACCTCGCGGGCGCGGGCATCAAGGCGATGGCGATCCATGGCAACAAAAGCCAGTCGCAGCGCACCCACGCGCTGCAGGCCTTCCGCTCGGGCGACATCAAGCTGCTCGTCGCGACCGACATTGCCGCGCGCGGCATCGACGTGTCGGGCGTCAGCCATGTGATCAACTTCGAGATCCCGAACGTCCCCGAACAATATGTCCACCGCATCGGCCGCACCGCGCGCGCCGGGGCCGAGGGCAAGGCGATCAGCTTCATCGCCCCCGACGAGCGGCCGTACATGCGCGACATCGAGCGCGTGACGCGGAGCAAGTCCGAGCCGATGCCGCTGCCCGAGAATTTCAACGAGTTGGTGCGCAACCTGCCCAAGCCCGTGGCGCCGCCGCGCGACACCGGCAGCCAGGGCCGCGACCCCAATCGCCAGCGTCAGGACGCGCATCGCCACCGTGGCGGCGGTAACGGCAAGCCGCAAGGCGAGCGTGGCCCCCGCCGTGAGGGGACGGCAGGCGAAGGCGCCGAGGGCCAGCGCAAGCGCCGTTTCCGCCCGCGCAACAAAAGCGTCGGCGCGCACAAGGGCGCGGTGAAGCGCGTCGGTTGACGCGCGGCTGACACCCGCTAGACCCTCTCTGTCCCCTCCTCTTCTTAAGGGGAGGGGCAGCGAGACTTGCGAACTTGTTCGCTAGTCATAGCGGGGTGGGGCCTATCGGCCTTGCGCAAGGGTTCGGGACCCCACCCCAACCCCTCCCCTGAAGGGGAGGGGCTTGAAAATGGGGCAGCGGATGACGAACGAAGCAGCGGTAGCACCCATCGACACCCGGCAGAGCGAACGTAAGGTGATCCTCGCCTCGTCGCTCGGCACGGTCTTCGAATGGTATGATTTCTACCTCTACGGCTTGCTCGCAACGATCATCTCGGCGCAATTCTTTTCGGGCGTCAACGAAACCACCGGCTTTATCTTCGCGCTTGCCGCTTTTGCCGCAGGCTTTGCCGTGCGGCCGTTCGGTGCGCTCTTCTTCGGCCGTATCGGCGACCTTGTTGGTCGCAAGAATACCTTCCTCGTCACCATGGGGCTGATGGGGGCGTCGACGTTCCTCGTCGGCATCCTGCCCAGCTATGCGTCGATCGGCGTCGCGGCGCCGATCCTGCTCGTTGTCCTGCGACTGCTCCAAGGCCTCGCGCTCGGCGGCGAATATGGCGGCGCAGCTACTTATGTGGCCGAACATGCGCCCGACGGCAAACGCGGCCTCTTCACCAGCTTCATTCAGACCACCGCGACGCTCGGCCTGTTCGCGGCGCTCGCGTCGTCATCGTCATTCGTTCGGCGATGGGCGAGGCGGCGTTCGCCGATTGGGGCTGGCGCATTCCCTTCCTGATCTCGGTAATCCTGCTCGGCGTCTCGCTGTGGATCCGCCTGCAGCTTGAGGAAAGCCCGGTCTTCAAGCAGATGAAGGAGGAGGGCACGACCTCGAAGGCACCGCTCACCGAAGCGTTCGGGCGCTGGGAAAACCTCAAATGGGTGATTGTCGCCCTGTTCGGGGCGGTCGCGGGGCAGGCGGTCGTCTGGTATTCGGGCCAATTCTACGCGCTCTTCTTCCTTGAAAAGACGCTGAAAGTCGATGGCGCAACGGCGAATATATTGATCGCCATCGCGCTCGCACTCGGCACGCCCTTCTTCATCCTCTTCGGCTGGCTCAGCGACAAGATCGGGCGCAAGCCGATCATCCTCGCGGGCTGCGCGCTCGCGGCGCTCACCTATTTCCCCGCCTTCCATATGCTGACCACCGCCGCGAACCCCGTCATGGCAAAAGCGCAGGCGAGCGCCGCGGTCACTGTCAACGCCGATCCCGGCGCCTGCGCCTTCCAATTCGACCCGGTGGGCAAGGAAAAGTTCGAAAGCACCGGCTGCGACATCGCCAAATCGGCGCTCGCCAAGGCCGGCGTCAGCTACACCAGCGTCACGCGCCCGCGCCGCACCGGCGAACCCGCCGACGTATGGATCGGCAAACGCGTGCTCGTCGCCCCCGAACCCTGGCGCCTCGCCGAGGAAGATCGCGCTGCCGCCGCCGAAGCATTCCGCAAGGAACTCGCCGCCGCAACCGCCGCTGCGGGCTATCCGGCCAAGGCCGACCTCGATGCGATGAACAAGCCGCTCGTTGTCGCGATCCTCTTCTATCTCGTGCTGCTGGTGACGATGGTTTATGGCCCGATCGCGGCGTTGCTCGTCGAACTCTTCCCCAGCCGCATCCGCTACACCGCCATGTCGCTGCCCTATCATATCGGCAACGGCTGGTTCGGGGGTTTCCTGCCGACGACGGCCTTTGCAATGGTCGCGGCGACGGGCAATATCTATTATGGCCTGTGGTATCCGGTGATCGTCGCGGTGATTACATTGATCGTCGGGCTGCTGTTCCTGCCCGAAACCTTCCGCCGGTCTCTCCACCCTTAGGATAGATTGACCGACCGAACTTGTGCATTAGGTTCGCGCCAGGCCTTGAAGGGGGGCATGATGATTGCCGACGACATGGATTTCGACGAGCCGCCGCCGCGGCGGCGCCCGTTGTTCCGGCGCAAGCGGGTGCTGATTCCGCTCGGCGTCATGCTGCTGATCCTTGGCGCCTTCCTGTTGCTGCGCACCCCCGATACCGATCGCGACGAAATGATTGCGAAATATAGCGGACCCGCCGGCGCCTTTGTGGCCGGCCCGGCCGGACAGCGCATTCACTACCGCGATCAAGGCAAGCGCGGCGACGAGGCGATCATTCTGATCCACGGCGCGAACAGCAGCCTGCAGACGTGGGAGCCGCTGGTGCAGCGGCTCGGCGAGACCTGGCGCGTCGTCACGCTCGATCTGCCTGGCCACGGGCTGACCGGCGCGACCCCCGACACCGATTATTCGGCCGAGGGCATGATCGCGGCGGTCGATGTGGTCGCGGCCAAGCTCGGCCTCGATCATTTTGTCATTGGCGGCAATTCGATGGGCGGCTGGGTCAGCTGGCGCTATGCGCTCGCCGAACCCGACCGCGTCGACGCGCTGCTATTGCTCGACGCGAGCGGCATGCCGCTGCGCAAGGGCGAAAAGCGTCCCGAATCGAACGTCGGTTTCCGCGTCCTCGAATATCCGTTCGGCCGCTGGCTCGCGACGCGCGTGACGCCGCGGATGCTCGTCGAGCAGTCGCTGCGCGGATCGGTCGAGAAACAAGAGATCGTCGATGACAAGATGATCGACCGCTATTGGGAATTGCTGCGTTTTCCGGGCAATCGCGCGGCGACGGTGATGCGCACGCGGATGAATCGCGAACCCGCGATGGCCGAGCGCGTCGGCGAGATTACGGCGCCGACGCTGATTCTGTTCGGCGACAAGGACCGGGTGATCAACCCCAGCGCGGCAAAGACCTTCAACGAACGCATCGCGGGATCTGAAGTCGTGATGCTGCCGGGGATCGGCCACCTGCCGATGGAGGAGGCGCCCGATGCGACCGCCGCGGCGATCGCCGATTTCCTTACGCGGCGGCTTGTTTCGACGGCGCCGACTGATCCAGAAAGGCGCTGATCCGCGCCGAGATGGCCGCGGCATGGGTGAAGGGGAAGAGGTGCGATCCGGGCACGACTTCCATCACCGCGCCGTCGATCTGGTCCGCGAGCATCTCGCCATAGCAGGCGGGCATCACGCCATCCTGCTCGCCCATCAGCACCAGCGTCGGAAGCTGTTTCAGCCCCGACAGGAAACCTACGCTGCTCCATCCCGCCATCGCGGCAGTCTGGTAAGCGATACCAAGCGGCGTCGCGGTTTGGACCTTGAGCCCGCTCGCCAGCATGTCGTCGTCGAACATCGCGGCCCAACCGATTCCGGGCGCGCCCATGACCGGCGTCGTCGCCATCAGCACCAGCCGGCGCACGCGGCCCGGAAACTGGATCGCGATCTGCTGCGCCAGCGCGCCGCCCCAGCTGAACCCGGCGACGTCGATCATCTTGTGCCCAAAGCGATCGGCGATCTCCATCACCACCGCGGCGATCGTCGGCGCGCCATAGGGCAGTAACGCATCGGGCGAGCCGCCGACGCCGGGCATATCGAGCGTCCACACCTCGCGGCCGTGAATCTGCGCGAGCAGGGGCGCGGCAGCGCTCAGGTCGGCGCCGATGCCGTTGAGGAAGAGCAAAGGCGTACCGGGCGTGCCCTCGCGCCAACGCGCGACGCGGAGGTTCAGGCCGTAAACATGCTCGCTGCTGATGGCCGGGCGGCCGCTGATCCTGCTCATGGGGCCCGCCTTCGCATATCTGGATGATCGGCGAAAGATCGCTGATCTACTCGGCCTGTCGCGGGGCTTCGGCGGCTTGCTCGAACCGCAGACAATCGAAAATCTTCGCGCCTGCGAGGAACACCGAACCGGTGCACGCGATCAGCAACAGCTTGCCGCCGGTCCCGGGATATTCGTGCAAATAGGCCGCGCCGCGCGCCATCGCGCCCACGGCAAGCGCATAGATGATCAGGCACGCTTCAAAGCGGGTCTTGATGACGAACAGGCGTCCGATCTTCTTCAGCATCACCATAGCCTAAGCAAGCGCCGTGCCACTGGCTAAAATGCGCGATTCGGCGCGCGGGGCTTATGGTAAACTGTAAGTTAATCCGACAGATACGGGCAAGATGCGGCGGCATCCGCTCATCGAACATGCGGGTCAACTTGTCTCGCGAACGCGTCCCGGCGTCCCCAGCGGGCACTCCAGCGCGGCGCGATCCCAGTGTGCGGCGTCCGCCGCCGCGCCATAGGTCTGTTCGAGGAAATCGAGCAGCAGGGCATCGGGCGACGCCGCCGCCTGCACGGCCTGATAGGGCAGGATATATTCGCCCATGCCCGTATCGAACCGCGCCGCGGCGGGCACGGGATGGTCACGAAACCCGGCCGGTTCGGGATAGGCATAGGAATAGAATGCGGGTTCTGGAAAAGCATCGCCGCCGGGCCAGAAACCTGCGCTGCTGACCTCGTGCGAATAGGCCTCGCGCGTCACCGGGTCGGGCAGGCCGGGCACCCCGCCGGGATGCGGCGGCGCCGCGCGGCCCGAAAAGCGCGTGACCGCGAGGTCGAAACTTCCCCAAAAGAAATGCACCGGGCTCGCCTTGCCCAGGAAACCGCTGCGGAACAGTTTGAACACGCGGTCGACCTGTACCAGCGCGCGCCAGAAACGATGCGCGGCATCGGCGTCATAGCTTTTGTTGCTCTCGTCGCGCGCAAACGGGATCGGATCGGGCACCTCGTTGGGCACGCCATGGATATGCACCGCGATACCCAGGTCGGCGAGCAGCCCGAGCAGCCGGTCGTGAAAATCGGCGACGCTGCGCGGTTCGAGCACCAACTCGCGTTCCTGGCCTTGGCTGGTGCGGCAGATCAGACGGTGGACGATGAAATCGAATTCGATCTCGAGCAGTTCATGCCCGACCGGGATCGGCGATGTCGTGAGGCCGCGTGCGCTGACATAGAGCGGCACCTGCCAGCCGTGGTTGAGCCATGGGGCCAGCGACAGGCGGATCTTGCCGACGATCTGCGTCCACAATTGCAACGTGATCGCGGTATCGCGCCAGTCGGCCCAGCGCAGTTCGGGCCAGATCGCGGATTGCTCGGTTGGTGACATCGCGGCTTTCCTTCGACAAATATCGCACGTAGCCCCCGCGTGATGTTTAGCCGCTTTCGCGCCTAAAAATAGCGTGGAATCGGTCCGATCTGCGGCGTCTGGTCGGGAAGTTCGACCATCACATCGTCGATATAGCACCATCCCCAGCCTTCGGGCGGGTCATAGCCCTCGATGATTGGGTGGGCCGTTTCATGAAAATGCGCGCGCGCATGGCGATGCGGCGAATCGTCGCAGCATCCGACATGACCGCACGAGCGGCAAAGGCGCAGATGCACCCAGATGCCGCCGACCCGCAGACACTCTTCGCACCCTTTCGCACTCGGGACGACCTCTTGGATGGCGGTTTCATGCGAGCAGAAGGTCATGGCGTTTCCTTTATGCTTCAGTTCGCCCGCGCAAACCAGATCACATGCCGCGGCCCTTTGCCGTTGCTGCGCGCGCGCACGCCGACTTCTTCGACCTGAAAGCCCGCCGCGGTCAACCGGCGGGTAAAACGCGCGTCGGGCGCCGCCGACCATATCGCTAATATCCCGCCGGGCCGCAGCGCCGCCTTGGCCGTTGCGAGGCCCGTCGCCGAATAGAGCCCCTCATTGGCCTCGCGCGTCAGGCCGTCGGGACCGTTATCGACGTCGAGCAGGATCGCATCATAGCGGCGCGTAGCCGCGCCGATCGCCTTCGACACGTCGCCGAGGATCAGTTCGACCCGCGGATCGTCAAGGCAGCCCGCCGCCAGTTCGGCCATCGGACCGCGCGCCCACTCGATGATGCCCGGTACCAGTTCGGCGACGGCAATTTTCGCGTCGGCGCCGAGCACCCCCAGCGCCGCGCGCAGGGTAAAGCCCATGCCATAGCCGCCGATCAGCAGGCTGGCCGCTTTGGTGCTGCGCAGCCGGTCGCACGTCATCGTCGCCAGGGCTTCTTCGGAGCCGCTCATCCGGCTGCTCATCAACTCGTTGCGATCGATCGCAATGATGAAATCGTCGCCGCGCCGGTACAGGCGCAGTTCGTCGCCGCCCGGCACCTCGGCGGTGCCGATCAATTCGCGTATCTTCAATTCAACTCGCCCAGATCGAGCGTGTCGAGCAGCGCCGAACGCGCCTTGCGCACGTCGCTGGCCAACGCGGCCGAGGCGAGGTCGCCCGGCGCTATACGCTCGGGCCAGTGCTTCGCGACAACCTCCGATATCTGGTCGAGCTTCGCCTCATCGGCGATGAAACGCGGATCGACCGTCGCGGGGTCGGCAACGACGCGCAGGCGCAGACACGCGGGCCCGCCACCGTTCGCCATCGACTGGCGCACGTTGACGGGCAGCAGACGGCGGATCGGGCCGTTGCCCGCGACATGCGTCTCCAGCCATTGCCACACGGCAGGGATGGCCTGCGCCTCGGTCGGCAGGACGAGTCCCATGCCGCCGCTATCGGGCAGGCTGACGAGCTGCGCATTGAAAAGATAGGATTTGATCGCGTCGGGCAAGCTGACCGCGCTCGCCGGCACCTCGACGATCTCGACGGCGGGGAAGGCGGCGCGGATTTCGGCATGCGCGGCTTCGCGGTCCTCGAAGGCGGTTTCATGGGTGAACAGCACATGCTCGTTCGCGACAGCAACGACGTCGTTGTGGAAGGCGCCGCCGTGGATTGCGCTGTCCGATTGGCGGATGAACAGAGTGCGGGCCGGATCTAGCCGGTGGTGGCGCGCGACCGCTTTCGACGCGTCGAGATGCTGGCGCGCCGGGAAGCGGCCGCCACCGACCCCGTAAACGAAGATTTCGACGCCCGCCGCGTCATGCCCGCTGCACAGCCGCATATGGTTCGCCGCGCCCTCGTCACCGAAAGGCGCCGGGATCGGCGCATGGACGGTGAAGGCGGGGTCGGCGAAGGCGAGGCGAAGCTGCGTCAGCGTTCCCGGCCATTCGTGGCTGCGGTGCGGCATGGTGACGAGGTTCGCGATGGTCAGGTGGCATTTGCCGTCGGCGCTGTCGGGGGCGGGGGAGACGGTCGCGGCATTGGCGGCCCACATCGACGACGCCGACCAGGCCTGCGCGCGCAGATGGCCCTCGGCGTCTTCGGGCGTCGTGCCGAGCGTTTCAAGCCATGGCGCGTCGGGCCGATCGAGCGGCATGAAGAAACCCTGGGGCAATCCGAGCGCCAGATTGTGGCGCATCTTTTCGATGCCCTGCAGCGCCGCGGCGCGCGGCTGCGACACGTCGCCGGCGTGCGACGCCGATGCGATATTGCCGCGGCTGAGCCCGGCATAATTATGACTCGGACCGATGATCCCGTCGAAATTGATTTCGGTCAGCATATCAGCGCCCGATCCAGCTTATTTCGCCGCCCTTGCCAACGCCGAGCAGCTTTGCCGCCTCGCTATCGAGCGTCGCGCCGTCACCGATCTTGCCGAAACAGCAACGGAAATCGGCAAGCTGCCCCGTCGCGACCAGCGCGTCTTGCCCCGTTTCGGCGATGGCTGAAATCTCGATATGCTTTGCGTTGCGGACGCTCGCGACCTGGTCGGTCCGCGCGGTCATCGTCGGGCCGCCGTCGAAGATGTCGACATAATTTTCGAACGCGAAGCCCTCATTTTCCAGCATGCGCATCGCGGCACGCCCGGTCGGGTGCGGCACCCCGATGACGCTGCGGGCATGATCGCTCAGCATCGCGATATAGACGGGGTGCTTGGGCATCAGGTCGGCGATGAACTGGTTGCCGTGAACCGCGTTGAACTGGTCGGCTTCCTGGAAATTCATGCCGAAGAATTTGCCGGCGACCCCGTCCCAGAAGGGCGATCCGCCCGCCTCGTCGATCACCCCGCGCAGCTCGGCAAGGATGCGGTCGCCGAAACGCGCGCGGTGGCGCGCGATGAACAGATAGCGCGAGCGCGCGAGCAGCAGCCCGAGCCCACCGGCGCGCGCCGCCGGATGCAGGAATAGCCCGCCGACCTCGCTCGCCCCATTGAGGTCGTTGCTGAGCATCAGCACCTGCGCGTGAAAGGTGCGGTCGAGCTGTTCGCTATGCTTGCTGTCGGTGCCGATGCGATAGGAGTAGAAGGGCCAGCGTTGGCCGACCTGCCCGAAAATCTGGCATGTGCCGCGCACTTCGCCGCTGTCGGTGTCTTCGAGCACGAGCAGGTAGAGCTCGTCCGACGGATATTCCTTGTCGCTCGCGAACGAGGCTTCGGTGCGTTCGAGCTTGGCGCTCAGCGCCTTCTTGTCGGGGGGCAGGTTGGTGAAGCCGCCGCCGGTCAGCTTCGCCATCTCGTAAATGCTCTGCAGGTCGCCCGGCTTGGCCGCCCGGATCACATAATTCACACCGTCCCCCGTTCTGCTATTCTTATCATTGTCAGTGCCGACAATTGCGCGCGTTCGGCGAGACTATCGACGATCAGAAATTCGTCCGAAGAATGGATCGCGCCGCCGCGCGGGCCCATCGTGTCGACCACCGGAACGCCGCACGCCGCGATATTATTGCCGTCGCACACGCCGCCGGTCGCGTTCCAGCTGATCGGCGGCAGGCCGAGCGCGGCGCCGCAGTCGCGGACCAGCTCGAACAATCGCGTCGCCGCGGCGTCGAGCGGCTTGGGCGGACGGTTAAAGCCGCCGTGGACGTGGCAATGGACGTCATGGTCGCGCGACACCGCCGCTATCGCGTCGCGCATCGCGGCCTCGGCGGCGGCCATCGCGTCGGGCGTCGACGGGCGCATGTTGACGCGCAGGATCGCGCTGTCGGGTACGATATTGTTCGGGCCGCCGCCGTCGATCTTCGCCGGGTTCACCTTCAGCGCGTCGGATTTCAGTGCGCCGAGCCGCAGCGCGAGATCGGCCGCGGCGAGCAGCGCGTTGCGCCCGTCCTGCGGATTGCGCCCGGCATGCGCGGCGCGGCCGTGGACGATGACCGAGAAATTTCCGCTCCCCGGACGAGCCCCCGCGAGCGTGCCGTCGGGCAGCGCGGGTTCATAGGTCAGCGCTGCGGTCTTCCCCTTCGCCAGTTCGGCGATCAGCGCGGCGGACGCCTGGCTGCCCGTTTCCTCGTCGCTGTTGATCATCACGTCATAGCCGATGCGCGATGCGAGCGGCGAAGTTTCGAGCGCGATCAGCGCCGCGAGGATCACCGAAATCCCCGCCTTCATGTCGGCGGTGCCGGGGCCGTTGAGGACGCCAGCTTCCAGCCATTTCAATGTCTGGAACGGATGGTCGGCGGCGAACACCGTGTCCATATGCCCGGTCAGCAGCAGCTGCACGGGCGCCTCGGGCCGCACACGCACATGCAGATGATCGCCGCGCTGGACGGTGTTCACGGTGCCGGCACTATCGACGCTTTCGACCGGATCGGCGGCAACCAGACGAACCGCGCCGGGCAGCACCGCAAAGGCATCGGCAAGCGCGCCCGCGACGGTCTTCAATCCCGCCAGATTGCCCGTGCCGCTGTTGATCGCCGCCCATTTTTCGACCTGCGCCAGCATCGGCGCATCGGCGGCGTTTTCGAGCGCATGATTTTCTGTCGCGGTGAGATTGACCATGGGCTGGCTATAGCGAGCGACGCGGGGCTTTTGCACCCCCGGGCTGGCACTTTTGTCTTTGCTGTGCCGCAAGTCACTGTGCCGGGACGCTCGCTTGGGTAATGACGCAGCCGAATTGCACCGAATCGCAACGCATTAACCAAAAGTTCGGAACCGCTTCGTTACGCAGACCGAACCGATAAGCGAGTGAGCCGATGACTGCCGCCTTTGTGCTTGGCATCAATATGTCCGTTGCCGGCATTTTTGCCGTGGCGTTCGCCGTGGTCGCGGCGACGAACCGCGGCGCGCGCGGTGCGCGCTGGCTTGCGGCCGGCTATGGCATGGGCATCATCTATGTCGCGCTCGAATTTCTGCTGACGCGGCAGGTCGATCCGACCCCGGTCGGCATCGGCATTTTCCTCGTTTTTCTGCTCGCGCTTAGCTTTGCATTGGTCGGCATCGCCCATCATTATCGGGCCCCGCCGCCATGGGGCACAATGGCGGCGATCTGGGTCGTCACGATCCTCGCGGTGCCGGTGATCTTCAGCTTGACCTATGGCTCGACGCTGCGGCTGACGCTCTACCAGCTGCCCTATTTTGCCATGCAGACGCTGCTCGGGTTTATGATCTGGCGTTCGGGTCGGCGCCAGGCGCTGGACCTGCTGCTGATCGCGCTGCAGGCGATCGCGGCAACGATCTACCTCGCCAAACCCTTTATCGCGTCGATCGTCGGGACGGCAAGCGCGCCGCAGGGCTATATGGCGACGACCTATGCCGCCATTTCGCAGAGCGGCAGCGTCGTCACCCTCATGGCCATCGCCCTCGTCATGCTGCTCGTGATCATGCGCGACACCACGGCAGAGATGGTGGCGCGCTCGGAAACCGATCCGCTTTCGAGCGTGCTCAACCGCCGTGGTTTCGAACATCATGCCGAACTCGCGCTGCTGCGCGGCGCGGATGCGGCGGTGCTCGTCGCGGCCGACCTCGACGATTTCAAGAAGATCAACGACAGCTTCGGCCACGCCGCAGGCGACGGGGTCATCGCGCATTTCGCCGCGATGCTGGTCGATGCGGCGCCGGCGGGCGCGATCGTCGGCCGGGTCGGGGGCGAAGAATTTGCGGTCCTCATTCCCGATGCGCTGCTGTCCGACGGCCGCCTCTATGCCGAAACCGTGCGCATGACCTTCGCCGCGGCGCAATTGCCCGTGCTTGGGGTCGACCGGGGGTTTACGGCGTCGTTCGGCGTGGCTCAGCGCACCTTGGACGATTCGCTGTTCGATCTGTCGCGCCGCGCCGACGCGGCGCTGTACCGCGCCAAGGCGGGCGGGCGAAATCAGGTTCGCGTTGCGCTCGGCGAATTGGCACCGATGCCCGCCGTCGGAGTGGGCTGAGTCAGACCGCGAGCAGCGGCGTGTCTTCCTCGTGCGGCGCCGCGGCTTCGAAGCCGGGCAGGGGATCGAATTCTTCATCGATCAATTCGATCGACGCAAGACCGCCCAGCTTGAAATGTCCCAGACGCGGATCCTCGTCCGACCGCCAGCTCTTGTTCAAATTGAGCGCGCTGATGAACAGGTCGCCGCGCCGTTCGAACAACAGGTGCGGCGCCAGCGTCAGCGTCTGGCCATTATATTGGGCCGTCACCTTCCGCTTGCGGGCAATCGCCTCCATCAATTTCAGTCGCGTGTCGTCCATGGTTCAAGGCCGTTCGGGGAGAAAAGATTCTGTTGTGCGTTGCAGCATAATGCACATGCAGACCGGGTGAGCAAGCGCAGAATGGCTGAAAACCTATGCGGGAAATGCGGCCCATTGCCAATCGAAACCAATCGCGGCATAGGGCGGCGGCCCTTTCCTCCCCGGGTCCACTGGCGCAGCCGCGCCGACCAGAGGGTGCACAATGACTATATTTCTCGACCGTTCCGGCCTGTCCGTCGATTCGCGACTGACCGATTTTATCGAGCAGCGCGCGCTGCCGGGGACGGGGCTCGACGCCGATAAATTCTGGAGCGATTTCGCCGGATTGCTCGGCAAGTTCGCTCCCGAAAACGCAGCATTGCTGGCGAAGCGCGAGGATATGCAAGCGCAGATCGATGCCTGGCACGAAGCGCGTTCCGGCCAACCGCATGACGCCGCCGCCTATCAGACGTTCCTGCGCGAGATCGGCTACCTTGTTCCTGCGCCCGCGCCGTTCAAAATCGGCACGCAAAACGTCGATCCCGAAATCGCGACGATGGCAGGGCCGCAGCTCGTTGTGCCCGCGCTCAACGCCCGCTTCGCGCTCAACGCCGCCAATGCGCGCTGGGGCAGCCTCTACGATGCGCTGTACGGCACCGACGCGCTCGACGCGCCGCCCGCGAAGCCCGGCGGCTATGATGCCGCCCGCGGGGCGGCGGTGATCGCGCGCGCCAAGGCATTCCTCGACGAAGCGGTGCCGCTGGCGTCGGGAAGCTGGGCCGACTGGCAGGGCGGTCAGCTCATCCTCGCCGATCCCACGCAATGGGTCGGCAGCAAGCCCGGCGGCATCCTGCTCCGCCACAACGGCCTGCACATCGAACTGGTGATCGATCCGGCGAGCGCGATCGGCAAGACCGACCCCGCGGGGATCGCCGATGTCATCCTTGAAGCCGCGCTGACGACGATCATCGACCTCGAAGACAGCGTCGCCGCGGTCGACGGCGAGGACAAGACGCTCGGCTACACCAACTGGCTCGGCCTGATGCGCGGCGACCTGACCGAAAGCTTCGCCAAGGGCGGGGCGACGGTGACGCGCGCGATGGCGGCCGACCGCGAATGGACGTCACCGGCAGGCGATCCGGTCGTCCTGCATGGCCGCAGCGTGATGTTCGTGCGCAACGTCGGCCATCTGATGACGACGCCGATGATCAAACTGCCGAACGGCGCCGAAGCGCCCGAGGGTCTGTGCGACGCCGTCATCACCAGCCTCTGCGCGCTCCACGATCTCAAGGGTCTCGGGCATCTGAACAACAGCCGCGCTGGCAGCATTTATATCGTCAAGCCGAAGCAGCATGGACCGGAAGAGTGCGGTTTCACCGATCGGCTGTTCGATGCGGTGGAGGATATGCTGGGCCTCGCGCGCCACACGATGAAGGTCGGCGTGATGGACGAGGAACGCCGCACCAGCGCCAACCTCGCGGCGTGCATCCACGCGGTGAAGGACCGCATTGTGTTCATCAACACCGGCTTCCTCGACCGCACCGGCGACGAAATCCACACCTCGATGCGCGCGGGTCCTATGATCCCGAAGGGCGAGATGAAGGCGAGCGACTGGATTGCCTCCTACGAGGATCGCAATGTCCGCATCGGCCTCGCCTGCGGCCTTTCGGGCAAGGCGCAGATCGGCAAGGGCATGTGGGCGATGCCCGACCTGATGAAAGCCATGCTGGAAACCAAGATCGGCCACCCCAAGAGCGGCGCCAACACCGCCTGGGTCCCTTCGCCGACCGCCGCGACGCTCCACGCGCTCCATTACCATCAGATCGACGTTTTCGCGCGTCAGCGGGAGATCGTGGGCGAAGCGGTGCCCTCGCTCGATCGCCTGCTCAACATCCCCGTTGCCACCGGCCGCAACTGGAGCGAGGCCGAAATCACGCGCGAACTCGACAATAATTGCCAGGGCATTCTCGGCTATGTGGTGCGCTGGATCGATCAGGGGGTCGGTTGCTCCAAGGTGCCCGACATCGACGACATCGGCCTGATGGAAGATCGCGCGACGCTGCGGATCGCCAGCCAGGCGCTCGCCAACTGGCTGCTCCACGGCATCTGCACCCCGCAACAGGTCGACGCCGCGCTGGCGCGCATGGCGGCAAAGGTCGATGCGCAGAACGCCGACGATGCGCTCTACGAAAAGCTGACGCCCGACGGAATTGCCTATCAGGCGGCGCGGGCGTTGATCTTCGAGGGCATGACCCAACCGTCGGGCTACACCGAACCGTTGTTGCACAAGTTCCGGCAGGCGAAGAAGGCGGCGGCGTGATGCTGTCCGCTTCGTGTCTTTGCGGCGCGACGCGATACACATTGTCGGGCCCGATCGACGAGGTGGTGCTGTGCCATTGCGGTCAGTGCCGCCGCGCCAACGGTGGAGCGTTCAACGTGGCGGTTCTGGCCGATGCGGCTGACGTTGCGTTCGATGCACGCGACGCCGTTTGCGAATATGAAAGCTCGCCGGGCAAATATCGCGCCTTCTGCTCGGGATGCGGCGCGCCCGTCTACAGCCGCCGCGACGACTCGCCCGGCATACTCCGTCTCCGCGGCGGATTGATCGACGCGCTGCCCGCCCCGCGCCGCCTCACCGTAAGCCACCGCGCCGACGGCTGGGACTGGATAGCGGGCGTCGAGGGAAGGGACGGCTGACGACCGATGCCGGTCATCTGTCGCGGCTCGCGCCGCCCCCGAAAGCCGTCAATGACGGGAATAACCTGTTTGTCGGGCAGTCGCCGAATGGCAAAGTCGCGTGGTGCGCAGGCCAACACGACCACAAAACAACCGACTTCTCAGATCATACTTTGCTCTTGGCGAGTCGCACTAAAGCCCTATCGACTGCGGCCTGCATTTCGTCCGACTTGCCTTCGAATAGCGACCCCACTTCTTCAAATGCAAAGCGAGCGTCAATCTGAAAGTCAGACAAATTTTTCGGCTTTTCCCATTCATCCTTAGTCTGGCGCTTGGGTGAGAGCTTACCAGTTACTTGCAAGCGAAATTCCTCGGCTTGCAGATCAACCTTGAACGTCAAGAGCAGTTGTGAAACAGCGTGCTCGAGAAATCCACCGTGCTCATACGCCGCCAATCCATCGCGCTCACGAAGAGTTCCAATACATGGCCCTTCGAACTTGATAACAGACATGTCGCGTTCGAAACAATCAATTACAACACCACTTGGAATGTTGAGAAATATGTGTGGCCCAGTTTGGGAAACGCTGCCGGTCCCTGGAGTCAATCTAAACAGATTAATGCCAAAGTTAAAAAAGCGGAGCGAGCTATAAGCATGACTTAAGTCGGGCCGGTTTGCCACTGTTACACTGACGTTGTTGGACATCATCATCGAACCTTGGCTTCTGCGAGAGCCAGAGCGTTATGGCAGTTCCACTACGTCTGCAATGATCACCGTCTGCCTTGTCAGATTTTCTGCCGGAAACCGTCCGACCGCTGCCCACCCCCCTCCCGCCGCTTCCATACAATACGCCTTGCCTTCACCCCTTATAGTCCGGCATTTTGCGGCATGCGCAAACCGGGGGGGCAGGGCGATGACGGCACCGTTTAATTTCGGGCAGCTCAAATTTTTGAAGGCGCTGACCGAGGCGCTGTTTCACGAGGCCGAGATGGCGATCACGCCCGATCAGGTCGTCGCCAATGTCTGCGACCTGTTCGCGAAGGTCGGCGGGACCAAGCTCGACGAGATCCGGCTGTCGCTGACCGCGACCGAATTTGTCCTCGGCGGCCCCTTTTTTACCGAGGACGATGTCGCGGGGCGCGCGCAGAAGTTGAAAGATCGGCTGCAGAACAGCCAGATCGATCTGTTTCAGGACATGGCGCGGCTGCGCGGCATCATCTACGCCTGCTATTACGGCCATTGGCAGCCGGGGCTGGAACCCGGCGACCAGAGCGCCAACGCCGCCAACCCGGTGCATCGCCAGATCGGTTTCACCCTGCCGAAATTCCGCCAGCGCGGCAGTTATGACGTGCCGCTGGAGCCGGTCCGTGGGCGCGAGATCGACCCCGCGCATATCCTCGATGCCGACAGCCTTGAGGACGAATATGACGTGATCGTCATCGGATCGGGCGCGGGCGGCGGCGTCGCCGCATATAATATCGCGGCACAAGGTTATAAGGTGCTCATCGTCGAGGCGGGGCCCTTCTATCCCAGCCATGCGATCACCCACCATGAGCTCGACATGATCGCCAGTCTTTACAAGCATGGCGCGCTGCAAACTTCGACCAACCGCGATTTCGTGGTGTTTCAGGGGCGCTGCGTCGGCGGGTCGTCGACGATCAACAACGGGATATGCCTACGCGTCAACGAGGCGGGACGCACGCACCCCGATGCAAAGGACGTGCTCGCCAAATGGGCGAGCATCGGTGCGCCGGTCGATGCCGCCGCCTTTCACGCCAGCTATGACGCTGTGCAGGCGAAGCTCGGTATCGCGCCGATCGAACCGCGCAGCGGTCGCCATAACGGCCCGCATCTGATCAACGGCTGGCATAATTACGCCGCAGCATCGACCGATCCGCGCGAAAAGCGCGCGGTCGCCGACTGGTTCGCCAAGAATTTTGGTCCCCCCAATACGGTCAACGCCTGCGCTTACTGTGGCTATTGCAATTCGGGCTGCGCCTATGGCCGCCGCATGGGGATTGCGCAAACCTATCTGCCCGAGGCGTGCCGCGACCATGGCGCGCGCATCCTTCCCGGCACCAAGGCTGATCGGATCGTCTGGCAGACGGCGTTCGACGGCCGCCGCGAGGCCGAGGCGGTGAAGCTGATCCTGCCCGACCAGTCGAAGGGGCTGGTCCGCGCGCGCGTCGGCGTTGTCGTCGCGGCAGGGACGATCGCCTCGTCGAAGCTGCTCGACCGCAGCGATATCGACGGCACCGGCTATCAGGTGTCGCTCAACGTCGCCTCGCCCGTCGTTGCGCTGATGCCCGAGGGCGTCGGCGGCGATGCGTGGGACGAGGATCAGATGTCGAGCTATGTCGACTGCGGCGACTTCCTGCTCGAAAGCCATTTCCAGCCGCCGATGTCGATGGCGTCGCTGATGCCCGGCTGGTTCGGCGACCATGCCAGCCGGATGAAGAATTTCGGCCGCGTCCATTCGGCGGGCATATTGTTTCCCGCCGACCGGCGCGGGCAGATCGCCGACGGCAAGCTGAAGTTCAGCCTCGACATCGACGACGATATCCCGGTGCTGCGCGATGCGATGGCGACGCTGACCAAGGTGCATTTCGCCGCAGGCGCGCTCGAATGCTATCCGGCGCTGGCGAGGGGACAGACGATCACGCGCGACATGGACGTCGATGCCTTTTTCCGCGATGCGATCCGCGAACAGGATGATGTCACGCTGTCGAGCAGCCATCCGCACGGCGGCAATGCGATCAACGAAGATCCGCAGCATGGTGTCGTTGACCCCGACTGCAGGGTGCATGGGACGACCAATGTGTTCGTCACCGACGCCAGCGTTTTCCCCAGCTGCATCCGCGTCAACGCGCAATGGACGACGATGGCGATGGCGCAATATGCGACCGGGCGGCGCGATCCCTTTCGTTAAAGCCCAATCGCGCCTACATGGCGCGCGCATGTTCCAGGTTGCCGCCCTCTATCGTTTCGCGCCATTTGACGATCCCGCCGCCTTGCGCCAGCCGTTGCTGGACCTTTGCGTGGCAGAGGGCGTTATGGGCACGCTGCTGCTCGCACGCGAAGGCGTCAACGGCACGATCGCCGGGACCGAGGGCGGGATCGCCGCGGTGCTTGGCCATATTCGCGGCGTGCCGGGTTGCGCCGATCTCGACGTCAAATATTCGACCGCCGCGGACATGCCGTTCCAGCGGATGAAGGTGCGGCTGAAAAAGGAAATCGTGACGATGAAGGTGACGGGGCTCGACCCCGCGCGCGACGCCGCGCCTTATGTGGACCCCGCCGAATGGAACGCGCTCGTCGATGACCCCGATACGGTACTGATCGACACGCGCAACGGCTTCGAGGTCGGCTATGGCAGCTTTACGGGCGCGGTCGACCCCGCGACCAAAAGCTTCGGCGAATTTCCCGACTGGTGGCGCGCCAACGCCGACCGGTTCGCGGGCAAGCGCGTCGCGATGTTCTGCACCGGCGGCATCCGCTGCGAAAAATCGACGGCTTTCCTGCGCCACGAAGGGGTCGAAAACGTCGTCCACCTGAAGGGCGGCATCCTCGCCTATCTCGAACAGGTGCCCGAAGCCGACAGCCGCTGGCACGGCAGCTGCTTCGTCTTCGACGATCGGGTGAGCGTCGGCCACGGACTGGTCGAGGTCGGGGAGAGATCCGACCCCGATTGAGTGGTCCTCGCGGCGCTAGGCGAGGCGCGCCGCACCATATTCGTACCAGCCGAACGGCCGCGGGGTTTTCGGGATATAAGCGGCCGCCTGCCGCTCGACCGCAAATCCTGCCTTTTCATAAGCTTCGCTGATAGGGCGCGTCAGGTGGCAATTGCCGCCGATCCGTTTCCAGACCGGCTCGATCCGCCGCTGCCATTTCGCGACGTCGGCATCGGGCGCTGCGCCATGCTCCAGGAACAGCGCGGTCCCGCCGGGTTTCAGCACGCGGCGGATTTCGCTCAGCACCGCCGCCTGATCGCCCACCGAGCACAAAGTGAAGGTCGTGACCACCGTATCGAACGACCCGCTTTCGAAAGGCATCGCCTCGCCGACCCCTGCGCGGATATCGGCCTCGATCCCGCGCGCCGCCGCCGCCGCGACGCTCATCGCCAGCAGTTCGGGTGACGGATCGATCCCGCTGAAGCTCTCAATCTGTCCCGGGCGGTAAAATTCCATGTTGATCCCGCCGCCGCAGCCAAGCTCCAGCACATGGCCGCGCGCGTGCGGTACGACCTTGCTCCGCACCTTCATGATCTGCCCCTGCGAACAGGCGCATTTGATCAGCCGCGGCACCCCATGACGTTCCCACCAGCTTGCCATTCGACAGTCTCCCCTTGGCGCGGAAGGTGACCCTTGCTAGCGCGGTTGGCAACACCCATCTGTGCGTACCGGCACAGCCCAAGAAAGATCGTCATGCCCAGCGTTCACCACACCAAGATGCTCATCCTCGGCTCCGGCCCCGCGGGCCTGTCGGCGGCCATTTATGCGGCGCGCGCGGGCATGATGCCGATCGTGGTGCAGGGGCTGCAACCCGGCGGCCAGCTGACGATCACCACCGACGTCGAAAACTACCCCGGCTTTGCCGAGGTGGTGCAGGGCCCGTGGCTGATGGAACAGATGACGGCGCAGGCGATGCATGTCGGCACCAGCATGATCTGGGACACGATCGTAGACGTCGACCTGACGCGCCGCCCGTTCAAGCTGACCGGCGACGGCGGCGACGTCTATATGGCCGAAACGCTGGTGATTGCGACGGGTGCGCAGGCGAAATGGCTCGGCGTTCCGGGCGAACAGGAACTCGGCGGCAAGGGCGTGTCGGCTTGTGCGACGTGCGACGGTTTCTTCTATCGCGGCAAGAAGGTCGTGGTGATCGGCGGCGGCAACACCGCGGTCGAGGAAGCGCTCTACCTCACCAACCATAGCGAGGATGTGACGCTGATCCACCGCCGCGACCATCTGCGCGCCGAAAAGATCCTGCAGGACCGGCTGATGGTCAATCCGAAGATCAAAATTCTCTGGAACAAGCGCGTCGATCGTTTCGTCGCGGGCGAGGGCGTGTCGGGGCTGGTCGGCGTCGACCTGATCGACACCGTCACCGGCGAGGCGAGCCACGAGCCCACCGACGGCGGCTTCGTCGCGATCGGCCACAGCCCGGCGACCGAATTGTTCAAGGGCAAGCTGCCGCTCGACGACGACGGCTATCTTCAGATCACGCCGGGCACCTCGCTCACCTCGATCCCCGGCGTGTTCGCGGCGGGCGACGTCGCCGACAAGGTCTATCGCCAGGCGGTGACGGCGGCGGGCATGGGCTGCATGGCCGCGCTCGATGCCGAGCGCTTTTTGGCTGAGGCGGAGTATCACGCGATGGCCGAGGCCTGAGGCGACACTGTAACGGCGGGAAGCGACCGGTTGCAGCCGTAATATCCTCCCTGTCGCGCAGCGATGGGGAAGGGGACCGCCGCGAAGCGGTGGTGGAGGGGCCGCGACGTTAGCGCCATAGCCCCTCCGTCAGCGCTTCGCGCTGCCACCTCCCCATGCCTGCGGCACAGGGAGGATATTTCCCCCATCGTCATCCCGGACTTGATCCGGGATCCATCGCCGCGCCGTTGTCTTGGATCCCGGATCAAGTCCGGGATGACGAAGCGGGCAACGTCCGCTTTCCACCCCATAGCCTACACGGGCCTCGGGCCGCCGTTATCGTCGCAATATGTCCAGGATACGCTCCGCCAGCCACGCGGCATCATCGCCCGCGAAGCTGTGCGACGGGCTGGCGAGGCGCTCGACCGATACGCGGTCCAGCGCCGCCGGGCAGTTTTCCATAAAGGCCTGCGCGGTCCGGTCGCCCGTCGCGAGCAGGATCGTCGCGGGCGCGCCGAGTGCGGACACAGCACAATCGATCCGGCCGGCAAGACTATCGGGCGCAGCGGGCGCGGTCGGCTTCAGTGCCGACAGCCCGCGAAACAGCTTCCGGAAATCGACCTCGCCCTTGATCAGCCGGAGCAGGCTCTTCGGATCCTTCAGCCGCGACAGGTAGCGCGCGCGGATCGCCGTCGCCGGCGGCAGCGCCGGCTCCTCCGTTTCTTCCGTGTCGCTGTCGTAAGTCCACGGATTGGCGACGATCAGCCCGTCGAGCTCCAGCGGCTGGTGAAGCAACAACGCGCTCGCCGCATCGCAATTGCCGAAGGCGATAATGCGCGTGACCTGCGGCGCCGCCGCGCGAAACGCCGCAATCGATGCGGCGATATCGGGCCCGCTGCTTTCAAAGCCGCCATTCGCGCCCTCGCTGTCGCCGATCCCGCGCCGGTCGAAACGGAACACCGGATACCCCGCGTCGGCGATCCGCGCCGCCAGCATCGCCATCCCGCGATGCGCGCCGCTGCGGATCTCGTTGCCTCCCGACACGATCAGCAGGCCCGTCGTGCCCGGCGCATTGTCGAGGCTCGCAGCGAGCGCCGCGCCTTCGCAGGCGAAGCTCAGCTGATGCCGCATGTCTTGCTCCACGCGGAAATATCGGCGGCGATCGCGTGTGCCATCGGCGCATCCTCACCCGGCTCGGCGCGGAGCCAGAGCGGCGTGCCCGCGATGCCATCGATGCCCAAGCCGATGCTGCGCAATGGTTCGACGGCCTGCGCCTCGCTCGTGCCGAGCTGGGCGATCATGGCGGGCGACAGCAGATTGCCGGCGAGCAGCAGCGGCGCGGCCTTCGCCTGTTCGTGCAGTGCCTCGAGCGAAGAGGTCACGCCCGCCTCGCGGTCGGCGCTTACCCGCGCGCGCATCAAGGTGCGGAGCTGCGACGCCCCGCCGACGGGCGCAAGGCGCCACCATGCTTTGGCTTTCGCCTTGTGGTCGATCAGCGCGCCGCCGCGAAACGAGGCGATGATCGTCGGGCCATCGATTCCCGATACCAACTCGGCAAGCGCATTCTGCCAGCGCACCAGATCGACCTCGACGAGCGGAACAAGACTCTCATTCTGCCCCGGCAGGTCGGGCAGCACCGCCACAAACCCCTCGGCCGCCAGCGCGCGCATCGCGAGCGCCAGGGTTCGGCGCGTGCGGTTCGCTTCCTCGAACAGCGGCGGGACGATCAGGATGGTGGCGCGGGGTGTGCCCGCGGGGTCGATGCGCAGCATATGTTCGCTCATGCCCGCACCGGGATCAGTCGGTCACTTTGCGCAGCGAAAAGGCGAGCAAATTGCCGTAGGTTTCAAAGATTTCGCCGTCGACTTCATCATCGTCGATGATGACGCCCAGCCGGTCTTCCATCTCGGTCAAGACGGTGGCGACCGCCATCGAATCGAATTCGGGCAGTTCGCCGAACAAGCCGCTGTCGTCGGTCAGCGCGGCGGCGCGCGCTTCGCCGAGGCCCAGCACATCGGCGAGCAGGGCGCGAAGGGTGGCGTCGACGGAGCTGTTATCGGTCACTTTTCTTCCCCAACACGGAACGGGCATATGCCGTCAGTGCCGGTCCCCATGCCGCGATGCGCGACGGATTGAAAGCCTCGATACGCCACAGCGGGTCGTGCCGGTTCATCCAGTCGCGCTTGTAGCCATCGTTGCCGGTACCGAAATCGATACGCTTCACGCCATCGACCGCGATCACATGACGGAACAATGCCGCCGATAGCAACGTGCCGGGCGAGGCTTTCAGACTGTCCTCGACATGCGCGAGTTTGTGGATGAAGGCGGTGCCGTCCTCGACGGTCCAGAACTGCGCTGCAACGGGCAGGCCGTCGATACGCGCAATCCCCATGCGCAGCCGTCCGCCCGCACCCTCGGCCTCGGCAAAGGCACGGAGCAGGGCAGGATGACCCTCTTCGGGCTTCCAGCTCGCGGCATAGATTTGTTCGTAGGCCGCCCAGCTTCCCGGATCGAACTCGGTGAGCAACTGGATATCGACGACGCCTTTCTTCGCTTTGCGCTGGACGGTGCTGCGCAGCGCGCCCGGCCGGCTGGCCCACCAGCTGTCATGGTCCATGTCGGCGAGGTCGAGCCAGTGGCGGTCGCCCGCCGGGGCCACTTTCACCCACCAGCCTGCGGCGCGGAGCGCGGCGGTAAGTTCCGTAGTCTCGGGAACAGGATAGAGCGTCAGGCGTGCGGCGTTTCGGCGAAGGTCGGCAAAGAGCGCCTGCAAGGCGTCGCTTCGTCCTTCGTCGCCAGTAAAGAGCGGGCGGATCGAAAAGCTGTACCAGTTGGTGAGTCCGGCAAATTCGCCAGGTTTCTCGATCCGCAGCGGCAGCCACGCCGTCGTCGAACCGGCGCTGGCATGGGCATCGAAACGGCCGCGGCCGGCAAAGCCATGCGCCTCGAGCAAGTCGAACCAGGCCGCCCGGTCGAAAGGCGACGCAAAGCCGGCCGCGCGCGCTGTGGCGGGCAGCCGCATATCATTAGCGTGATGTTCACCGTTCCCTTGCATGGTGCCGCCCTCTATCACTCCACTCCTAACAGCCGATGACCAAAGCCGAAAACCTATCTTCCAGGCCGATCGACCATCTCACCCGCTGCGGCGCGCCGGACGCGGCTGCGCTGCTGATCGGCGACCGGGTCACGACCTTTGCTGAGCTCGACGCCGGCGTCGGACGGCTGGCATCATGGTTGCTCGATCAGGCTGGCGGCCCCGGAGAACGTGTCGCAAGCTGGAGCGCGAAGACGCGGCTTGCCTGCCTGATGCCGCTCGCCGCGGCGCGCGCCGGGCTGATCCATGTGCCGGTCAATCCGCTGCTCAAGGGCGCGCAGGTCGCCCACATCCTGTCCGACAGCGGCGCGAAATTGCTCGTCACCAATGGCGCGCGCGCCGAGATGCTCGGCGATGGCCTCCCCGGCGAATGCGTGGTGCAGGATATCAAGATCGGCGAGGAAGTCATTGATTCGGGGGGACGGGGGTTGCCGCTCTCGATCGCCGAGCCCGACGATCTCGCCGCGATCCTCTACACCAGCGGTTCGACCGGCCGGCCCAAGGGCGTGATGCTCAGCCACGCGAACCTGTGGCTCGGCGCCGAAAGCGTCGCCTCCTATCTCAAGATCGCGCCCCAGGACCGGGTGCTCGCCGTGCTGCCGCTCAGCTTCGATTATGGCCAGAACCAGCTGCTTTCGAGTTGGTATGCGGGCGCCGCGGTCGCGCCGCTCGATTATCTGACCGCGCGCGACGTCGTGAAGGCGGTCGCGCGGCACCGGGCAACGACGCTCGCAGGCGTGCCGCCGCTCTGGGTGCAACTCGTCGAGGCCGAATGGCCTGCCGAGACCGCGGCGCATCTGACGCGCCTGACCAACAGCGGCGGGGCGCTCACGCCCTCGCTGATCGACGCGATGCGGGCCACCTTCCCGAAGGCCGCCATCTATCCGATGTACGGGCTGACCGAGGCGTTCCGCTCAACGTACCTCGACCCGAAATTCGTCGCCGATCATCCGACATCGATGGGTCGCGCGATCCCGCATGCGGAAATTCTCGTGTGTCGGCCCGACGGCACGATCACCGCCGACGAAGAACCCGGCGAGCTCGTCCATTGCGGCCCGCTCGTCGCCAAGGGCTATTGGCGTGACGAGGAACGCACCGCGCAACGCTTCAAGCCCGCCCCGCGCGCGTCCGAATATGGCGGGATGGCGGTGTGGTCGGGCGACACGGTGCGCCGCGACGCCAACCATCTCCTCTATTTCGTCGGGCGCGACGACGCGATGATCAAGACCGCGGGCAATCGCGTCAGCCCGACCGAGATCGAGGATGTCGCGGTCGCATCGGGGCTGATTTACGAAGCGGTGGCGTTCGGCGTTCCCGACGCGCGGCTCGGCGCTGCGATCACCCTGATCGTCCGCGGCAAGGACGGCGTCGCCGACGAGGAAGGGCTTGCAGCCTATCTCCGCCAGAATCTCCCCAATTTCATGCAGCCGCAGGCGATCGAATGGCGGGGCGCCCTGCCGCGCAATCCCAATGGCAAGCTCGACCGCGTGGCGATCGCCGCCGATTGGACGAAGGAGCCCATGGCATGAAACCACACGGCCCGATCCCGCCCGGCTTCCGCGCTGATGCAAGCCACATGCTGCTCATCGGCGGCGACCGCGCCGAAGCGCTCGCCGATGTTTCGGGCGATACGCCGCTGTTCGTTTACGACAGCGCGATGCTCACCGCGCGCGTCGCCGAATGGCGCGCCGCGATGCCCGCCGACGTCCAGTTGCACTATGCGATGAAGGCGAACCCCTATGCGCCTTTGCTCGCCTTCATGGTGCGGCTGGTCGACGGGTTCGACGTCGCATCGGGCGGCGAGCTCAAGGCCGCGCTCGCCAGCGGGATGCCGGCGGGCGACATCAGCTTCGCCGGCCCCGGCAAGCGCGACCGCGAACTCGAAGCGACGATCACCGCCGGCGCGACGCTCAACCTCGAATCGGTGGGCGAGGCCGAGCGGGCCCTGTCGATCGCCGGGCATCTTGGCCTCACGCCAAGCCTTGCGGTGCGCGTCAATCCCGACTTCGACCTCAAGGGATCGGGCATGAAGATGGGCGGCGGCGCCAAGCCATTCGGTGTCGACGCGACCGAGGTTCCAGCGCTTGTCCGGCGCCTGATCGATGCCGGTGCCGACTGGCAGGGTTTCCATATTTTCGCGGGATCGCAGGCGCTTGACGCCGCCGCCATCGCCGACACGCAGGCGCAGACCGTCGCGCTCGCCGCGCGGCTCGCGAACGAAATCGGCGCCATGCCGCCGCTCGTCAATCTCGGCGGCGGCATGGGCGTGCCCTATTTCCCCGGCGACAAGCCGGTTGATGTCATCGCCGTCGGCGCGGCGCTCGCCGAGACGCTGGCTGCGCGCGACCCCGTTCTCGCAAAGAGCCACTTCGCGATGGAACTCGGCCGCTGGCTCGTCGCCGAAGCCGGTGTCTATCTGACCCGCATCGTCGATCGGAAGACCAGCCACGGCGAAACTTTCCTCGTCACCGACGGCGGCCTCCACCACCAGCTCGCCGCGAGCGGCAATTTCGGCACCGTGATCCGTCGCAATTATCCCATCGCGGTCGCGGGCGCCTTCGGACGCGAGCCCGACGAGACCGTCTCGGTCGTCGGCTGCCTCTGCACCCCGCTCGATCGCCTCGGCGACCAGGTCGCGCTCCCGCGCGCCGACGTCGGCGACCTGATCGCGATCTTCCTCGCGGGCGCCTATGGCGCGAGCGCGAGCCCGGCGACCTTCCTGGGGCAGGGACCGGCGCGCGAAATGCTCGTCTGACACGCCTGAATCTGTTCCTTATCAGGACAGTTTGCGACAAGCGCGGTCCAAACTTATGTCAATACTAACATTATGTTCACCCTTTTCGAGCAATGGCGGAAGCTGACACAATGGCTGTCGCCGCCGAGTTTCCGGACCGCGGCTCCCCCGGCGGCCCCGAAAGGTTGATGGATTATGGCTTCGTTCCCCTCGCTCCGTATCGCGCGCGCCGCGCTCGTGTCGGGCATCGCCGCGACCGCGCTGACCGGCTGCATGGGCGCCGGAGGGACGGCGCCGCAGCTGCCGAGCGCGAATTTCGTCCAGAACCAGGAAGGGCCGGGTGAGGAATATATCATCGGCCCGCTCGACGAGCTCCAGATCTTCGTGTGGCGCAACCCCGAACTCGGCGGCAAGGTCCAGGTGCGCCCCGACGGCCGCATCACCACCCCGCTGATCACCGACATGCCCGCGGTCGGCAAGACGCCGACGATGCTGCAGCAGGACCTAAAGCTCCAGCTCAGCCAATATATCACCGATCCGATCGTCAGCGTCATCGTCACGACCTTCAACAGCACCTTCTCGCAACAGGTGCGGGTCGTTGGCGCGACTGAAAAGCCCGCGTCGATCCCTTTCCGTGCCAACATGACCGTGCTCGACGCAATGATTGCAGTCGGCGGCCTCGGTGAATATGCCGCTGGAAACAAAGCGCGACTCGTCCGTTTCGACAAGGGCAGCGGCAAGCAGCAGGAGTTCGGCCTGCGGCTGAACGACCTGATCAAACGCGGCGATATCAAGGCGAATGTGCGGCTGCAGCCCGGCGATGTGATCATCATCCCCGAAAGCATGTTCTGACCCCAGGCCGCCAACCCACCCATCTCCCAAGGATCGATTTCACGCGATGACCAGCCTTTACGACGAATTCCGGGTCGCGCTGCACAGCGTCTGGACGCGCCGGTGGCTCGTGCTGGCGGTGGCGTGGGGCATCTGCATCCTCGGCTGGCTGGCGATCGCGTCGATCCCGAATCGTTATGACAGCCGCGCGCGCCTGCTCGTCGACGTCAACGAAATCCTGCCCGACGACGCGCAGGGCGGCGGCGGGCGTCCGCAGCTCGACCAGATTCGCGAAACGCTGACCAGCGCGCGCAACATGGAAAAGGTCGCGGCGACCACCGGCCTGCTCCCCGCCGGCGCGAACGAACGCGAAAAGGCGGGCGCGGTCGCGATGCTGCAAAAGAATATCAAGGTCGTTCCGCAGCAGGACAATATCTTCGAAATCACCTCGAGCGTCGCGGTCGGCAGCCTGTCCGACGCCGACAATGCCAAGCTCGCATCGGGCGTGCTCGACAGCCTGATCACCGTGTTTCGCGACGATCAGCTGCGCGGCGGCCGGATGAACGCGCGCGAGGGGCTGAAATTCCTCGATGCCCAGATCGCCGACCGCGAAAAGGCGCTGCGCGAAGTCGAAGCGCGCCGCGGCGCGTTCGAGGCGCAGAATATCGGCCTGATCCCGGGCGGCAGCGGGTCGCCCGCGCAGCGCGTCGAAGCCGCGCGCGCCGAACTTGGCCAGATCGATTCGCAGCTCGTGTCGGCGCAGGCGCAGCTTGCCGCCGCGAACGGTCAGCTCTCCTCGACCCCGGCGACGATCAATATTCCCGGCATGGGCAGTGTCGGCGGCGGCGTCGCGCGGCAACAGCTTGCCGGTGCGCAGAACGAACTCTCATCGATGCGCGCGCGCGGGCTGACCGACGCGCACCCCGACGTCATCGCATTGAAAAGCCAGATCGCCTCGCTGAAAGCGATGGCCGACCGCGAAGGCGCAGGCGCGGGCGGTGGCGGCAATTCGCAGAACCCGGCCTATGCCTCGCTGTCGGCGATGCGCGCCGAACGGCAAGCGACGGTCAGCGCGCTGTCGGCGCGCAAGGCGCAGCTCACCGGCGACATCGCCCGCATCACGTCGCAGCAGATTCAGAACCCCGGCATCGCCGCCGAATATGACCGGATCAACGGCGAATATACCGCGTTCAAGGCGCAATATGACAAATTGCTCGCACAGCGCGAACAGGTCCGCATGCGCGGCGAGGTGCAGACCGAGACCGACGCGATCAAGATCGAACTGCTCGACCCGCCATCGAAACCGACCAGCCCCGCGGCGCCCAACCGGCCTCTGTTCCTGACGCTCGTCCTGCTCGCCGGCATCGGCGGCGGCGTCGGCGCCGCATTCGGGCTCGCCCAGATACGCACCAGCTATGCGACCGCGGCTAAGCTCGAACGCGCCAGCGGGCTGCCCGTCATCGGATCGATTACCGAAGTCGTGACACCCGAACGCCATCTCGATCGGCGCAAGAAGCTCGTCTGGCTGGCGAGCGGCGGGGGCGCGCTCGTCGGCCTCTATGCCTTGCTGCTAGTCGCCGAATTCATCCAGCGCGGCATGGTTGCGTGACGGGGGACGATGACATGAACGACCAACGCAAAGTCAAGCGCCCGCCCTCGCTCCTCGAACGTGCCGCCGACATGTTCGGCCTCGATCCCGCCGCCAATGCGCCGACGATCGACGTGTCGAAACTGCCGCCCGAAGCGCCCAAAAAGGCGAAGAAGGCGCACCCGGCCGAGGCCGCCGAGCCCGTCGTGGAAACGCCGCAGCCCGAAATCCTGGAGCCCGTCGTCGAGGCGGCACCCGCGGTCGAGGCCGCGCCCGCCGCGCCGAAACCGTCGCCGCGCAAGGACGTCGCCAAGGCCGCGCCCGCGATCGTGCCGACGCGGCAGGGAACGGTCGACCGCGACCGTCTCGCATCGCGCGGCATGATCGTCCCCGGCACCCCTGTCACCGGCATTTCCGAAGAATATCGCATCGTGAAGCGCGAACTGATCCGCAATTTCGGCGGCGTCGGCAATCGCCCGATCCTGCCGCGCGGCCACCGCGTACTGATCGCCTCGGCGAACCCGGGCGAGGGCAAGACTTTCTCGGCGGTCAACCTTGCTTTGAGCCTCGCGGTCGAGGCCGATCACGACGTGCTGCTGATCGATGCCGACATCGCGAAGCCGAGCGTGCTCGAAGCGCTCGGGCTCGATGACGGTCCCGGCCTGATGGACGCGCTCGCCGATCCGCATTTGCCGCTCGGCGACTGCCTGATCCAGACCGACATTCCGGGTCTCAAGGTCATGCCCGCGGGCACCGGCCATATGCACGATACCGAACTGCTCGCCTCGGCGCGGACCGAGGCGTTGCTCGCGCAGCTCGAAGCGGGCGCGCCCGGCCGCATCCTCATCATCGATTCGCCGCCAGTGCTTGCGGCGTCGCCCGCCGCGGTGCTCGCGGGGCATGTCGGGCAGACGATCATGGTTGTGCGCGCCGACGAAACGCTCGAATCGGCGCTGCGCGACGCGATCGGCCTGATGGGCGCGTGCCCCCATATCCAGCTGCTCCTCAACGGGGTCAAATTCTCGCCGGGCGGGCGCCGCTTCGGCACCTATTACGGACAAGGAGGCGCGTGATGCGCACCACGACCACCATGCGTCATATATCGACGCTGGCGGCCCTGCTGCTCGCCGGGACGGCGACGGGCGCGCATGCGCAATTTTCGGGCGATCCCGGTCCGGCTGGCGGTGACAAGCCTTCGACCCGCGCCCCGGCATCCGAGGGCCGCGCAGCGAAGCGCGCCGAAGGGCGCCGGACGCAGCGGACGGTCGACGTCAGCCCCTATCTCGAAATCGACCAGGTGCTGACCGCCGACCTCAAGAACGGGGGCGATGTCCTCACCTATACGAACCTTGCGGTCGGGGTGGATGCCGCGATCGTCACCAACCGCGCCGAACTGGCCGGATCGGTGCGCTACGAACATCGCATCGGATGGAACGACGATCTCGGTGATTCGGATGTTGTCAGCGGCCTCCTCCGCGGCCGAATCGAGGCGGCGCGCGGCCTCAATCTCGAAGGTGGCGCGCTCGCGACGCGCACCCGCGCCGACGGACAGGGTGCGGCGAGCGGTCTGTTCATCGGCGATGCCAGCAATGTCGCGGACATTTACTCGCTCTATGCCGGCCCGACCTTCGCACGGCGCATCGGCGGGCTCGACGTCGGGGCCGGCTATCGCTTCGGCTATACCAAGGTCGAAGTCGACGAACCCGCGATCCTGTCGCCGGGAACGCAGCCGCAGGATATTTTCGACAGCTCCACCAACCATGTCGCCTGGGCCAGCGTCGGCGCGCGGCCGGGCGATCTGCCGTTCGGCTGGCAGGTGTCGGGCGGCTACGAGCGCGAGGATGCCAGCCAGCTCGATCAACGCTACGAGGGCAAGTTCGTCCGCGCCGACGTCACGATGCCGATCGGCCCGACGGTCGCGCTGCTCGGCGGCGTCGGTTACGAGGATATAGAGATCGGCCAGCGCAATCCGGTGGTTGACGCCAACGGCGTGCCGGTGCGCGATTCGAACGGCCGATTCATCACCGACAAATCGACCCCGCGCCAGCTGTCGTTCGACACCGACGGGCTGATCTGGGACGCCGGAGTGATGTGGCAGCCGAGCCGCCGCACATCGCTGACAGCGAAGGTCGGCCGCCGCTATGGCGATACGATCTACACCGGCAGCTTCACCTATCGCGCCGACCATGCGACCTCGATCCAGGTTGGCGTTTACGACGGGCTGTCGAGCTTCGGCCGCGGCCTGTCGGGTGGGCTTGCGGCGCTGCCGACGCAATTCGACCCGATCCGCAATCCGATCAGCGGCGACATAAATCCCTGCGTCTTCGGGCAGCAGGGTGGCGGCTGTTTGAGCAACCAACTCGGCAATTCGACCTCGGCGCAATACCGCAGCCGCGGCGTGCAGGCGACTTTGTCGTCGCGCTTCGGCGGGTGGAGCTATGGCGTCGGCATCGGTTACGACCGGCGCAAACTGCTCGCGCCCTTGCTGTCGCCGATCGGCAGCCTCAACGGGATCAAGGACGAGAATTATTATCTCTTCGTCTCCGCGGGGCGCCAGCTCGACGTCGATTCCGACCTCGGCCTGTCGGGTTACGTCAATTATTTCGACAATGGCGCGCCGGGCGCCAGCGACGTCCAGTCGGCGGGCCTGACCGCATCCTATGCGCGGCGCTTCTGGCGCGGGCTCACGGGGACCGCCGCGGCCAGCATCAACGCCTTCGACCAAGAAGGTTTCAACAGCCAGCTTATCGGTTCAGCTTTGGTGGGACTTCGTTACAACTTCTGACCAAGCAACGGGAATTTTACGATGTACGATCAGTTCTATGGTTTTACCGGGCGTCCGTTCCAGCTGACGCCAGACCCGCATTTCTATTTCGAAAGCGGCACGCACCGCAAAGCGATGTCCTACCTCGGTTACGGCCTCGCGCAGGGCGAAGGCTTCATCGTCATCACCGGCGACGTCGGCGCGGGCAAGACGACGCTTGTTGGCCATCTGATGAACACGATCGACCCGAACCGCCTGACCGCGGTCAAGCTGGTGTCCACGCAGGTCGAGGGCGACGATCTTCTCCGCCTCGTCGCCGAACAATTCGGCATCGAGTGGGAAGGGCAGAGCAAGGCCGAGCTGCTGCGCTCGATGGAGGAATATCTTCGCGAACAAGCGCGCGCCGGTCGCCGCACGCTGCTGATCGTCGACGAAGGACAGAATCTCGCCATCTCGGCGCTTGAAGAGCTGCGCATGCTCTCGAACTTCCAGCTTGGCGGTCATTCGCTGCTCCAGATCTTCCTGCTCGGTCAGCCCGAATTCCGCCAGACGCTCTTCCACTCGCCGACGCTCGAACAGCTGCGCCAGCGGGTGATCGCGACGCACCACCTCGACCCGATGGAGCCTGAGGAGGTCGAACCCTATATCCTCCACCGCCTCGGCAAGGTCGGCTGGACGGGGAATCCCAGCTTCAGCCCCGACGCGTTCGAGGAAATCTTCGATTACAGCGAAGGCGTGCCGCGCAAATTGAACGTGCTGGTCAGCCGTTTGCTGCTTTACGGCGCGGTCGAACAGATGCACCGCATCACCGCGCAGAACGTGCGCTCGGTGGTTGCGGAGATCGAGGCCGATCGCGGTATCGACGCGGCAACGCTCACGCCGCTGCCCGTCGACGACGTCGTCGCCGCTGCCGCAACCGCGGTCGCGCCGACCCCGGCGCCCTTCGCTGCACCGCAAGCCGCGAACGAAACCACACTCGAATGGCCGGCACGCGCCGCGGCGCCGGTTGCCGACGGTCCGGCGCCCTTCGCCGCGCCTGCCGATCCCGTGCTCGCCGAACCTACACCGGTCGTCACGCAGACCTCGCCCGACCCGACTCCGGCCTTGCCCACGGTCGACCCCGAACAGCTCGCCGCGCTCGAAAAGCAGATTGCGTCGCTCGAGGACCGCCTCGTCGAACAGGATGCCGCGCTCCGCCGCGTGCTCGACTTGCTGATCGAATGGGTCGAGCGCGATCCCGAAAATGCACCCAATCCGGCAAATTCGCGGACCTGGGCTGCCTGACAACCCGGCCGAAATCGGCTATCCCGCTGATGAAGGTGACGAAAAATGCAGAACGGCCTGTCGGTCGATGTCGAGGACTGGTTCCAGGTCGGCGCCTTTGAGCGCACGATCGACCGTGCCGACTGGCCGACCCTCGAATGCCGCGTCGAGGCGAATTGCGACACGGTGCTGCAGATTTTCGCCGAGGCGGGGGCAAAGGGAACCTTCTTCACGCTGGGCTGGGTTGCCGAACGCTATCCCGCGCTGATCAAGCGCATCGTTGCGGCGGGGCACGAGCTTGCCAGCCACGGCTATGACCATAAGCGCGTCTTCAACATGACCGCCGACGAATTTGCGGCGGACCTCCGGAAGACGCGGGCGATCCTCGAAGACCTCGGCGGGGTTGCGATCCACGGCTATCGCGCGCCGAGCTTCTCGGTCGATACGCGCACGCCCTGGGCGCATGCCGTGCTCGCCGAACAGGGCTATGCCTATTCGTCGAGCGTCGCGCCCGTCGTCCACGATCATTATGGTTGGCCGCAAAGCCCGCGCCATGCCTGGCGCCCGCTCCCCGACAGCGACCTTGTCGAATGGCCGGTCACCACCGCGCGCTTTGCCGGACGCACGCTGGCCGCGGGCGGCGGCGGTTTCATGCGGATGCTGCCTTATCGCTTCACGCGCTGGGCGATCGCGCGAATGAACGAGGAAGGGCATCCGGCGATCCTCTATTTCCATCCGTGGGAAATCGACCCCGGCCAGCCGCGCGTCGCAGATGCGCCGATGCGGTCGAAGATCCGGCATTACAGCGGCTTGTCGGCGATGGCCGGCAAGCTGAAGAAATTGCTCACCGATTTCGAATGGACCCGGGCCGACGCCTTGCTCTTCGCGCAGCAACAGCGCGCATTGCCCTGGCGCGCCGCGGCGTGAACGCGCCGACGCTTCCCGCGAAGGACGGATTTTCCGGCACGCCACTGTCTGATGCGGTCGCATGGGATGCCTATGTCGCCGCGCACCCGGACGCGACCCCCTTTCAAAGCCGCAGCTGGTGCGAGGCGATCACCAAGGCGACCGGCCACCGCTGCCATCTCGTCACCGCGCGCGATGCCGAAGGCAGGGTGACCGGTCTCCTGCCGCTCCATCATATCCGCTCGCGACTATTCGGGCAGGCGCTGGTCGCCAGCGGTTTCGCGGTGGGCGGCGGCATCCTCGCCGACAATGCGGCCGTGGCGGCGACGCTCGCGCAAGGCGCGGCCGACATGGCCCGCTCACTCGGCGTTCCATCGGTCGAACTGCGCGGGGGTCCCCTGCCCGAGGGCTGGCAGGTCGAGGAAGGCACTTACGCCGGCTTCGCCCGCGACCTCGCCCTCGACGACGACGCCGAACTCCTAGGTATCCCGCGCAAACAGCGCGCCGAGGTTCGCAAGGCGCTCGAAAGCGGCCTCACCGTCACCACCGGCCGTTCCGAACAGGACCAACGCGACCATTATCGCATCTATGCGACCAGCGTCCGCAACCTCGGCACCCCAGTTTTCCCTAAATCATTGTTTTCATGCGTAATTGACGCCTTCGGCGACGATGCCGACATCCTCAATGTGCGCAATGATCGTGAAGTTGTGGCCAGCGTCCTCAGCCTCACTTGGCGCGGCACCGTCATGCCCTATTGGGGCGGCGGCACCACCGACGCCCGCCGCCTCCGCGCCAACGAACTCATGTACTTCGCCCTGATGCGTCACGCGCGAACCAAGGGTTGCACGCGCTTCGATTTTGGCCGGTCGAAGATTGGGACCGGGCCCTTCGCCTACAAGAAGAATTGGGGTTTCGAGCCCCAGCCGCTCGTCTACGCCCGCTGGCTCGCGCCGGGCGAGGTCGCGCGCGACACCAATCCGAACAGCGCCAAATACCGGCTGCAGGTCGACCTGTGGAAGAAACTGCCGCTGTGGGCGGCGAACCGGATCGGGCCGCTGATCGCGCGCGGGCTGGGGTAATGGCCGAAATCCTGTTCCTCGTTCACCGCGCGCCCTGGCCCCCCGACCGCGGCGACCGGATCCGCAGCTGGCATATGTTCGAAGCGCTGGCGAAGCTCGCGCCCCTCCATGTCGCGGCGTTCGCCGACAATAAGAAAGAGGCCGAATCTGCGCGCAAGAAAATGGCGCCACTTTGCAAGAGCCTGACGATCGAAGTGCGCGATGCTTCGCGTCTATTGGCGCTGGCGCAAGCGGTGCTGCACGGCGAGCCCGTATCGAACCGGCTGTTCCGCAATGCGACGCTGGCGCGCCATGTCGATGAACTGACTGGCGGAGGCGGCATCACGCATATCGTCGCCTTCTCGGGCCAGATGGCGCAATATATCCCGGCCGCTTTCAACGGTCCGGTGCTGATGGATTTCGTCGACGTCGACTCCGCCAAATTCGCAACCTACGCCGAACAGGACAAACGCCTGCCGCTGAACTGGGTGCATCGACGCGAAGCGCGCGTGCTTGGCGCTTACGAGGCCGAAGTCGCACGCCGCGTCGATGCCAGCCTATTCGTCAGCGAGGCGGAGGCGGCGCTGTTTCGTAGCCGCAGCGGGCTGGGCGCCGGCAAGGTGCGCGCGGTCGAGAATGGCATCGACACCGATCGCTTCGATCCGGCGGTGATGCTGGAACCTGTCGGCGTTGGCGAGGGACCGCTCGCAGTCTTCACCGGCCAGATGGATTATCGCCCCAATATCGACGCAGTGCGCTGGTTCGCGGCCGACATCCTGCCGTTGATCCGCAACCGTCAACCGCAAGCGCGCTTTGCGATCGTCGGCCGCGCACCGACCGATGAGGTGCGCGCGCTCGCAACACTCCCCGGCGTGACGGTGACCGGCGAGGTTCCCGATGTGCGCCCCTGGCTCGCCGCCGCCGACGCGGTGGTCGCGCCGCTGCTGCTGGCGCGCGGCGTGCAGAACAAGCTGCTCGAGGCGATGGCGATGGCGCGCCCGGTTGTTGCAAGCGCCGCCGCGGCCGAAGGGGTCGATGCGACGCCGGGCGAACATCTGCTCGTCGCCGACGATACTGCCGCGATGGCCGACGCCGTATGTTCGCTTTTCGACGACCGCGGCACGGCGGCAAAGATGGGGCAGGCGGCGCGTGCGCGGATGACCGTGCGCTATGGCTGGGACGCCCGGCTCGCGCCGCTCGGCGATCTACTGGGATTGCCAGCATGACGCTGTGGCAACGCCACCTTGGCGCGCTGGCGCTGCTGTCGGCGGCGATCTTTGCGATCTTCTGGCGCGAGGCTGCCGATGTCGCGGGCATCTGGTGGAACAGTTCGACCTTCACCCATTGCCTGTTGATCGTGCCGATGATCGGCTGGCTGGTGTCGCAGCGTATCGCGCTGCTGCGGCCGCTGACGCCGGTCTTTTGGTGGCCGGGGCTGATATGGATGGCGGGCGCGGGGCTGGTGTGGCTCGTCGGCGAGGCTGCGGGTGTCGCCCTGTTCCGCCAACTCGGCCTGATCCTGATGCTGCAGGGCGCGGTTGCGGCGGCGCTCGGCGAAAAGCTTGTGCGCGGACTGCTCTTCCCGCTCGGCTATGCGCTGCTGCTGGTGCCATTCGGCGAGGAATTGGTGCCGCTGCTCCAGACGCTCACCGCGCATATCAGCATGGTGCTGCTCCATCTGTCGGGCATCCGGGCGGAGATGGAGGGTGTCTTCATCACCACCCCCGCCGGCTTCTTCGAGGTTGCCGAAGCGTGCTCGGGGGTCAATTTCCTGATTGCGATGCTCGCTTACGCCACATTCGCGGCGCATCTGTGCTTTCGTAGCTGGACGCGGCGGATCATTTTCGTCCTGCTCGCGCTGGCAACGACGATCCTCGCCAACGCGCTGCGCGCATACGGCACGATGGTCGCCGCTGAAATCTGGGGGATCGAGGCTGCGGGGGGAATCGACCATGTCTTTTACGGATGGTTCTTCTTCGGCGCGGTAATCCTGCTTGTCATGCTCGTCGCGCGTCGCTGGTTCGACCGGCCGGCGAACGATGCGGCGGTCGATGTGCGCGGGCTGGCGGGTGTGCCGCGCTTTGCCGGGCCGGAAAAAGCGGTGTTGCCTGCGGCGCTTGCGATTCCCTTGCTGTTCGTCGGCTGGGGTCATCTGGTGGGTAGTCGCAGCGCCACACTATCCGATATTTCGATAAAGGCGCCGCCGGGATGGAGCGAGGCGCGGGCTGAGGGGACGACGTGGGCCCCGCGTTTCGACGGGGCCGATCGGCGGCAGTTGCACCATTTTTCCAATGACAGGGGACAAGCAGTGGCCGTCGCGATGGGCGGCTACGAACGGCAGGCCGAAGGCCGCGAAGTTGTCGCATTCGGTCAAGGCGCGATCGACCCCGACAGCAAGTGGGCGTGGAGCGCGCCGCTGCCGTCGATCGAGGGGGCGAAGACCGAACGGCTGTTGCATCCCGGCCCAGTGCTGCGCGACGTTGCGACCTGGTATGCCGTTGGCGGCGACGTGACCGGCGATCCGCGCCGCGCGAAACTTGCGGGCCTCAAGGCGCGACTGTTCGGCGGCGACCCGCGTGCGCTGTCGTTGATCATATCGAGCGAAGAGCGTCAGGGCGGACGCAATGCGATAGAGGATTTCGTTTCCGCGTCGGGCGGAGCCAAAGCGATGGCTGACCGCGCGCTCAAAACCCGCTAGGCCTCGGCTATATGTGTGGGATCGCGGGCATCTATCATCTGGAGACGGCCAAGCCGGTCGACCCCGCACGCCTTCGCGCGATGCTCCAGCCGATGCAGCACCGCGGCCCCGACGGATCGGGCGAATGGACCGCGCCCGGCGTCGGGCTCGGTCACCTTCGCCTCTCGATCATCGATATCGCGGGCAGTCCGCAACCGATGGCGAGCGACGATGAACTCGTGACGCTCACCTATAATGGCGAAATCTACAATTTCCGCGAACTCCGCGCCGAACTTGAGGATCGCGGTCACCGGTTCCGCACCAGCGGCGACACCGAGGTCATCATCGCCGCGTGGCGCCAATGGGGTCCGGATTGCCTGTCGCGGCTCAACGGCATGTTCGCCTTTGCGATCCACGATCATCAACGCGGTTGCCTGTTTCTCGCGCGCGACCGGCTGGGGGTAAAGCCGCTCCATTATGTTCGCCTGTCCGATGGGTCGGTGGCGTTCGCATCGGAATTGAAGGGCCTGCTCCGCAATCCGCTTCTGCGGCAGGAAGCGAATCTGACCGCGATCGAGGATTTCCTCGCCTTCGGCTATGTCCCCGACGACAATTGTATCGTGGCCGGTGTCGAAAATTGCCCGCCGGCCATTATCTGATGCTCGAGCGCGGCAAGCCCGTGCCCGCGCCGACGCGCTGGTGGGCGCCCGATTTCTCGAAACGCATCCGCGCGAGCGAAGGCGAGGCGGCCGAGCATCTCGTCCATCTGATGCGCGCCGCAGTGACCGACCGCATGGTGTCCGACGTGCCGCTCGGTGCCTTTCTGTCGGGTGGGGTCGACAGTAGCGCGGTTGTTGCGTTGATGGCCGAGGCGAGCGCGAAGGCGGTCAAGACCTGCACCATCGGCTTCGATCAGGCAGCGCTCGACGAAACGGCCTACGCCCAGCAGATCGCCGAGCGTTTCGCGACCGATCATCGCGCGCGCACCGTGTCGTCGGGCGACTTCACGCTCGTCGACAAGATTGCCGATCACTTCGACGAACCCTTTGCCGATGCCAGCGCACTGCCGACCTATCGCGTCTGCGAACTGGCGCGCGAAGAGGTGACGGTAGCGCTATCGGGCGACGGCGCCGACGAAGCCTTCGCGGGATACCGCCGCCTTGTGTTCCAGCACCAGGAAGAAAGGCTTCGCGGCCTGATTCCCGGCTTCTTGCGTCGCGGCCTGCTCGGCCCCTTGTCGCACGTCTGGCCGCAAATGGATTGGGCGCCGCGCCCGCTGCGCGCCCGCGCGACGCTCGCCAGCCTGTCGAAAAGCGGCGCTGAGGGTTATGCCGAGGCGGTTGGGGTGACGGGGCAGGCGCAACGATCGCGTCTGTTCAACGACGCCGCGCATCATGCACTCGGCGATCATGTCGCAGAGACGCGGTACTGGAAAGCGATGGCCGAGGCTCCCGCGCGCGAGCCACTCGACCGCGCGCAATATGCCGACCTGCAAATCTGGCTACCCGGCGACATCCTGACCAAGACCGACCGGATGAGCATGGCGGTCAGCCTGGAGGCGCGCGAGCCGCTGCTTGATTACCGGTTGATCGAATTCGCCGCGAGCCTGCCCGCGTCGATGCGTGTCAAGCGCGGGACGGGCAAGGCGATCATGAAGCAGGCGATGGAACGCTATCTGCCGCACGATATCCTGTACCGCCCGAAAATGGGTTTTGTGACGCCGGTATCGCACTGGTTCCGCGGTCCGCTCGCCCAGCAGGCGAAGGCGCTCGCGGCCTCTTCGACGCTCGCGCGTTCGGGCTGGTTCGACATGGCCGAAATCGAACGCATCGTTGCGGCGCACCAGTCGGGGCGGCGCGATCATGGGCGGCTGATCTGGCAATTTTTCATGCTCGAAAAATCGCTGGCGAAGCTGTTCGGGATCTGATTTCGCCTTAGCGAAAGGGCGGGGCGCGATGCGATTTGCCACCCATCCTTAACGCTTGGCTGCTAGGCTCGCTGCCGATGACGGTCCATCCTGCCTTTCCGACGAGCGCTGCCGAAGCCGCTCCGCTCACCGTGCGCGTCGTCGATCCGCTGGCGCTGTCACCGGACCTTGCCGCGCAGTGGGATCGACTGGCGGACGACGCAAGCGAACCCAATCCCTTTGCCGAGCGCTGGTGTCTGCAGTCTGCGCTGCACCTGCTCGATCCCGACCGTCACGCGCGTCTCGTCCTTGTCCGCGACGGCAGCGACGGGCCGGTGATCGGCATCATGCCCCTCGCGGCCGCGACGCATTATGGCCGCATTCCGCTGCGTCACGTCACCGGCTGGACACATCACAATCATTTTCACGGCGCGCCGCTGGTGCGCGCAGGTTTCGAACGCCTGTTCTGGTCGATCCTGCTCGGCTGGTGCGACGCGGCGCCGTGGGCGCGCACGCTCGTACATGTGCCGCGGCTGACCGAAGACGGCCCGCTCCACCGCGCGCTCGTCGACGTCGCGCGGATGCGCGGCGGCGCGGCGGAGGCGGTGCACCGCGAGGAGCGCGCGCTGCTCGAAAGCGATCTGTCGCCCGAGGATTATTGGGACGCCGCGGTGCGCGCGAAAAAGCGTAAAGAATTGCGGCGGCAGGCGAACCGCCTCGCCGAACAGGGCGCCATCGCGTTTCGCCGTTGGCGGCCGGGCGAGGCGGTCGATCCGTGGATCGACGCCTTCCTCGACCTCGAGGCGCGCGGTTGGAAGGGGCGCGCCAAATCCGCGCTTGCGAGCCAGAGCGATACGCAGGCGTGGTTCCGCGCGATTCTTGCTGCGGCAGGAGATGCGGGCCGGCTCGACATGCGCGCGCTCGACCTCGACGACCGTCCACTCGCGATGCTCGTCAACTTCCTTTGTCCGCCCGGCGGCTTCTCGTTCAAGACTGCGTTCGACGAGGATTATGCCCGCTTCTCGCCCGGCGTGCTGCTGCAACAGGCGAACCTTGAACTGCTCGACGACCCGCACATCGCCTGGGTCGATAGCTGTGCCGCGCCCGGCCATCCGATGATCGACAGCGTCTGGCGCGAACGCCGCGCACTCATATGGGTCAATGTTCCGTTGTCGGCGCCATCCGACCGCCTCCGCTTCGCCATGCTGACGAAGACCGAGCGGCTGTGGCGGCGCTGGAAGGGTGCCTCAGCAGCCGAAAATGAAGTAGAAAGCCCGTCATGACCGCGCACCAGTCGATCACTAGCCCGGTATTTTCCGCCGAAACGCTCGAGCGGATGGCTGCCCTCTACCCGCTACAGGCAGGGCTGCTGCATCATCGTCTGCCTGACCATCCGTTGCTCTCGCTGGAAGCGCTCGCACAGCTCGGCGAAAGCCTGCCCGCGAACGAGGTTGAATATAATCCGGGCAATGTGCCGATCGGCATCGTTCCGGAAGATATCCCGTCGAACGGGCTGTCAATCGGCGAGACGATCCGGACGATCGACAGCAACGGCAGCTGGGCGGTGCTAAAGAATATCGAGAATGTCCCTGCCTATCGCGCGCTGCTGATGGACCTGCTTGGCGAGCTGAAATCGGTGGTCGAGCCGCGCACCGGCGCGATGCTGACGCCGCAGGGTTTCATCTTCATCTCGTCGCCGGGATCGATCACGCCGTTTCATTTCGATCCCGAGCATAATATCCTGCTGCAATTGCGCGGTACCAAGGTGATGAACGTCTGGCCGTCGGGCGACGAACGCTTCGCCCACCGCCGCGAGCACGAACGCTACCACACCGGCGGCCATCGCAACCTGCCGTGGCAGAATGCCTATCAGGGCGACGCGCAGCAGGTGCCGCTCGGCCCCGGCGACGCGGTGCTGATGCCGGTGATGGCGCCGCATTTCGTCGCCAATGGCGACGCACCTTCGATCTCGCTGTCGATCACCTGGCGCAGCGAATGGAGCTATCGCGAGTCCGAGGCGCACGCCGCCAATGCGACGCTCCGCCGGATGGGGCTCGACCCCGCGATGCCGCCACGCTGGCCGAGCTATGCGTGGGCGAAAACAGTCGGCTGGCGTATCGCGCGCCGGCTGCGGCTGGTGTCGTGAAAACCCCGCGACAGATTGCTTTCAATTGCCGCAAATTGCGGTTATGGGCCCGCATCCTTGATTTCGAGCCCATAGAGGACTGATGGCGAAAGAAGAACTTCTGGAAATGCGCGGCCAAGTGGTCGAACTGCTGCCCAACGCGATGTTTCGCGTCAAACTGGAAAATGACCACGAGATTCTGGGTCACACCGCCGGCAAGATGCGTAAGAACCGTATTCGTGTTCTGGTGGGCGACGAAGTCCTCGTCGAGCTCACCCCCTATGACCTGACCAAGGGTCGGATCACCTATCGCTTCAAGTGAGCAGCGCGGCGAACTCTCCCGCGCTGGTGCTTGCTTCGACATCGCCGCGCCGGCGTGAATTGCTGGCGCGGATCGGCCTTGTGCCGACGCGCATCGCCGCGCCTGAAATCGACGAAACGCCGCTCAAGGCGGAGCTGCCGCGCGACTATGTCGCGCGGCTCGCCAGGAACAAGGCGCTGGCCGTCGAGCGCGGGCCGGACGAGGTCGTGCTTGCCGGCGACACCACCGTCGCGGTTGGCCGCCGTATCCTGGAAAAGCCCGCCGACGAGGCCGATCTGCGCCGCATGCTGGGCCTGCTCTCGGGTCGGCGGCACCATGTCTATTCGGGGATTTGCGTCGTCGGAACCGATGGAAAAGCGCGCGTGCGCGTCGTCGACACGGTCGTCGCGTTCAAGGCACTGAGCGCCGCCGAGATCGACCGCTATGTCGAATCGGGTGAGGGCATGGGCAAGGCGGGTGGCTATGCGATCCAGGGTCGGGCCGAGACTTTTGTCCGCTTCCTGTCGGGCAGCCATTCGAACGTCGTCGGTCTGCCGCTGTTCGAAACGCGCGCGCTGCTGACGAGCGCCGGAATCGCGCTTGGCTGAGTGGCTCTACGAAGCCGGGATTGGCGAGGTCCGCGCGGCGCTGGTCGAGGATGGCGAAATCATCGAAGCGCGGATCGAGCGCGACGGTGAGGGGCCGCGCGTGGGCGCGATCGTCGCCGCGAAGCTCGTCGAGGCGGCGCGGGGCAAGGGTGGGCTGATCGTGCTTGATTGTCCCGGCGCTCCCCAGGCAACGCTCGTGGAGGTGCCGGCGTCGACGGCCACGGGCGCGCGGCTCACGGTCGAGATCACCCGCATGGCGCTGCGTGAACGCGGGCGCGACAAGCCGGCGCGAGCGCGGCTCGCCGAACCCGGCGGGGCGCTGGCTGCTGGACCGGATTTGCGCGCGCGTATCGCGGCGAGCGGTACGCCCGTGGTCGATCTCAGATCGACAGATCCCGACCGCCTCGAACAGGCGGGATGGTCCGAATTGATCGATTGCGTACGCGCCGGACATTGGCCGTTCGACAGCGGCGCGCTGTGGGTCGATGCGACCCCCGCGATGGTGCTGATCGATATCGACGGCGAAGGCGATGCGCTGGCGCTCGCCAGGTCGGGCGCGCGCGCGGCCGCGGCGGTGATCCGCCGTTGCGACATCGGCGGCTCGATCGGCATCGATTTTCCGTCGCTTCCCGATCGGGCGGGACGCCACGCGGTCGACGCGGCGGTCGATGCCGCGTTGCCGGCGCCGTTCGAGCGCACTGCCGTAAACGGCTTTGGCCTGATGCAGATCATCCGTCGCCGCGATCGTCCTTCGTTGATCGAGCAGGTCTGTCTCGATCCCGTCGCGACCGATGCCGCTTTGCTGCTAAGGCAGGGCGAGCGTGCGCAGGGAACGGGCGCGTTGACCCTGACCGCGCGTGCCAGCGTAATCGATCATATCGCGGCGCATCCGGCGTGGGTCCACGCGCTGCAGAATCGGTCCGGCCGCCCTGTTTTCCTGGTGGCGGACGCGGCCATGAAAGGAGCGGGTCATGCCCAGTAAACCACCGCGCTGTCCGCTGTGCGGCAAGCCGCGTGAGCCTGAATTTAAACCCTTTTGCAGTCGCGGTTGCCGCGACCGCGACCTGTTGACCTGGTTCGGCGAAGGCTATCGCGTCCCGGTCGATCAGGCGCCCGACGGCACCGCCGACGACGATCGTTTCGACGATAACTGACGCTGAAATCGAGCGTCACAAAGCCTCTGGACAGGATGCGAAGCCCTGCCTATAGCCGCCGCTCGCCAGCGCGACCGACCGGTCGCATCGGCCGTGCCCGGGTAGCTCAGTTGGTAGAGCATGCGATTGAAAATCGCAGTGTCGGCGGTTCGACCCCGTCCCCGGGCACCACTTTCCTGACATTGGTGTCGCGTTCCATATTCACTGACTCAACACAGTGTCGACAAGTCAAGGCTTTCACCGAGTTTTCGGCTAAGTGCTGTTTTGGGCGCGGACTCTTTATTCCGGCCTCGCTGACTCAAATGGCTTAGAATTCCGCATTTGCTGACTCCCGAATGTCTGAACGACTTCAGACCGGCGCCAAATGTTGCTCTTGTGAAGCGTAGCCGCTGGGCAAAAGCCGGCTTCCGCCATCGTTTTAGCGAAGCTTCGCCCTGAGCCGTCGAACCATTTCGAAATCTCGGCTGGAAAGATGTAGGTCGTGCGAAATGCGTCAAGGTCCTTGAGCAAAAACCCGTTGGTGTATTTACGCAGGAGACCGCCTTCGACGGCCCGACCAAGCACAACATCATTTACACCTATTATGGGCGCTGCCGTACAAGCAGGAATGTGAAAGTCCGGAAGCGGAAGAGCTCTCGCTGCGGCGAGATGGCTATGCAACGCGGCGGGATGCGCGACCACTTTTTCGCTCCAGCTCTTGCCCTCAGCAGCTAGAAACGCTTGCACCTCGCCACTTCTGATGGCCAGAAATACGCTTGACCACGCAAACGGAGACAGATCGCCCGCCAATTGGTCCGAGAGGCTGATTAGATTGGCGTCATCGATCGGTGGCGGTAGTGCCGCCAATAATTGATACACCGACGCGACAGATGCGGAATCCAGCAGTGGTTGCCGAGAGAGGACCCGCACATTCGGATTTAGAATTTGATCAACAATTCCGTGTTCGATAAGCGTACTGATCACATACGCAGGCACACCCATTTCATTTGAGAATTTGAAAATGCCCATGCCTGATCTCATTAGGTTTCGTGGACAAAGCTTGACTGTGGACTCGGTCGCTGATTCAAGGCTGGCTTTTGGAGGCAACCTTGGGCGAGCGGATCGGCGTTACAGACGAAGAATGGGAAGTGATCGGGGCGCTTCTGCCGCCTGAACATGGTCGTGGATGCCGCCCCGCACAGGATAACCGCCCGTATTTCGAAGGCATGATGTGGATCGCCCGGACCGGCGCGCAGTGGCGGCATCTGCCCGATGAGTACGGCAAGTGGAACAGCGTGTTCCGGCGCTATCGACGCTGGGTCACGACCGGCGTGTTCGATGCCATGCTCGAGACGTTGGGCGAGTTGGCGGGGCGCGATACATCCGCCGACATGATCGATAGCACGGTGGTCCGGGCACATCATTGTGCCGTCGGCATAAAAAGGGGACTCAGCAAACCGAGGCGCTTGGCCGATCGCGAGGCGGCTTCTCCACCAAGCTCCACGCCAGATGCGACGCCAGAGGTCTCCCGCTCGGCTTCGTGCTGACACCCGGACAGGCGCACGATGTGCAGGGCTTTGCTCCGCTGTTCCGCATGATTAGCGACCGGATCGAGGCCTTCCTGGCTGATCGGGGCTACGATGCCAACGCCATCCGCAAGGAGATCGAGGCAGCCGGTGTAGAGGCGGTGATCCCGGCCAAGGTCAACCGGCGCAATCCCGCCCCGCACGATCGCGCGAAATACAAATGGCGCAACCTGATCGAGCGTCTGTTCAACAAGCTCAAGAACTGGCGGCGTGTCGCCACCCGCTACGACAAAACCAAGGAATCTTACCTCGGCTTCGTCGCACTCGCCTCAGTCAAACTATGGATACCCTTTGTCCACGAAACCTAGTTCGACAGCTGTTTGCAATCTGGCGCGATCAAACAGATGGACCCCGGTCTCGCCGACAGATTTTTCGAGCAGGCAGTCCCCGCCTGCGGAAAGTCGTTTCAGCAATTTGTCACTGACGTTGAACTCTCGCATAGCGTCCCACATCGCGATTGAATTTGTTCGCTCGGAGCACAGCGCGCGTGACCGCGAATATACTTTAAGAGGCAAATTGAGTTCTCGGAGTATGACGCCTACGCGCTCCTCGACAAGATAGCAGAGCGGAGTTTTGGATTTCGAATAACAGAACCGCCCAATTGGTCCCAAAACTTGTCTGAGATTGCCGGAACTCCTGCGCGTATCTATAATCTTACTCAACAACTCGTCGATGGCGGTAGGCCAACCTTTCAGCAAATCCCAGCCTTGGAAAATTCCTTTATCTCCTAGTGAGGAGAAATCACCGGCAGCCAGTTTACGCCAAAGGTCGCGACAACTGGCGCGGTCGGCGTTGTGGGCCAGTGCGCCCAACTCGACCACGGCCGCAAAAATGTCGCCATGGCGCCAGTCGCGAAAGGGGCAAGGAAGTAATGCGGCAGAATTTTTACGCCGCTCGTCATCCATGTCGACTAGCGCGGCGATATCTCGATACGCTGCTCGGCGTGCAATCGGCAATTTACGTGCGAAGCCAAGAAGCGGCTGTTCACAATGCTCACATGTCGAAACACCGAGCGATCGGGTCCAGCCGAGCAATTTGCCGCATGACGGACAATTTGATTGAAGCAGGTCGAACTTTTCCGGACAGTAGCGAAGGGGCTTGATCATCCAGACGCTTCGCGCATACGGCGCGGCTTGAACCGCGGCGAATGACATGCGTCTGACATTTGCTTCGACAAATCGTCGTTCAAGCGATGTACCAAACCAATCAATGCTTGTGGCGGTCGGACCGTCGACGCGAGGCAGCATCCGAAGAGCAACCTCGGTCGGCGAGACACCAATAAGTTGCCCGATGTCTGTCGAGGCCCCTGACTGCGTGAACGGCACATAGGCGGTGCGGGGCGCTGTGACATTCGCATGCTGAAGCAATATGGCTGTTGCAGGTATTACATTTGCATCAGCCGAACGCGCGATTGCCGAAAGCAAGCTTTCATCCGGATGGATTGCAACTGGGGCACACAAAGCTCGTGTCACGGCGCTGCAACCATGCGACGAACCGGGCCAAGGCCGTCACGCAAAGGGTTGCGGTGGTATAAGCCCTTGCTAATTGCCCGATCAGTTGCCCCAATTAAGTCAGCCTTCTCTACAATCGTTTTTGATTTGGTCGCGGCAATATGGACCGCATCCTTGACGAGGTTACACGCAGCTCCGAGGACGCCTTGCGAGACTTCCAGAATGCCTGCCGGGATTTCATCCGTAAGCAGATGGTGAAGCTCGCCGGCCCCGACCTGTTCCGATTTCACTAAATAATCCGACAAAAACGTCCAAAATAGGTCGAGATCGGCAGGCGATGTCGGATCGAGAGGATGGAGGTCGATATGGTCTTCGGTACGATGCGCCAATTGAGGGTTCCCATTGAAAGGCTTTCGGGCTTCCTCAAGCCCCGACACCACGATCGGACAGCTTCCCGTGATCAGGAGGCGTTTGACGGTCTCGCTGACCGACATGACGACCTTGCGGTTGTCGCTGTGCACGAGGTGGTGAAACTCATCGAGGAATAGGACTTGGACCTTCCTCGCAGCGAGATAGTTTGCCGCCCGCCTCAAAAGCTGAGCTTCGGTGCCGGATTCTACCAAGGCGTTGCAGCCAAAGTTTTCGAACGCTTCCAGAATATCCTGAGCAAACTGTCGGCGAGTAATGTTGGCTCCGAGTGTCACTTTGAGTGCTGGAATTTCGCCGCTCTTCAATGCCTCGGGGGTGTTGAGCTTCTGAATATAGCTATCAATGATAGTCGTCTTTCCGGTCTGTGCAGGCGCAATCAGGCTTGCGCAACGCTTCGGCTGGCCGGGTTGCAAGCCGCTGAGCTCGACAAGGTAATCAAACGTTTTATGCGCTGCCCTTGCCCTCGGATTATCAATCACGATGCTGTCCATTAAGGCGCGGCGGTGGGCCGGAGACGGGGCGTCAACAATACAGGTCATGCGAGGCGCTCAAAGGACTGCTCGATCGACTTTGAGCGGTCGCGATCCGCGAAGGGATCGAAAGACGCTCTTTCTTCGAATTCTACAACATGAGTTGCCGTCATCTTCGCCTTTTGCTTGCGAGATCGAACCGCACTTTTTTCAGGTTTGTCACCGCCCACGCGGCTCCCCGTCGGATCAATCCTGATAAGGGATTCTTCCGAGTTTGCGGACGAGCTGTTCATGCGCGCATTGCGACGCCGTTCCTTCAGGGGGAGCTTGTCGTAACTCTGCTGGATACTGCGCAAAAGGGCGGCTTTGCGGGTGCAAAGCTCATCGTCCGTAATAAAGGTTTCGTCATCTTCACGTTTGTGGCGTTGGAGCTCAACATGGACGCGCTCACTAAGGCGGTAGGCATATTTCTCGTTCGTACACGGCAAGGGCACATATGTATTTTTTGCTTCGTTCCACACGAAGATGCGGGACAAATCTTCGGGATGATATTTGATCTTCACCTTCACCGATCCTGGACGCAAATTGGCTGCCTGAATGGGGAGCAGATCGGCTAGCAGACTGTCGACCGCATCGGATCGGTATGAAAGGCCCTTAAACTTTACGCCCTCATGATTCAGCATGCGATCGCGGACCAATGTGCCCATCGCATGTTCTAAGGCAGCGAGGTCGTGGGCCAACTCCAGACCATCGCGTTTGACCCCTTCGCGCCAAACCCTGAGAGGCGTATCATGAATGCCGAGATGCCTATCGCTCGGGTAGATATCTACGAGATAGGTACAGACCAACTCGTCAAGTTCCTCAAGAGTCAGAACGGCATCGGACTGTGGGTCGATCCTTCGCTCCCGCAACGCAAACGGATGGTCGACCACGGCACCGGGCAATTTGTGAACGAGCTGATCGTCAATTCGCGAAAAGAACCGCTCGAGAATTCCCTTATACTCTGGGCGCCTCACAGGTGCCCATTCAATCGAAATGCCACTATCTGCGCAAGCATCTACGAACGACGAGCCAGTATTTTCCCACGCATTATCGGCCAGAATTGTTCGCGGTACGCCGAACGCTTCCCATCGCCCCTCAATTTTGGGAAAGCGCAGCTTGAGGTCCGGCATGCCGCGCACGGCCGCACGAATACATGCCATCGCTGACAGAACGCTCGGATCCTCGAACGACAGAAAGTATCCGAGGATCATCCTCGACTTTACGTCGATCAACACGACGAGCCACGGCCGACCGATTATCAGCCCACTCCTTGCGTCGCAAACGTGAACGTCCATCCTCTTTTGGTCGATAACTGCAACGTCCAAGATCCGCTTCGCACTGAGCGAGTCCCGAATCGCTTTGAAGTGACGATCTGCGATATGTTTTCCCTGCCGCATGGCAACATTGTCATATGTCCGCTCCTGCCGGAGCCAACGCCATAACGTAGTGCGCCCAGGCACTTTTAACTGCGATTGCCCACCTTCATGGCGACGTTGGTTTTCGGAAATCAATTCCGCGCGAACTTCTGTCTGGAAATCCTCAAAGGTCACCCTGTAGTTTGACCAGTACCGCCGACACGCCACCTCGTAAGCCTTCTGCACAGACGGATGACAGGGTCGGCGACTAGCAGTCGTAGGCCGCCTATCGCCCATCTGCCTCGGTCGACGGTCACCTTCCTGCCCGCGCTCGCGCAACCACCTGCGAAGTGTATGTGGGCTAGGCGGAGCGATCTGATGGGGCTGCCGCGCCTTGTTGGCGTTGATAAACTCCAGCAGTTTGGATGTGGATTTTGGGACCGGCGATTTGTCGTATTCGCTCACCCAATAGAACCTCCACGCCCGGGCAATTTTCTTGGTGGGGGATTCGTCGTCCCCAACATTATCGCCCGGCTTTTCCTGAGCTCGATGAAGACGAATTCTGCCGTCGGAATATGCCGTCAGAAATTCATCCGGTGTGAAATTCACCGCTCGCCGCGAGCGGGTACCGAGGAATTGGAGATCGTCAGAACCGTCGGCGCGAGGCTCCAACGAGGGGATGAGACTGTGGAAAGTGAGATCGTCACCATCGACTGTAATGCGTTCGCCGACCTCGAAATTGTTGAGGCCCCTCATGGCGACCTTCCTTCGAGGAGGGATACAGCTGCTTCATCATGGAGCCCGTTGGTCACGTCAATATCTAAGATCCGGCGAACCGCCATTGCGAATAGCGTGGCTTTGGAATGAGCGCCCCCCAGTCTTGACAGAATGTCGTGCAGCGGTTTGCTCTCGCTCCGCAGCTCGCGGTGAACAGAGGTGATGTCAGCCGGGGTGATTGCGGTTCGGCGATAAGCTTGGATTTCTTCGATTGCCGAAAAGGAAGGCTCGTCCAAAATCGATGAGCCGTCTCTGATCTCAAAACTGAGACCCAATGCAGCGTATATCTGAGACGCTTGCTCCAGTTTCTCGGTGTACTCGGTATCTTTTTCGGGATCGAAGGTGTCCTTGACCTCGACAATCCTCCGCTGGCCGCCCGCAATGAGATCAATACGGTCTGGCGTGTAGCGACGAGCTTTTCCTGCCCACCGCCAGTGCATCGTTTCCGGCTGCACGGCATAGGATGTGATCTTCGGATCGACCTCGCAGCGGTAGAGGTCGCGCAACTCGAGCCGTGACTCCCACGGCAGCGAATTGCCCATTTTGACGCTGAAATAGCGCCCCATCGCCCGGGCGCGGCGCCCGTTCGAGATCCTCACGTGGCCGCCGCCTTGGCGGCGCACAACTCGCACGTCCTCGATCTGAGTGTCGGCCAAAGGCAAGCTCAGGCTTACGGAAAATTTTTCAGACAACCAATTACTCCGAATCGCAATCCCATAATGATTGCGAATATCGGTAGAATTTTCAACTAATGATGGTATGGCCTCAATGTAAAGTGAAACTATCATTCAATGTATATCCAGAATGTCACTGAGTTTAAATGAATAGTGAAGTGAGAAAAAAGGTAACCTGCTTGAAGGTTTCCTCTTGCAATTGTAGCTGTCTGATCGAGCCGATTCGCATTTGCAGAAAATGATCGGCTTTCGAGCCCGTCCGAAGTTGACGCGCGCGCAGCTAGAGAGAGAAGTATTATGAGTAGGAATTGGATCGTAAAACAGGCCGCCTTCAACCTGAGTTCGCTCAAGACGCTGACGGGTCAGGACGATCATCGGTGCCGGACGCTGGTGGAACGGTATCAGCGGTCGAGTCCCATCGCCGGGCGTGAATATAATGTCGACACTGCAATCGGTGCCATTGGCTTCGCAGCCATGGACGCGGCCGGAATTCCTTTGGACGTCGGTTCCGGCCCGTTCCGTGCACTTATGTATTACGTGCTCTCGGAATTGGCTCGGACATCACTCCGGTCAGGCTTCAAGGGGACCCCCGAAGAGTTGGCCCAGTTTATTGAGTGGTTTGAAACGGGCAACGAACACCTCGATCAGCGCAGGCTTCACGAATTGCTGAACATCCACGAGCGCGAAGCGAACCGGTTTTTGGTGGTTGCTGGACAAGATTGCTTCACCACGAACGACAAAGACGGAGCCTTCGAGCGCGGAGACCACGTCGCGCGCAAAGTTGTGGACGCAGAAAAGATTGCCGACAAACTGCGGAATTATCGCAGCGATCTTTTCACGTTTGAGCCGGCTAAGCCGGGTCGCTGATAGCAGCATGCGCCCCCTAATGGGGCGCGGCTACTAACAACGGGGAAACGGAAAGTTGCTGTATAATGGCGATCTACCAAGTCTATCTGATGGGCCACAGCCATCCCCTCTCCCTTGATCTGCCCTATCGCGATCTTGGAGATCTCATGACTGAGGCATCCCGTACCAAGTTCCTGGCCGGTCACATGCCCATGGCCGACGACCATGGAGTCTGTCGGGGCGTCATGGTTGCGACCGGCCGGATTCAATGCGTGATCGAGGCAGACTAGGCAGTCAGATTTTCGTTTTCTTTTCCACGACTGCGCATTCGGCATGTTCGATCGGGGGAAGACCCCAAGCCCGCACGTAAAGACTATCGTTCTTCCGCGTCAATTTGAGCGTTTCGCGGTCGATCGAGAAGTTGCGGAACGCGATATTGTTCGCCGTGAACACCGCCCGCGCTGCTTGAGGGCCGCCACGGGATTCCCAAGAAACGGTGTTCGCGGATGTGTCGATCCGAAGCTCGAATGTCTCTGGCGCCGAGGGCGGCAGAAACTTGCAAGACAGATCGGTTGGCTTTTCGCTACCTGTTTGCGCCCACGCCGCTCCCGACCAGCAAGCCGCGACAGCCGCGGACGCCATTGCAATTCCAGTCAGCATTTTCATCTCGATGTTCCTTTCGAGGCCTAAGTAGGAGCAAAAGGTTAACAAGGGGATTCTTACTCCGTGGACTGATACTCCCCTCTGACACGAGGTGCGGGCATGGACCCGTATCTCGACATCCTGGGCAAACGCATCCGCGCCCGCAGAAGCGAGCTTGGCATGTCGCAGGAACGGCTTGCTCATGAGGCAGGATTGGATCGCAGCTATGTTGGCCGGATCGAGCGTGGCGAACATAATCTGACGTTCATTGCGTTGGTGCGGTTATGTCGGGCTCTGAAATGCGATGTGGCCGCATTGACCACGAGCATTCCGGCAGGGCAGCAAGAATAGCATTGAGGCGGCTCGCGCCAGGCCGCGAGTGCTTAGACCCGATAATTGAGCTCCCTTGCGGAACCATTTGGGCTTGGCTGAACCGAAGTTTTCAACGGCCCGATGGGAGTGCGCAGTTATCGATATCCGCTGCTTTCCTGGCCCCAATGCGCCTGCATCATGCTATGTCGATGCGATCGCGGAAAATAATTGCACGACATAAAAACGGAAAATTCCGGTCGTGCATCGTACTTCTGAATGGAGGCGCGAAGAAAGTGACGTGAACAGGGAAAAGCGCGCACGGATCATGGCTTGGGTGGGGAGTGAGATACTTCCCCACGAGGCCGACGTGCGCGCCTGGCTTCGTCGCACGCTCAATCCCGAAGACCTCGAAGACGTCATTCAGGAAACCTACTGCCAGATCGCGAGCCTCAACGACGTGGGCCATACCCTATGTATCTTTAGGGACGGGTGGTGCTTATCGATGCCCAGGGGAGAAGATTTTGCCGATACTGACATTTGAACAGGCAATCGCCGACTCCCGACAATTCTCGAAGAGGCACTTGCTCTTGGGCAATGGCTTCAGCATCGCTTGTCGTGCGGACATCTTTCACTACGGCTCACTTTACGGTCAGGCCGATTTCTCCGGCGCGCCCGAGGTCGAGGCCGTTTTCGCGGCTCTTGGCACGACAGATTTTGAAGCAGTTATCCGTACTTTGGAGAGCGCTGCGGCCATCCTTCCAGCTTATATAGCCGATGGCAGTGCGGCACCGGCCAAGATGCTCCAGCACGCCGGCATGCTGAAGGAGATTTTGGTTCAGACGATAGCGGGCAACCATCCGCATATTCCGTCAGACATTCCCGACGCGAAGTTCTGGGCGTGCCGACGCTTCCTTTCGCACTTCCTCACAGGCGAAAAGGCGGGCTGCGTATTTACGCTGAACTACGATCTCCTCCTTTACTGGACCCTGATGCACGAGGATCTACCTTTCGGCGATCCTATCAACCTCGCCAAGAACGACGGCTTCGGAAACGACGAGGACGAGCCCGACGCGGAATATGTCGTGTGGCAGGGAGAGACGAATGCACATAGCGCCAACGTCATGTTCCTGCACGGTGCGTTACACCTGTTCGATTCCGGCAAGGATTTGCTCAAATACACATGGGTCAGAAAGGGCGTTCCTCTGGTGGACCAGGCCCGCGCGGCGCTCGCCGACGACAAGTTTCCGCTGTTTGTTGCCGAGGGGACCAGCTCCCAGAAGAAAGACAAGATCCGACATAATGCCTATCTTTATCAAGGGCTAAAGCAGCTCACGAGCAATGTGACGCAAGGCAGGCATTGTTGGTTCATCTTTGGACATTCACTTGCTGCAAACGACGACCACATCCTCACGCGGATCGGTCGCGGCAGGTTCAAGAAGCTCTATGTTGGCATTTATGGTGATCCGCTCGAGGAATGGAACGAGCAGATTATGGTTCGAGCCAAGTGGTTGGCGAGCCTTCGTCATGAGAAGTGGCCGCTGGATGTGGCATTCTACGATGCGGAGAGCGCGCAGGTTTGGGGCTAGTTTTCGGACTTGCGAAAATGGCAGGCCTATTCTTGGGCGCATTTATGGCAATTCGCTTTAGTATATCCTGATCCGTCGAAATGCTCGCGGTGTCCCGACCATTGAAAGTACCTCCATGTCCGAAATTGCTTCGCTACTGGATGACGGCACGATAACCGACCCGTTTTTCCAAGTGATCCATGACGGAGAATGGAATGCCTGCATCGGCAAACAGGGCGATGATCTCAATTACGTCGAGGGATATCTGGATGCGGCGCAGATCCTCGTCGACACGTTGATCAAACAGGAGAATTACCGGGGACGCGATACGCTTGCCATGCCGATCCTCTACAATGCCCGCCATGGGCTCGAACTGGCGCTCAAGTTCATCTTACGCGAGCTTTCTTCGATCAACATGGCGGTTCCGCGCGGGGGGGCGGCTGATCATGATGTGAAGGCATATTGGGAGCAGCTTTCGGGTCAGCCCATCGGCGATCTGCATTGTAGGGCGCTGATTGCGGAGCTGCAGCCCTTCGCTTTGAGCCTTGGCTGCATCGATCCCGGTGGGCAGGAGCTGCGCTATTTCGATAGCCGCGACGGCAAACAAAGCCTCGCCGAAAAAGCAGTCGTCAATCTCCCGCTGATTCAGGCAAGTATAAGAGGCTTGCGTGACATCTTGGGAAACCTGATCAATCGCGTATTCCAGCTCAAAGAGGAGGTCGCCGCGGGCGCGATGACGAACGAGTGCTCGCGAGCCGACTTGGTCGATATCGCCCGCATCGTAGGCCCACAAGCGAGGTGGATCGAGGAGAGCTTTCTCGATCGAAAGACCGAGGCGAAGGCTACGTTCGGACTTTCGGGCAATGGCCTATCCCGAGCGCTGACAGCGATCCGGGAAGGGCGCCAGCTAAGGACGCTAATCGGGCTAGAAGCGCCGCTCGCGCATTTGACTGCAGGACTGGTGCTCGAAGTTGCTGCGAGGTGGCTCCAAACATATCCGCCGCCGACGCTCAATTCTGAGCCAATCATCATCAGCGCAGACGAAATCGATTTCGAAGAGATGGTAGCTCATGGCGAAGCCGTGGCGGCTCTCGATAATTGGGTGATCGATCGCCTATCGGTCGAGGAGTTCGCCGACTTGGAGACCGTCTTTTATATCGGACGCGATCAGCTGTTCGGTGAATTCTATGAACGGAAGCTCGACGGCACGCTAATTGCTCACCGTCTCGAGCCGAACCGTTCTGCGGTCGTCGATGACATCATGTCCAAAACCAATTTCCTTGACGGGCTGATTGCGGGATTGTCCAGGGTCGGGCAGCCCAATCTATCGGTCGCGGTCGAACAACTACAGAATGGCGCACGGCGGAAGATATGAGCGGAAAATTCTCGCCATTTGTTATCAAAGCCCTCGTCGATGCCATCACCGGCGGTGCTGGTAATGACGGCACCGCACCCATTGGGATTTATCGATCCGGCCCAAAAATCGAGCAATTCTTCCTCGATTGCGGACTGGATATGCGTGTCGGTGCCAGTTCTCGCGTGCCTGCTACCACCGACTTTCTTCGGCAGATGGCCGTGTACCATGACGGCAATGGGGACCTTCATATCACGCGCGTGATCGAACGTGTCTGCGATCCGCGCGACTACCTGGCCTATCCGGCTAAGGCGGCCGCGGTGAGGGATCATCTCAATGGGGCGCTCGGGGCCGACGGGTTCGCGGTGACTGTTGTTGGCGGGAAGGCCGTCCTCGTAGAGCGATCGGGAGCAGGGACGATTGTCGAGCCTTTCATCCAGAAGGTAGCGACACTGGATTTCGACACGGTACAGATCGAGATCGCGCGCGCGCTCCCCAATCTTGAGAATGATCCAGAGGACGCGGTGACAGCCGCCTGTTCTCTGGTTGAAGCAGTCTGCCGTTCAATATTGGTCGAACTCAAGCTCCCGCTGCCGCCCAAGAAAGATATCGACAGCTTGCTCCGCGCTGTTCAGGAGCCATTGGGACTATCGCCAGGCCGATCAGACCTCGCGCCGGAAATCGAGGCTGATGTGCGGCAGATCCTGGGTGGTTTGACGACGGTGATCAAGGGCGTAGGCGCCCTTCGGACGCATGGCGGCGATGCCCACGGACGCGAAAAGGGCTTTCGCCGCATCGACGCCCGCATCGCGCGTCTGACTCTCAACGCTGCCAGTTCGATTGCGCTCTTCTTGATCGAAAGTTGGGAACGCAAGGAGCATCGATCGTTACCACAACATCCCGAAATCCATTGAAGAGTCATTGGGCCGATGCGCATACCGTTCGATTGCCGCCGCATAGCAATCCCTGTAAGGGCGAACGATGACAAAAGAGCAACCTGCGGACGCGGTCCAGCCGGCCCCCGTCGTTCCACCCCGACCGCAAACGGTCGCGACCAATTCTTTAAAGGCCAATCCGCACAACCCGCGAGTGTTGTTCGACGAAGCCCCGTTGCAAACGCTTGAGGCATCGATCCGAAAGGTCGGTGTGTTGGTTCCTCTCACTGTCTATCAAGCCGCAGGCAGCGACATTTTCACAATCCTCGACGGACAGCGTCGGTGGATCTGTGCGCAACGAATCGGCCTCACTGAAGTCCCGATCAACCAGGTCACTGAACCGACCTTGGCGCAAAATATCGTCACAATGTTCCAGATCCATAAGCTCCGCAAAGATTGGGAGCTTATGCCAACTGCATTGAAGTTGGGCGTCCTCATAGAGCAGCTAGAGGAGAGCCGAGAGGCTGCTTTGGCTGACCTAACTGGCCTAGATGTGGCGGTGGTGACGCGGTGCAAAAAGCTGCTTTCGTTTGAGGAAGAATTCCAGGACCGGATGCTCGATCCAGATCCTGAGACCCGGCTAAACGCGGATCTATTTATCGAAATGTATCCGATCATTACAGATCGGACTGTGCGCTCCGCTGACTGGTACAACAGGGCGGAACTCATACGGGCATTGATGGACAAGTATCTTAATCTCAAGTCCGGCTTTCGTGCGGTAACAGACTTCCGCAAGATCAAATCCTATCTCACGGCTGCGCGGAAATCAGGAACTGAGACTGAACTTCTCGCAAAGTTGCGTCGGTTTATCAGCGATCCTGATATGATGATCCAAGATCTTGAAGTCGATGAAGCAAGGATTCACACAGAAGCGGAGACCCTGACAAGGCAGATAAGCCGCCTACGTTCGATTATCACAGCTCTCGATCCCGAGGAGTTTATTGCTGAGGAAGGCCTGTGGGAAGAGCTTGAGGCTTTGCTGTCCGACGTGAAAGCCAAACTCGCAGCTGGCGAACGGCGGTCAAACTGATGGCGGGAAACAAGCAGGCTGGGTGTGAGCAGTTAGCATCCGACGAACAACTCGAAGCATGGGTAAAAAGCTTCGCCGGATATCGGCAACCGCCAACGAAAGATGAGTTGCGCAAGTGGCTGGGCCGGTTTGATGCCGAACATCTTTCGACAGCTCACAAGGTTCTCGATGCCGTAATCGTGGTCGCAGAACGCGAAATTCATCAGGGCTACCGGGATGCGCTGACATCCCTCCCGGGTTGGAGTAAGTCGCCCGCAATTCGTCAGGGCCGTTGGTTTTTCGTCGGCGTAGGCGGAGCCGGCGAGAGTGGGCCTGCCATGCTTCGTATGTTCCGGGAAGCGAACGGCCTCACGTCGGCGATTTGGCAAAGCTATTTCAAAATGCCGCGCGAGCTACCCCGGCTCGCCCTGACGGCGTACGACCACGTCGTCTTTGTCGATGATTTTGCCGGCACCGGTCGTCAGATTACCTCCTACTGGCCGCTGATGCAGGAGCTCGTTGCTTCTGAAGCGACTTGCTATCTGCTGCTGACGGCGCTCACCGAAGATGCAGAGCGAGCCATCCAAGACAATACAGAGTTGGAAATCCGGGCGCCTCTGAAACTTGGAAAAGCTGCAAACGTCTTTGCGGCCGAATGCGACCGGTTCGACGATAACGAACGGCAAATACTGGACGCTTATGGAAAGATTGCGTGGGCGGCACACCCAAAAGGGTTTGGAGCCTGCGGACTGACGCTAATTCTCAGTCATAAAACGCCAAACAATACGATCCCAATTCTACATGCTAATCACGAGCACTGGGAAGGTCTCTTCCCTCGCAACCTACTCGCGGCTTAGCATTGGATGCTCCAATTTAAGCTATCCTTCTTGACCATTCGCTCGATCCTTGAGACGAGGTTTCATGCCATCCGGTTTTTGGGCTTGCCAAACCGAACTATGACTCCGATCCTCCGGCGTCGCCGGGGAATTTTATGACTAGTCGCATCAGCTACATGGGTACTAAACACGACCTCGCTGATCGCGTGGCCGAGGTTATCGCCAGCTGCCGCCCCGGACGGCTTCTGGATGCCTTTGCAGGTATGGGAGCTGTGGCCGATGCCCACGCGGGGCGACGGCAGGTCTGGACAAATGATGTCCAGCATTTCGCCTATCTCGCAGGCAGGTGCCGCTTCACCGACCCGCACGGCCCATTACCAGCCTCCCGCATGCGGGAGCTGGTCGCGCCAATCTATCAGCAGAACATGCGCCTGCTGAAAGAGCAAAACGAAAAGATCTGGACACTGGCAGAAAAATTGCCGGGTGCGGCGACTTTCGAAGAATTCGAGTTCGTCTTTGACCGAGTGTCTCAGGAAAATCTCATGCATGAGGGCGCATATGGCTGCTTCACAGCAACCTATGCGAATGCCTACTTTTCGCTACCGCAATGTGCGGAAATAGACTCAGTCCGCTGCGCGATCGACACGCTTCGCGGTCGTGGAGTCCTGACTCAGGGTGAATTTGAGTGGGCTGTTCTAACCTTAGGACAGGCCGCTCTTCGGATTGCTAATACGACGGGGCATTTCGCTCAGTTCCTGACGCCGAGCGCCAGTAATTTTAAGCGCGTTTCGAAACAATTCGGACGCTCCGCCTTCGATCAGTGGCTGGTGAGCCTAGACACGTTAAAGCCGTCGGGCACAACGGAATGGCGGTCCTCCAACCTTGCCACGCGGTCTGATTGCGACGCCTTGCTCAAGAGGCTCCATAGCTCGAGCGACGTTGGCGTTGTCTACTGCGACCCGCCGTACACCGATGATCAATATTCACGCTACTACCATGTTTGGGAGACGTTGGTTCTGAACGACTACCCACCGGTCACCGGCGCGGGTCTCTATCGGCCTGACCGATTCACTACGCCTTTCTCGCTCCGAAGCAAGGTGACCGGGGCATTCAAGGCGCTTGTTGAGGAAGTTGCGTCGACGGGCGCGGATCTCGTCCTGAGCTATCCTTCAAACGGACTGTTGCATGATGTTGGTGGAAACCCGCTCGAAATACTGCAGAATGCCTACCCGAATGCTGAGTTGATTGCCCAGATCGAGCACAGCCATTCTACCATGGGTGCCTCTAAGGGCAGCGCAACAGCCAGCGTCTCGGAGTGTATTTATTTGGGGCGCGCATAGCCAGGGAAGTTTCAGATTAGTGGTGGCTCGAACTCTCCTAAAATGAAGTTCCCGGGCAGGGTGTTCGCAAGATGCTCTGAAATCAGCGACAACGTCTTCAGGTCCTCGTCCTTATAGGAACGACCGCCAGGGTGAGCGACAATCCTCCTGATACGGTTGAACCCGTCGAACCAGCCACTGTAGAAATGCTTGCCTCCCCCTTCTTCTTGCAACTGAATGCTGAGCACCTCCTTTACTGCTTCTCGTACCTCTTTCTGGACTGCGATTTTCTGCAGCTGAATCCAGTCGAGGTAGGTTTCGACAGAGTGCTTTTCGCCGGCCTCATCGTCGATACGCTTGGCTTGGCAGGCCTTCTGAATTTCCTTGGGCACGCCCAGATCGAAGAAGTCGTCGCCATAGATCGCGCGAAGGCGGTCGATCAAATATGCCATGACGACCTGCTGAATCCATTTCACTTGCCGATCCGCTAGGTCCACCACTTCTGCCGACGAGAGCCGCTTAAACTCTGAATACCCCTTTGGAGCGAAGTCGGGTGCCACCGCGACTACCAAATCGACAATACTGAAGAAATATTCGTGGAAGCCGCTGCTGCCGAATATTACTTTGAACCGATCTTCGAACTCTGCGTCGGTAGCCGTTCCGATGTATGAGAGCACCGGATCAATATAAGGCTTAATGCCAATATAGAGGTCGTGGACTTCGGCGGCCTGGGGTTCAAAGCCAAGCTTCTTCGAAGCGTGGTCGATCAATTCGCTGAGAAGGCGAATGTGACTGCCCACGCCGAAGTTGGTGCACAGTAAGCCTGCCTTTCCAGCCTCCCAGCGTTCTGGATTTGCTAGGCGCACTTCCTCGAAATGCAGTTCGAGAAGAGTGACTATGCGCCTGAGACTCGCTTCGGACGTGCCATCCCAGCACGGGCCTTGAACGATTTCTCCGGTGCGCGGATTGATCGTTCCAACTAAACCAGATTGGTTGATCCGGTCCTGGATGCTGCGGACATTGAGAGGTTGGCTAGTTCCAGCCGTGATACCCGGCGACACGACCTTTGCCTCCAGGGCGCCGCCGCCGCGCGTATTTAGAAGGTCAACTGCACGGGAGGCAATTGCTGAAAGGCGTTCTTTGGGGATTTCCGAATCCCACTTCACCTCGCCTTCCAAGGCGGAAAGAAGCGTCGGCGGAACGGTCGCCTGTTTAGAGTTAATCTCGACAAAGATGTTGGCCTCCTCCGACGCGGTGACCGAGTCAAAGCCGATAAAAAATAATGGCGTCGTATAGTCTTCGGTGGTGTAGGTGGTGCCGTAAAGGCGGTGCTGTCCGTCGATGATCCAGCAGCTCTTGTATCGATCGGGAAGCACGAGGTTACCGAACGCCACAGAGGAAATGTCATCCTTTGCTGTTTGCTCGAACAAAGGCTTGCGGTGGAAATTGAGAAGTATGGTGTTGGGGAAGAATTTTTTCCCGTCCAGGAACTCGCCAATCTGTTTGAGCCGGGAAGGCTTGACGATTCTTTGATATGAGGGCGCACCTGACGGATCCCGCAAGTCGCGGTGATTTACGAAGGCAATCCGTAGAATATCTTTTGCGAGAGCGGAGAACAGGTAGGCTGTTTTTCCGCCCAATTTGGTTTTAACTGCGGGAACTTTCCGGCCGGCGAGTGCTGGGACTTTTTGGTTTTCGAGATATTCGGCATGGAACTGGTAACGGGCGGCTGGACCTAATTTCTTCGAGAATTCCTCGAAATAGATAAGCTCAAGCCCTTGTATGACGTTGATCTTGTGATCGGATGCGCGCTTGATATCCTCTTCCGACCACCGGATGTTGTCTGTGACAAAGCACCAAATGATCTTCGGCTTGAAGCCATCGCCATAATGTCTGCGGATGGCGTCGGCCATCGGCTTCATTAGCCCGGCAAATTCGTTGAGATCCTTCTGCAAAGACCTTTTTGTCGGAACTTTGCACGCCTTGCATTCGGCAATGACGATTGTCTCGTCATCTTTGGCAAATACATCGACCTGTTTCTCAATCGCATCGTCACCCTTGCCGACGACGACGCGAAAATGGCGTCCTTTATTGAGCTCAGCGTAGCCGAAGCGGTACAGGATATTCCAGAAACGATTCTCGATGAGTTCGTCGAAGCGCTTCGGCCGCCGCATTCGCAACGAATTCTTGTTTTCGCGCTGAAGAGACCACCCGTCCGCTTCCCGGGTCGCTCGAAGCGGGAGTTCGACGGTCTCTTCATCGAACGGCTTGCTTCGGCGAGCGTACTCGGCACGCTTCTCCCCGAAATCCTTTACTAAATTCCCAATCATCCTTGCACCCCCACAGCCGATTAAGGCAAATGGATGCCAGTGTGTCAAACAGGATCGGCGGACTAATGACTGAAATTACGGCTCCCGTGTCGCGCTTTGAAACTGTCGCCGCAGCGTTGCGTAGTCTTGGCGGTCAGGCGCGGCCCGTAGAGATCGCAGATGAGGTTCGACGGCTCTTCCCCGGATCATACACGGGAAATCTACTTCAAAGTGTGCGCGGACGAATCCAAGAATGCTCTTCCGATTCCCATCACTGGAAAAAGAAGCGTGATCTATTTTACAGCGTACACGGAATTGGCGGTGGAGTTTGGGGGTTGCGCGACATGGATCCGCTTAATCCCGTGAACCGAGACGGCTTTTCCGACTCTGTAGAAAGTTACATGGCATTCGAAGGTGCCGCCACGCTGCGCACGCATCTGCGGCGCGAGCGTTCTAAGTCTCTCGTGAATCGCTTCAAAAAGCAGTTGCGGACACTTGCATGCTCGGTATGCGATTTCGATTTCGGAAAAACATATGGAGAACTGGGCCACGGCTTTATCGAGGCTCATCATAAAGTCCCAGTTTCTGAGCTAGAACCAGGTGCAGCGACGCGGATAGAAGATCTCGCCGCCGTTTGTTCAAACTGCCATCGAATGCTGCACCGGTCCGGCACGCTTTCTATCGAGGACCTACGGTGTCGACTGTTGTGAGTTGTATCAGCGGTTTGTCTCACCGGCATCGGCTCGGTCGACGCATGGTTCGCTTTTCGTTGGCTTGGAAAGAAAAAAATTTACGCTGAAACGGCCTGCGACCTCCATAACATCCGTTGAGCGAAGTAGGAACTTGCGAAATCTTCTCCTCGCTCGGGTCAGTTGGCAGCAGACACTACTTGCGGACGCGCTAAGGTTCTGTTTGGTTTGTCCGGATGAATGCAAAATCAAAAACCGCTGACATTGAGAATGAACGACGTCTGCTGGTCGAACGCGCTAAAGCGGCTGCGCAGTTCGTGTGGGACGAAGATGATGAGGCGGAGCCCAACCCGGAGGTTTCGGTCCCCGAAGATCCATTTAGTCCGATCTTCGCGACGACGTTCATCGACGCGTTAAATGGCCACATTCAAGCAACGGGCAATCTTCTCAAAAAAGCGATCAAAGGGGCGTCGCGGAGCGCCGAAGGAACAAATGTCGATCCCTTCCATGGCATCATTGAAGTAGTTCAAAATGCCGATGACCAGCGAGCTCGATCGGTCCGGCTCGCGCTTCGCGACGGACCAGGCGGACGTCAGCTTCTGATCGCCCACGATGGGTTTCCGGTCACCTACCGCAACGTCCCTGGAATGATGCTCCCATATGTTACCACTAAGGAGGACGAAGCAGATCAGCGGGGTCGGTTTGGGATCGGGCTGAAGACGCTGCGAAGGATATCTCGCCGACTGACGGTTCATAGCGGGCCGTATCATTTTGGCAGCGGCCAAGGCGTCGAAATAAGAACTGCTGACCCGGAAGCTCCAATTCCGGGCCTTTTCGATGCATTGACCGACACCTTGCTGGTGATCGACCTGGATAATTTCGACGAGGAAGCTTTTCATCGCTGGTTCGAAACGTGGTCGGACGACAGTCTGATTTTTCTCGACTTCGTTCGGAATGTCACGTGGCAGAAGGAAGATGGCCTTCACGCCTCTGCGTCGGTAGAACCGGCTGAGTGGATGCCCCTTGGCACAGTTGAGGGGCTCAACGCCGATCTTGAACGTCGAAAAGTCAAGTCAGGCCGCAAATCATGGGTGGTGATGCGCGCCCATGTTCCCGTTCCGGAGGGTCAGCATCGGTCGCACAAGCGCGCTGGCTACTCGACGCCGATCTCGATCGCTACCTGCGGTCAGGAGGAGCGAGCAGGTCTCTTTGTCGGCTTCCGAACACGCGTTCCTACATCCTTGCCATTCGCTATCGACGCACAGTTCGATCCGACCTCATCCCGGGAAAGCATTCTGGAAAATCGCTGGAATGATTGGCTGATTAAAAGCTGCGCGGACGTACTGGCGGCGGCGGCCACGATCATACTTCGATCGGAGCCTTCCAAAGCTTGGCGGTTCGTGCCGCTTCCCGAGGATTCTATCGGTGATGCGGGAACGCAGTGGCCACGCGAGCCATTTGAGAAGTGTTTCTCTCAAAGTCGAGCCGCCTTCTCAGATCAAGCCCGGTTACTGGTGGCATCGGGAGAATATGGGCTAGACGCCCTATCGTACGAAGACGCCGCGCTGACCCACATTTTGGAATCCCACGACATCGCTCTCCTGGCCGATCGGCCGGCCGCGGTCGAACCCGCCGCACGTGATCGCGATGGACGGTGGCGACGTGTACTTGATGCACTCGACCAAACCGCCAAGGTGTGGCCAATCCACATTCTCGACGCGATCGAGAGCGGCACCTTTTCCGAAAAGTTGCCAGACTGGTGGGTCGAGACGGCAGCGACGATCGTTGATGAACTATTTAGTGGGGATATCCATGGCCGCTCCCTGTGGCTATGTGCCGACGGAACGATCGCTGCTTCTTCGGCAAGCGGCACGACCAGCCGCAAGCTTATATTCGGGCGGGGCGACAATGCCTTCGCCGAGGAGCATGGCTTGTTCAATCGACTGCATTCGGCTTTCGAATGCGAGCGGGGTCAGGCTGCGATAAAATGGCTCCAAGTCCATGCCGATTTTTCAACCAAAAGTTCGAATGAAGAGGCTCTTCGCGCTTTTGCGGAGAAGCATGAAGGCGAGCCCTTGGAGCTCGGTGACCCGACCCTAGTGCAGATCAAGTCGATGCTCGATCCAATAACCGGGTCAAAAGCAAAGGAAATCGGGGCGGCTCTCGGTCGAGCCATCTTGTTGCAGGCCAGCGACGGCAGCCGCCGGGCCCCCGTTAAGCTGGTGGAAGCTCATGCGGCATATCTTCCCAAGGCGATCGACAAAGATACGCCAAATTGGCCGAATGCCGCGGCCGGGATCCAATCGATGCTCTGGCTTTTGCCAACCTATGAGGAGCGCTTGCGTACGGGTCTCGGCAAAGCTAAGAAGCGCGACGATGGCGTAAAGCCGCGCGGTGCGAAGACTTTCCTCTCCTTGCTAGGGGCAGGAACGTCGCCTCGGCTCGTTGTTGCTCCGCAGGGAACAAGCCGGACCGCGTCGCAGCGCAGCGAGCTCTCGGTCGCTGACGCCAACGATATCGAAACCGATCTGATCTCGCCAGATCTGGACGAACTCCTACGGATTATAACGGGTGCGAGCGGCCGGATAACGGTCAAGGAACGGCGTCTGCGCGCAATTTCTCTAATTCGTGCAATGGCGCGCGACTGGGAGAAGTTGGCGGCGGGATCCAAAGTGCCGTCGCGTAAAAGAGGGAGAGTTCATGTCTACGCCAGGGGATTGGTCACCGCGCACTGGTTAAGCAGGCTGCGGGAGATCGAGTGGATACCTGTTGGCCGGTACGGTTTCAGCAGACCAGTTGATGCCGTTCTCAAGAATGCGAGCACCGAAGCAATTTATGGCCCCGACGATTTCGTGCAGGGTGTGGAAGCGGCGGATATCCCGGAGGCAATGGCGGAATCGCTTGGCTTTGTTCGCCGCGTGCGGGCTAGCGATTTGGTTGAAATGCTCGAGAATATGCGGGACGGTGCAATTGCCTTCGATCGCGGGAAGGTCAAGCTTGCCTATCGTCATCTCGATCAACTGGCACCGCGACAGGTGTGGGAACCAGTCGGCGACATGAGCGTCGCGTGGCTCCGCAGTCGCTTTGGTGGCGGGGGCGGCTTGATCATGGTCGAAGATGCAGATGGAACTCCGGCATGGCGACGACCCAATCAGGTTCTTCGAGGTCGTCGCGTTTTGCCATCGTCGGCGCGTTACGTTCCTGAAGGCGGTACCTATGGCAAGCTCTGGCGCCTGCTCGAAGTGCCGGAAACTCGTGCCGCCGACTGCATCGAGTTTCTAAAGGAACATGCCGAGCGTTTGCGCACCACCGAGCAAATCGGTGAATTGATTGAGGTATACCGTTTTCTCGATTCTCTTCTTGCCTCCGCCGATGCTCGTATCGCCGATCGGATTCGCCATGTACCCTTGGCTTGCGGCGTCGACTGGCGCGCGCGAGGTCCGATCTATCTTGTGGGCCAGGAAGATTTGCGCGAAGGCCTGCGTGCGGCGCTTCCGTCCATGTTCTTTTGGGATCCTCCGTGCGACCCGGTTACCATTCCGAGGCTTGTCGAGGCGCTGCGCGTGGTATCTCTTGATCCCATCGTCCGTGCGGTCCCGAGCAAGCGCGCGGAGGAAGTGGGTGATGATCTGAGCCAGAGATTCCGGCAAGCCGTTACACACCTGTCCGATCAACTGGCGCGGGCGGCTGGAAACCTGCGAAACACTCTTAAAGTCAGTTGGGATCAACTCACCGATATGAAGTTGTTTGTGTATGACGACGGCGTGCCGGTGGTAGTCTCCGATCCCGCATTTTCTCGCCGCGTGCAGCTCAATTTGCGCGTGCATGTTTCTCGACAGCCCCTCGAGCTCCATATCGTTGCAGATGCGTTAGGCGTCCGCGGGGAGGGCGGACGCGCGATGGGTTCCTTCTTTGCAAAACCGGCGAGTTGGGGCTTCGACGGCGAATGGGCGTTAGCCTGGCAGGAATCCGAGCGGCGAGAGGCTGAAGGGTTGCGGTTTGCTGCCGATGAGGAAGAGCGGCGTCGCCGTACCGAGGAAGAAGCCGCGCGGATCCGCGTTGCTCGAAAGGGGAAAGTTTCTTTGCCGGGAGGGGCGCCGTCGCCCGGCCCGTCGCCGCAACCCACGCCTCTTCCGCCCCGGAAGCTAAAAAGCGCGCTCGCCGGCATTGGGGAAGTAAAGATCATTGTCGGTGTCCCGCCTAAGCCGGCGAACACACAAAGGAAGAATCCGCTCGAGTCAGCACCCTCTCGTTCTTCTACGTCGTCGAGCACCACACCGCAGGCGAATGTCGCCTATACTAATATCGAACTTGAGGATTTCGGCTGGGCACTCGTGAAGCATGTCTTGTCTGACGCCGATGGCCCCGAACTCGTTGATTTTCGTCGGCGGCATCATGTGGGTGCGGATGGCGCGTTCGATTGGACGCGTTTTGTGGAGCTCAAGGCGAGCGCGCGCTCGATGCCGACCTCTGTTCAAATGACGCTATCTGAATATGCTCGTGCTGTCGAGAAAGGGCACGACTACATTCTCGCGCTGACTTCCGGTGCCGAGGAAGGTTACGAAACCAAGGTCAAATTGATATTCGATCCCGTTAGAACCGCAACCGTTGCCCAGTCAGAAAGCGTGCGCGTGAGCGGATTGGCGGAAGCCGGGGGAATTGAAATCGTCCTACCCGACGACGAGAATTCCTAGCTGATTTGGTGTCAAAGGGTGGGCCGCTAGGATCCCGAAGATTGGATTGCTCATTTATCAAAGAAGGCCGCTCCTTTCGGAACGGCCTTCCATTGTTAGCCGAACGGAATTTTCGGGTGAGTCAGACTACCTCTAGCGAGGTTAGGCACTGCGCCTCGCCAGCATCAGTCGCGCCTCCGGAAGATAATCGCGGTAGGTGACGGGAATTCCTTCTGATGCGCGATAGCCATTGGCTAAGCCGAGTGCGAAAAGGCCGCGTGGTTCCTTCAAAGTTCCGGTTTCCTTCGCTCGCTCGAATAGCTGTTTTGCCAACGCAATTTCCTCTGCGGTATAAGGACGAGGCTTCTTTTTTCTGCTTTTCATTTGTATCTCCGAGAGTTGGATCGAACCACTCGGAGAAGCAGTCGCTAAGCGCGCCCCTCCAAGGGGCAGCGCCGGTCATTCTCGATGTTGAGACGACGGGACCTCGGCTGGAGCCGGGCTGACAGGCAATCGGCCGTCATGCGATGCAGGCTATGATATGGTTTGCAGACTCGGCTGCGTCAACAATCCGCGCCGTTTTTTTCCCGAATGTTGCATTGATTATCTTCATACACTTGGCGGCACGACGTGGGAGCGTCCTGAGTCACTTATTTGGAATTTGAGTCAGCTTCCGTGAAATGCGACAATTGGACATGACGCACGGCACGCGCGGATCGCTATCGCCCGCGACCACCCCGATATCGGTGGCAAGAATCGTCCTGAAAGGGCGCAAATGCGCCGATTTTCGCCACTACCATTGATTTGCCACGCGTGTTACGGCCGCGCGATGAACAGGGTCGTGAACAAACTCAAGCGGTTATGGAAGGAAAGCGCGCACCGCGCCGCGGCGCGTGCGGTGCTGGATACGCCGCCGGTTGTGCCGGCCGACGACGGCCTGGTCCTGTTTTCCATGATCGGCACGCGGGTGCTGCTGCCCTATCTGGTTGCGGTCAAGTCGCTGCATGCGCGGCTTCGGCGCGGGCGCATCGTGATCCTCGACGACGGCACATTGACCGCCGATGATCGGGACATACTTGCCCAGCAGCTGGGAAATCCGCGCATCCTTTCGCTCGCGGATGTCGATACCGGCCCGTGCCCCCGTGGCGGAACATGGGAGAGACTCCTTACGATATTGGACATGCGCGCGAATGATTATGTCATCCAGCTCGATTCGGACACGGTCGCGCTGGGCGCCGTGCCCGAGATCGCGGCGGCGATCGCACAGAATCGCAGCTTCACATTGCGCGGCGATCCGGATTCGCGGCTGTTGTCCTTCGCCGAGATGGCGGAAAAGACCGATGATGCGGCCTTCCTGTTCAATCCCGATGCGCATGTGCAAGGTGCGATCGAGAGCGGACTCGACCGGGTTGCGCTGCCGATGCTCGCAAGCCCCCTCTATGTGCGGGGATGTTCGGGCTTCGCCGGGTTTGCGCGCGGCGGTGATGGTCGCGCGCTTGCCGAAGCCTTTTCGATCGAGGCCGAGCGCTTGCTTGGAACGGAGCGCTGGTCGCGATGGGGCAGCGAACAGGTGACCTCGAACATGGTCATCGCCAACGAGCCCGATGCTCTGTTGCTGCCCTATGACCATTATCTCAATTTCTGGGACGAAGGGGTGCCGTCTGACGCGCGCTTCGTTCATTTCATCGGCAGCTATCGTTTCAGCGGTAGCGCGTATCTCGACGCGACGCGCGCGGCGATCGCTGGGCTGGGCCGGACTTAAACGGCGACTTCCGCATCGGTCGGCATGCGTCGGCCCCGCACCAGTGCGATCAGGTCGCGCACCGTCTCGCGTGCGAACAGGAACAGCCACAGACAATAGATCGGCCCCCCTGTCGCGACGAGCACCCCCAGCCGCAACGCTTGCGGCATCGCGGGCAGCATGCGGTCGACCAGCATCACCGCCGCGGCCATGACCGCCGCGGCGAGAACCGGCGGCGCAACAGCACGCAGCAGGGCGATCGATCCGATCCCGATGATCGGCAACGACCTCACGGCGGCAAAACCGAGCAGCAGCGGATAGGCGACCATCCACGCCCACGCGATCCCGATAATGCCCCATTGCGCCCCTGCCAGGAACACGACGGGCATCAGCAGCGCGCCGGCGGCGGCATTGCCCGATGCGATGCCCGGCCGACCGAGCGCGTCGGTTGCAGGCCGGAGCAGAGTGAACAGCGTCCAGAACGGCATGGCGAGCGCCAGCGGCAGGAGCAGCGGCACGATCTCGCGCCATTTCTCGCCGAGCAGGGTGAGCACAAGTGGCTCGGCCACCGCGGCGAGCCCGAAGAAAAAGGGCATCGCGGCGACCATGATTGCGCGCGTCGAGCGCGTGAAGCCCGCGGTCAGCGCGAGCCGGTCATTCTGCATCCTCGCATAGGCGGCAAAGGCCACCTCGTTGAGCGGCGGCACGACCTTGTTGTTGAAGATCTGCGTCAGCAGCAGCGCTGTGGTGTAGATGCCGACCAGATGCGCGTCGAACCAGCGGCCCGCGACCAAAATATCGGCCTGGCTCTGCACGAAGCCGAACAATTGTCCGACCGCCATAAGGCCGCCGTAGCGCGCGATCGAGCCCGCGCCGCGGAAATCGAAGCTCGGCCACATCCAGCTGCGCGCCGCGATCGTCAGGCCCAGCGCGCGCGCCGCGAACATGGCGATCGGCGCCCAGACCAGGGCCCACACGCCCCAGCCCGCCAGCGCGCCGCCGAGCGCCACGCTCGCGCCGATCAGCGCCGAGACCAGATTGACCTGCGCCTGACGCTGGAACTCCATCGACCGCGCCAATTGGGCATAGGCAAGCGCCGAGAAGGGAATGGTGAGGTAGATCAGCGATTGGACGCGGAGCAGGTCGGCGACCATCGGCTGACGATAATAGGCCGCTGCGAGCGGGGCGCAGAGGGTTTGCGCGAGCGCGAGCGCGCCGTTGAGCAGCAGCATCAGCCCGAATATCTGCCTCAGCTCATGCCGACTAACCTTGTCGCGCTGTATCGCGGCGCTCGCGAGGCCATAGCCGTTGAGCAAGGTGAAGAGCATCAGCATCACCTGGGTCAGCGCAAACAAGCCATAATCCTCGGGCGTGAGGATACGGATGACGAGGAAGGTCGAGCCCCAGGCGATGATTTGCCCGGCGATCTGCGACCCGGAGCGCCAGATAACCGCACGGCGGACCTGCTGGCCGAAATCGGGCGCAATAGGCGTGTCTGGACCAATGGAGGTTTCGGGGGGCATTGCGCGACCTGACATGGCGGTAAGCCTTAGCAACTATTCATTGGCAAAGCATTGCACGCGCGCATCATCGCGGCGCCGTAACGTAAACTGTTGCTATTTAGTCACGAATCACCGGAAAATCGGCAGTCTCGCGCGCGTGCGCGTTGACGCGGCGGGGCGGTGCGCTAGACCGGCCATTCACTGCCGGGCATCTCCCGATAAGCCTTTGGCTGCGCCTCGGTGGGTTTTGGAGAGAGAGATATCGTCATGACTTTGCGCAACATTTTGTTGGGCGCCACCATGCTGTGCGCCGCCACCACTCCCGCCATCGCCTTCGCCCAGGACGCCGCCCCCGCCGATGATGCGGCGACCGCGACCGACGACACCGATTATGGCAACGACATCATCGTCACCGCGACGGGCCGCGCGCAGCGTTCGCAGGATATTCCGATCGCGGTCAACGTCGTCGGCGGCGAGCAGTTGGAAAATGCTGGTATCAGCGATATTCGCGGCCTCCGCCAGATCGCGCCGAGCTTCCAGGCCACGACGGGCCAGTCGACGGCGAGCGGTGTGGTGCTTCGCATCCGCGGTATCGGTACGGCGGGTGACAACCCCGGCTTCGAACCCTCGGTCGGCGTCTTCGTCGACGGCGTTTTCCGCGCCCGCGCCGGTCTCGCTCTCGCCGACCTGCCGCCGATCGACCGCGTCGAAGTGCTGCGTGGGCCGCAGGGCACGCTGTTCGGCCGCAACACCTCGGCAGGCGCACTCAACATCGTCACGCAAAAGCCGAGCTTCACGCTCGGCGGTTATGCCGAGGCGAGCTATGGCAACCTCGACGAGATCGAGCTGAAAGCCGGCGTGACCGGCCCGGTATCCGAAACCTTCGCGCTGCGGCTCGACGGCGGCTATCACAAGCGTGACGGCTATATCAAAGATGTGAACAGCGATCGCCGCTTCAACGATCTCGACCGCTGGTCGGTACGCGGGCAGGCCTTGTTCGAGAAGGACGATGTTTCGTTCCGCCTGATCGCCGATTACGCCAAGACCAATGAACAATGCTGCGGCGCGCTCAACACCAACTCGGGCTTCGCACAGCCGGGCACGCCCGCCTTTGCCGCGAGCGCGGTCATTCAGGGACTGGCGGCCGCCAATGGCCTGACCGGCATCGTTGCGCCCTTCAACCCCAAGGATCGCGAAGTCGCTTACTCGCCCAACCGCGACCTCACCGAAAAAATGCGCGAATGGGGCGTCTCGGGCCAGCTCGATTGGGATCTGGGCGGCGTCGAACTGACCTCGATCACCGCATATCGCGACTGGAAGGCGATCCGCGGCATGGACGTCGATTTCTCGGGCATCGACCGCGCCTATCGCGAAAATATGCCGATCAACATGCGCGACTTCACGCAGGAAGTCCGGCTCAAGGGCACGGCCTTCGACGATCATGTCGACTGGCTGATCGGCGGTTTCTACCTCAACGAAAAGCTGAAATATACCGAACGGACGCGCTTCGGCACGCAGGGCGCGCAATATGTCGACGCCTTCATCAACGCGCTGACCGATTCTGCGGTGCCCGGACCGACGGGTTTCCAGATCTTCCAGTCGATCCCGAATTCGCCGCTGGTCGGTCAGGTGCTGCTGGCTTCTAACCCGCAGCTCGCGGCCGCTGCCGCACAGGCGGGCGTGCTCGATACCTTCCTGACGCCGCTGCCCGCGCCGCAGGCGGGACAGGGCCAGATCGCCGACGCGTATCGCGTCAACACCGAAGCCTTCGCGCTGTTCACGCACAACATCATCGATTTCAACGACAATGTCTCGCTGACCCTCGGTCTGCGCTACAATCATGAAACGAAGAAGCTGAACGCCGATCTGCAGTCGAACCTACCCGGCTGCTCGACGCTGCAGGGTCCCCGTTACGCGCTCTATCGTCAGGCGCTGCAGGGGCTGCCCTCAGGCCTCGGCAACGCCATCACGAATCTGGTCTGCAACCCCGTGGTCAATCCCGAATTCAACGGGATTTATCGCGACAAGCGTAGCGAGAGCAAGCTGACCGGCACCGCCAAGCTGTCGATCAAGCTCGACGATCGGGTGATGGTCTATGGCGGTTATGACCGCGGCTACAAGTCGGGCGGTTACAACCTCGACCGTGGTTCGTTCGACACCGCGTTTCTGCCGGGCGGCAACGGCGCGCAGGCTTCGGACCTCGAATTCGGTAACGAGGACGTCGACTCCTATGAAGTCGGCGTGAAAACCGATTTCAGCTCGGCGTTTCAGTTCAACGCCAACCTCTTCTATACCGAGCTCAAGGGCTATCAGAATCTAGCCTTCGAGGGGAACAACTTCGTCGTCCAGAATTTCGACAAGGTGGTTGCGCAGGGCGTCGAACTTGAATCAATCATTCGCCCGGCGCCGAACCTCAACTTCACGCTCGGCTATTCCTATGTCGATACCGAAGTGAAAGATCCGGCAGCCGGCGACGACAACGGCCTGCCGCTGACCAATTCGCCCAAGCATGTGGTCACCGGTGCGGTCACCTGGACTCCGCAGATCAGCAGCAATGTCGGCGGCCTGGTGCACATCGACTGGCGGATGAACAGCGACGCGAACACGATCAACGATCCGGTCGCGGTGCCGTTCACGGCCAACGACGGCTATTCGATCGTCAACGCGCGGGCCGGGGTGAATTTCGGTCCCGACCAGAACTACGCCGTCGAATTCTACGTCGAGAATCTGTTCAACAAATATTACAACGTCACCTCGTTCCCGATCCCCGAGCAGAGCGCGAGCTTCGCGGTCTACCCGGCGCCGCCGCGGCTCTATGGCGTGAAGCTGCGCGCCAAGTTCTGATCGGCGCGCTGGTCCGAGCCTCTGGCGTCATCCAGGCGTCGGAGCCCGGACAGCAGGTAAAAAGAAACCCCGGCCTCCCGATGGAGAGGCCGGGGCTTTTTTGTTGGCGTTGCCGCCGGTACGCCTAGAACTTCACGCCGGCCGCGATGCCATAGCGGCGCGGTTCGAGGGTGAAGATGTTGGTGTAGTTCCCCGATGACTGGTCGGTGATGTACAGGCCCGTGACGCTGTTGGCATCGAAGACGTTCTGGATGAACCCCCTCACATACCATTTGTCGTCGGCGCCGTTCAGCTGCACCTGGGCATTGACCTGGGCATAGCCCTTGATCCGGTTCACATTGCCGTTGAAGATGCTGCCGTAGCTTTCGCCGGTATAGGCGAGGTCGACGCGCGGGACGAGGGACATGTCGCCGCCGCCCAGCCGTGCGGTGTACTGAATGCCCGCGCTGAACTTGTAGTTCGGCGCCTGCGGCAACTGGTTGCCCTTGATGTTGACGGGGACACCGGCAGAGAAATATTCGATCCCGCCAAAGTCCGCAGGTGTTAGTCCTGCGGCCGCAAAGGCCCCGCCCGCAGCGGCTTCCATCACCGAACAGATGCTGAAAGCACCGGTTGAAGCGATGCCGCCGTCGGCCGGAAAAGCGGTGGTCGGTCGCAAGCCTGCGCCGCCCTGCACACCCGGAACAAAGCCGCCGTTGATGACCTGCTGGACCCCGTTCACAAAGGCGTTGACCCCTGCGACATTACCCGACGAGGATGCGACGGCACAGTTGGCGGCGTTGGTGATGTCCTTGATGATCACGGCATCGGATCGGCCGCCGCCAAAGTCACGCGGATTGCTGGTGAACTTGTCGTCGGTGACCTTGCTGTGCAGATAGCTGAAACCGAGGTTGACCACCACGTCGGGATCGGGGCGGACGATGGCCTCGGCTTCGAAGCCGTAGATATCGGCGCTGACATTGTCGTTGACCGCGGTGCGGGCGACGATCTTGCTGAGCTGGAGATCCTTGTACTTGTAGTAAAAGGCCGTCAGGTTCAGCTGCAGCGCGCCGTTGCCGAAGCTGTTCTTCGATCCGATTTCGAATGCGTCGACCTGTTCGGACTTGAACGATTCGGGCACCTCGAAGATCGGCTGCAGCGGCGGGTTGATACCGCCTGACTTATAGCCGCGCGAATAGGAGGCGTAGATCAGATTGTCGTCGGTGATCTTGAAGTCGAGCACCGCGCGACCCGTCAGCTTGTTGAACTTGACAGTGCGTTCCTGGACGAGCTGGTTGCCGGGCGTGCCGGGATCGGCATCGAACGAGCCGACGAAGGGCGAGTCAAACACCGTTCCGTCGCCGCCGTGGGGGGCGAGGAACGCGGCGAGCGTAGACCGTGCGATCACGGTCTTCTTGTCGTTGTTGTAACGCAGGCCCGCGGTGAGCTTCAGACGATCGCTGAACTCGAAATAGGCTTCGCCGAACAGACCGTAGGACTTGATCTTCAGATCATCGGTATTGTTGCGGAAGAATGGCGTCGCAAGGAACGATGGCGGCAAGGGGGCGGCAATCGTCTGACCGGGGTTGTTTGGATCGGGCACCCGGTTATTCGCTGCCGTGAATGCGCCCAGCACACCGGCCAGATAATCGATCGGGAAGGCGTTCACATAATAGCTGTTTTCGGTCAGGTGATAATCGGCATAGATGCCGCCGACCAGAAAGTTGAACGGCCCGTCGAGGTCGCTCGACAGGATGCTTTCTACCGACCAGCTGCTGTTATATTGGTTCGAGCGGTCGAATTGCAGTGACTGGTCGCTACAAATCTTGTTGCCGCCAAAGCTGCCGTAGCCGGTTTCCTCGGCGAGCGAGGTGCAGAGTTGACCCGTCGGGCCGTCGGGAATGATCGCTGCGGCGACGGGAGCAAAATAGGCTTGAAGACCGGGGCCGAAGGCTCCGCTGGCCGCTGCCTGCAGGTTCGCGAGGCCGGTGCCATAGAGCGCGCGGTTGCCGACGTTGCTGTTGTAATCTTGGGACGCGTCGAGCTTCACCTTTTGATACTGGCCGGAAACCTGCAACGACACCGGACCGAAATTATGTTCGATCTGGGCCTGCAGCGTCAGCTCGCTCGTGAAATAGCTGGGCGTATAGGCGGTGTTAACGGTTCGCGGATCGCTCGGGATCGTCGTATTGGCATAGACATCGGGGCCGTAGAGGCTGCCCAGCGAGAAATCGAGACCCGCCGGGTTGGTCGGAGTTACCGTGCCGTTGGGAATGCCGCGGATCGCCAGAAACTCCTTCGACGTAAGCGCGGCGGTAAAGGTCGCGTTACCGTTGAAGGGCGAACTGTCGAGGCGGCTGTTCAAGCAGCCAAGGATGCCGGTCGGATCGCGCTGGCAAAGCTGCTTCTGGATGCGCGTGCGCTTGTCCTTTTCGCGGAAATAGGACCCGAGCAGGTCGATCGTCGTGTCGGGCGAGGGTTCCCAGCGCAGCGATCCGCGGACCGAATAGAGATCACGGTCGTCGATGCGGGTGTTGAGGAAGCTGTTCTTCGTATAGCCGTCGCGGTTCAGATAGATGCCCGCGACGCGGAAGGCCATGGTGTCGCCGATGGGAATATTCACCATCGCCTTGCCCTTCATCGAATCGAAATTGCCATATTCGGCTTCGGCGGCAGCTTCGAACGCGCCCAGCTTCGGCTTGGCGGTGATGACGTTAACCACGCCCGACGTCGCGTTGCGGCCGAACAACGTCCCCTGCGGCCCGCGCAGCACTTCAACACGTTCCAGGTCATAGAATTCGGTTTCGAACAGGCGGGTCGAAAACAGCGGGTCGCCGTTCAGATGGATCGCGGTCGCGCTGTCGCACGTCGTGCCGACGCAAAGATCGCCGATCCCGCGAATCGTGAAGCTGGCGCCGGTGAAGTTGGTCTTGGTGAAGGTGACGTTCGGCAGGGTCAGCTGAAGATCGGACGGCGTCTTGATCTGCTGTGCTTCGAGTGCCTCGGTCGAGAAGGCACTGACCGCGATCGGCACGTCTTGCAGACGTTCCGACTGGCGCTGCGCCGTGACGACGATTTCGCCGCCGAAAGCATCGCGTTCCACTTCATCCGCCGCGTCCTGTGCAAATGCCGGCGTCGCCACCGTCATCGCAAGGATCGAGGTTCCGATCAGTGCCTTGAACTTCATCTATAGCCTCCCTTTTTCGATCCCGCAGATGCGGGGCCGCCCAACGTCAAATTGTGGTAAGGGGAGGGGAAACGACCAGACATGGCAAAGAGCACCGGGCCAAAGCGGCCATGTGCTTTTGAATATCCCACCTGCCAGCTGTGCTGGTCATCGTCCTCTCCCACCGGCGTCGGGGAAAACGCCGGCCTCTCCGGAATACGACCCGCTTGAGCGAGTTCTGTATGCCGCAAAGGTGCGCCGAGTTGACGAAAGCGTCAAGTGACTTGTTCGGCCCAAAAAAGGACGCGAAACCGCGCCTCTTGGAATTCGCAAAAAGCCAAGATTCCGCAACGTAAACTTGCTGGGCTGTCACAAATTCTACTTGTCCAGGCCTTGCTTATCGGCTCTGGGAGGGCGAGATGTGCGACAAGATGGCAACAGTGAAAGCGGGGCGATGAGCGACAGCAAGACCGAGTTGGGACCCGACGGCAAGGTGGTCGTCCCCGATCATGTCGCCGACGCCGTGCGGACGTTGATCGAATGGGCGGGCGATGATCCGGCGCGCGAAGGATTGCTCGATACACCGCGCCGCGTCGCGCGCGCGTGGAAGGAATATTGTTCGGGTTATGGTGAGGATCCGGCGCTGCATTTGTCGCGCACCTTTCAGGAGGTGGGCGGTTATGACGAGATCGTGCTGCTGCGCGACATTCCGTTCCAGTCGCACTGCGAACATCATATGGCGCCGATCACCGGCAAGGCGTCGATCGCTTACCTGCCGCGCGACCGCGTCGTCGGCATTTCCAAGCTCGCGCGCGTTCTCAACGGCTTCGCGCGGCGCCTGCAAGTGCAGGAAAGGCTGACCGCCGAGGTGGCGCGCTGCATCTGGGACAATCTCCACCCGCATGGCGTCGCGGTGGTCATCGATGCGCAACATGGCTGCATGACCGGGCGCGGGGTGCGCACCCCCGGCGTCGGCATGGTGACGAGTCGTCTACTTGGCTGCTTCCTCGACGACGAGCGCAGTCGCAAGGAAGTGCTCTCGCTGATGGGCTATTGACCGGGCGGCGGCCTTAGCGCCGCCACATCCTGAGAAGCTGATACTGGATCGCCTGGAGCCGCGTGAAATTCGCGGGCTCCATCTTGCCGCCCTCGATCGCCGCAACTTCGTTCAGTTCGTACATCAGGTTGCGGTGCGCGACGTCGGGGATCAGGCTCTGAATGAAGGTGATCGCAACCAGCCGCTCGCCGCGCGTCACCGGCTCGACCTCGTGCAATGTGTGCGAGGGATAGACGACCGCGACGCCCGGCGCTTCCTTGAAGCGCAGGTCGGCATTGCCCAGCTGCACACGCAGCGCGCCGCCGTCATAATCGGCGGGGTCGTTCAGGAATATGGTGCAGCTGACGTCGGTGCGAAGCTGACCGTCGGGCAGGGGGATATAGGCGGCATCGGGGTGCAGCCCATAATGCATGCCCGGCGTGTAGCGAGTCATCAGCGGCGGCGCGATCCGCGCGGGAAAGGAGAATTCCATGAAATCGGGGTTCTGCACCATCGCGTCGAGCAGGATCTTCGACGAACGTTCATAGGCGCCCGCGTCGTGAAGCTGGAGGTTGTTCTTCACCGTCGAATGCGGATTGCTGATCTTTCCGTCGACGAACTTGCCGTTGGCGGCGATCTCGCGGAGCGCACGGACCGCGCCATCGTCGAGCAGTGGGACGAGTTTGAACATCCTGATTTCCTATGCGCCGCGGATCGGCAGGTCGCCAAGGCTTGTATAGCGTGCGGTGAGCGCTTCAACCCAGGCGATCGCTTCGGCGATGGCGGGGGCGTGTTCGGTGGCCGCCTGTGCCTGCAGTTCGCGGCGCAGGTCGGGGCTGTAGCCGTGCTCGGGCGCCTTCGAATATTGGCGCATGACGGGACCGGAGAGTGCGGCGTCGATACGCGCTCGATCGACAGGTAGCCCGAAATGTTCGTTTTGCGCGGCAAGCGCGGCGGCGGGATCGGCCAGAAGCTGCTCGAAATCGACCCACAGATGCCGCCGATCGGCGCGCGGCAAGGTTCGCTGCGCCGTCGCCATTTCGCAAAGCCAGCTCATCGCGACGCGCGTGACCGGCGGCAGCTGCCACAGCGCGTGGGGGAAGTCGGGAAGCAGGGCGGCGAGCCGCGCGATACGGCCTGGGGCTTGGGCCAACGTCTCAGCCATCGACGCCTCGCCCGCGACGATCGTCTCGATATAGCGGGGAAGCGGGACGTACAGGAACAGTGCGTGGCCGTCGGCACCTGTCAGGTCATCGGCAATCGCCGTGATCACGCTCGACGCCTTAACCATCGCGCGCTGGCCGGGCGCGAAACTGCGGCCGAGCCAGCTGAGTAGCTGCGCGCGCCGCGTCTTGTAAAGCTCGGGCGACCAGAGTGATTCCAGCCGGTCGATCCGTTCGGCGACCTGCGCCAGCGTGCGCAGCAGCATCGGCTCGCGTAGCGGCAGCACGTCGCCAGCCTCGGCGTGCAGGCGCGATACCAGCGTCGATCCCACATGGCCGATGTGAAAGATGAAATCGGGACGCGGAGCAGCCGGGCCAAGATCGGGCAGGGCGTTCCACGCCATCCATTCGCGCCCGATGCGATCGGTCAGCAGCCGTTGGTCGAGGAAGCTTGCCGCGCGATAATCGGCCTCGGCCAGCAGCGCGATCAGCACCCGGTCGTTCGCGAGATCCGCCATATGCGGCAGCAGGCTCGCATCGGCGGCGAAGCGGGACTGAAAGGGATCGTCGGCCATCACCTGCCGCCATAGGAAAGGGCGGCGCATAAGAAAAGGGCCGCGCTCCCTTTCGGAAACGCGGCCCTTTCAAAAGGCTTTGGCCATAGGAAGCTTAAGCTTCTTCGGCTTCGTCCGCAGCCGGAGCTTCGGCAGCGAGTTCCGAAGGCGGCGTCGCGTCTTCGAATTCGTCTTCGCTGTCGGGTTCCAGAGCCGTCGCAACCGCTTCAGCCTGTTCTTCCTCGAACATCGCAGCGATGACGTCGATGCCCTGCTTCTGCATTTCGGCTTCGTCGGGCGAACGCGCGACGTTGACGCCGACAGTCACGATGACTTCGGGGTGCAGCTTGACCTTGACGTCGACCAAGCCGAGCGACTTGATCGGGCGTTCGAGTTCGACCATCGACTTGCCGATGCCTTCGACGCCGTCTTCGGCAAGGGCGTCGACGATGTCACGGACCGAAACCGAACCATAAAGCTGGCCGGTGTTCGACGCCTGACGGATCAGGACGATCTGCTTGCCGTTGATGCCGCTGGCGCGGCCTTCGGCGTCGGTGCGACGTTCGGCGTTATCGGCCTCGATCTTGCCGCGGTTCGCTTCGAACAGCTTCTTGTTGGCGTCGTTCGCACGAAGCGCCTTGTTGTTCGGCAACAGATAGTTGCGGGCAAAGCCGTTCTTGACGTTGACGACATCGCCGATGCCGCCGAGTTTCTCGATGCGTTCGAGCAGGATGATTTCCATCGGACCAGCCCTCCTTACTTCACAATGTAGGGGAGCAGGCCGATGTGGCGCGAGCGCTTGATCGCTTTCGCCAGCTCACGCTGCTTCTTGGTGGACACCGCGGTGATCCGCGACGGGACGATCTTGCCACGCTCCGACAGGTAACCCTGGAGCAGACGGACGTCCTTGTAATCGATGACCGGTGCGTCCTTCTGGCTGAAGGGGCAGGTCTTGCGGCGGCGGAAAAAGGGTCGTGCCATGATCGTTATCCTTATTCTTCGCCGTCGCGGTCACGACCGCCGCGGCCGCCACGACGTTCCTGCTTGCGCATCATCACCGACGGACCCTTTTCGAGTTCGTCGACCTTGATGGTGAGCCAGCGGATGATATCTTCGTTGATCGCAGCCTGACGCTCGATCTCTGCAATGGCTTCGCCTGCGACTTCAGCCGACAACATCACATAATGACCCTTGCGGTTCTTCTGGATCTTGTAGGCGAGCTGCTTCAGGCCCCAGGTCTCGGTCTTGTGAACCGTGCCCTTAAATTCGCCGATGACGTTGGTGACGGTTTCCGCCAGCGCGTCGACCTGAGCCTGGCTCAGGTCCTGACGCGCGATAAAAACATGCTCGTAAAACGGCATGGTGCGCTTCCTTCGATTTGGCCGATCGCTGGTTTCGCGCCAATCGCGAAACCCCTCCGGCTGTCGTCTCTGCTTCGCGAATTGGTGCAAAACAAACGGGGCGAATGGCACGTGGCCTCGCCCCGAAGCGGCGGCCTATACAGATTCGCGGGAGGAAATCAAGCGCGGACGGCCAGCTTTTCCAAGAGTTCGCGACCGAATTCGGTGAGCGTGTCGTCGCGCGCGCCGAGGATCAGGATGCGATCGCCTGGTTTCGCTTCGTCAATCATCGCGGCGCCGCAGTTGGTACGGGTCGTCAGATGCACGGCGTCGCCACCGCCCGCGACGATATCGGCGACTAGCGCTTCGCTGCCGATGCTGCGGTCGACGGTGCCGCCGAAATAGACGGGATCGCAGACGAACAGCTTGTCGTCGGGCCGCATCCCGGCCACAAAGCTCGCGGCGAGTTCCTTGCCCATCTGGCGGAGCGGGCCATAGCCGTGCGGCTGGAAGAACAGCAAAGCACGCCCCGGCAATTCAGCAACGGCGGCAAGCGTCGCGGCGACCTTGTCGGGGTTGTGCGCGAAATCGTCGATGACGGTGATGCCGTTCGCTTGGCCCAGCACCTCGTAACGGCGCGCCAGGCCCGCAAAGCTGGCCAGGGCGTTGACCGCTTCGGCAACCGGGATATCGACCGCGCGTGCGGCGGCGATCGCAGCGAGGGCGTTGGCGGCGTTGTGGCGCCCGGGCATGCGAAGGCGTATCTCGTACCGGTAGCTGTCGACGTTCGCTGCAAAGCGGCAACCGTCGGCGAGGGCCTCGAAATCGCTGCCGCGCACCGCCGCAGCGTCCCCGAAGCCAAAGCTCAGGACATTGCCGCCGCGCATCAACGGGGCGGATTCGGGATCGTCGGCGTTGACCACGGCGACGCGTGCTTTCGCGGCAAAATCGCCGAATAGCCGGTGCAGTTCTTCAAGGCTCTTGTGGTCGAGGCTGATGTTGGTGACGACCGCGACATCGGGGCGATAGAGTGCGATCGAACCGTCGCTCTCGTCGACCTCGCTGACATAAATGGCGGCATCGCCGACCAGCGCGCTAGCAAACGGCCGGTCTTCGCCCGAGAAATTGCGCATCACGGCGCCGTTCATCACCGTCGGCTTGCGGCCGGTATTTTCCAGGATCCAGCCGATCATCCCGGTGACGGTCGACTTGCCGCTCGTGCCGCCGACGCCGATTGCGCTTTCGGCGTCGTTGAACAGCGCGGCGTTGAGGTCGGCGCGCGCCATGCGGGCGAGGCCGAGCGCGTTGGCGGCGGCGATATCGGGTACGCTGTCCTCGATCGCCGCCGAGGCGACGAGAATCTGGCCCGCCTGCGGCCCGCTGCCGTCCTGCGGATAGAAAGCGATGCCCTGGCTTTCGAGCCAGGCGAATTTCTCGGGTGTCCGGCCCTGGTCGCGGCTGCGATCGGAGCCCGAAACCGCCGCGCCGCGCGCCGCGACGATCATCGCGAGCGGCAACATGCCCGACCCGCCGATGCCGCAGAAGAAATAGGATTTGTTTTCGGCCATCGCGGCGCGATATGGCTTTGATGAAGGGTTTGCAACCAGAGCGGCACTCTCTTTCCCGTTCGCATCGAGCGAAGTCGAGATGCCCCTCGGCTGGGCGCTTCGGCGATGGGTGTCTCGACTTCGCTCGACACGAACGGATTTAAAGGTCGCTCCATGCGCATCGGAATAGTAGCTCCCTCGACCCCGATCCTGCCCGACGATGCCGAGGCGGTGCGTGCGCTCGCGAGCCTCGGTTACCCCGACGTCGAGCTCGTTTTCGACCCGCAATGTTTCGCGACGCACGGCCATTTCGCAGGGGAGGACGGGCATCGTTTCGCCGCGCTCGTCGAAATGGCGAACCGCTCCGACATCGACGCAGTCTGGTTCGCGCGCGGCGGTTATGGCGCATGTCGCATCGCCGAGGATGCAGTCGCCGCGATGACCGATGGCGCGCGGGGCAAGGCGTTTCTTGGCTATTCGGATCAGGGCAATCTGCTCGGCGCGCTCTATCGCGAGGGGTTCGACCATGTCGCGCACGGCCCGATGGTCGCCGATATCCGGCGCGAGGGCGGCGATGCCGCGGCGCTGCGGGCGCTCGACTGGCTCGTCGCGCGCGATCCGGGGGCGTGCGAGCCGGGTTTGCAGCACGGCGCGCGCCACGCCGCGTTCAACCTGATGACGCTGTCGATGCTGCTCGGCACCCCGCTCGAACCCGACCTCTCGGGCCATGTCCTGCTCGTCGAGGAGGTCAGCGAGTATCTCTATGCATTCGACCGCGCCTTCTTTCATGTTGCAACCTATCTCGGCCCGCGCGGGCTGGCAGGGCTGCGCCTGGGGCGTGTCAGCGATATTCGCGAAAACGACCGCCCCTTTGGTATGGAGGCGGAGGACATCGCCCATGGCTGGTGCGCGCGCGCCGGCATCCCGTGGCTCGGCCGTGCCGACATCGGCCATGACGCGAACAACAAGGTCGTGCCCTTCGGCTTGCATCGCGCGGGGTGAAGGAATAGGCGCGGGCCAATTCAAAAACATGCGAAGGGACGCATCATGCGCGCATTTATTTTTCCGGGTCAGGGCAGCCAGGCCGTCGGCATGGGCAAGGCGCTCGCCGATGCTTCGCCGGTCGCGCGCGAAGTGTTTCAGGAAGTCGACGACGCGCTCGGGCAAAAGTTGTTCCAGCTGATGAGCGAAGGGCCCGAGGATCAGCTGGTCCTCACCGAAAACGCCCAGCCCGCAATCATGGCGAATGCGATCGCAACGCTGCGCGTGCTCGAAAAGGAAGGCGGCGTGACGCTGCCAGCGAAGGCCGATTATGTCGCGGGCCAC